>NZ_BBPO01000008.1:115608-159777 GCF_000787815.1 Streptacidiphilus neutrinimicus
CTACCGGTGCCCTGGTAGAGCCAGAGCACGCCGTTGTGGTCGCGGGCAACGAGCTGGCCGGTCCCGTCGGCGCGCAGACCGCCGAGGCTCGCGAGCAGGTTGTAGGAGTTCCAGCCAGGGCCCACGTATTCGCGGCCGCCGAAGACAGGCGAGAAGGTGTCGGTGCCGGTGCCGCGGTACTGCCACAGCGTTCCGGAGGTGTCACGTGCCACGAACGCGCCGACCAGGTTCTGAGGCTCATCGATGGCCTGGATCTGCAGGTTCAGCGGTGCGGTTGCCAGGGTGTTGTCAAAGGTGTCCCGAAGGGAGAGGGTGCCGGTCAGCGTGCCGCTGTGGAGCCAGGAGGTGGGAGTCAGTCCCAGGGCGAGCGGCAGATGCGGCGTGCCGACGGCAGGCGAGAGCAACTGGGCCAGCGGGTAGGTGAGGGTCAGCGAGCCGTCGGCGTTGACCGTCCAGGTGCATGGCTGCTCGGGCTGCTGGTCGACCGCGCAGGCGGCGTGAAGGTTGGTGACGACGCGTTGGGCGGTGTTGCCGCTGGCGGCGAGCTGCTGGGCGCTGAAGGTAAGGCTGGTGCGGTACTGCGTGGGTGGGGCGAGCATCGGGACGGGCACGTCGAACGACACGACGTTCTCGGTGGCAGCGCCCTGGATCAGATGAACCACATGTTCGTTGGTCGCCGAGAGGGTGGAGTCGAGTTCGGGGGCCAGCGCCCGGATGTCCTGGACGCCCCTGCCCGTCAAGGCCAGGACGTTTCCGGTCGTGCCGTCGAGGATTTCGCCTTGCACCATGACGGAGCCGCCAGGATAGGCGACAGCGACGTGCGCGGTGATGTCGCCAGCGGACAGCGGCGCTCCGGGGATGCCGTTGCCGTTGCTGTCCTCGCGGCCGATGTCGACGACGGGGGCCCCACCGCCGGGCGGCACAGCGACGGGCAGCCGGTTGCCAGCGGAGTCGGTGATGGTCAGCCCGGCGTCGCCCGTGGGGAAGAGCAGGCGCACGTAGGCGTCACTGCTGGTCGGATTGGTGACGTGGACGGTTATGTCTCCCGGCGCGCCGTCGAGGTCGATCGCAGTTGGGACGGACAAGGAAATCGTCGGGCTGGTGGGGCTCGCTTGCGCCGCGGCGGTGGTCCAGGGCGCGAGGGCGGCGACGAGGGTGATGGCGCTCGCGAGGAGGGCCCGGTGGCGCTGACGTGTTGGCACGCTGCTGCTCCAGTGAGTGGGGCCTCGGGTGGCCCGGCTTGCGCCGGGCCACCCGAGGCCGAGGAATGGGTGGTTCTACAGGCCAGTGGAACGGCGGATCGGGGCGGCGAAGCCGCCGTCGCCGTTGCTGTCAGCGGTCAGCGTGAAGACTGCGCCTGGTGCGGTCGAGTAGTTGTAGTAGAAGCCGAGGTCGGTCTTGCCGTCGCCGTTGAAGTCCCCGGCCACGAGGAATTCGTTGCTCGGACCCCAGTTGGTGTTGGACCACACGTCGGTTGGGGTGCTTCCGCTGCTTCCGCTGCTGGTGAAGATCGCCACGTGGTAGCTGCTGTTGTCGGTGTAGTTGTAGAAGAGGGCGATGTCGGCTTTGCCGTCCCCGTTGAAGTCGCCGACGGCCATCATCTTGGTGTTCGGTCCCCAGTCAGTGTTGTTCCAGATGTTGGCGGGGATCCCGAGGCCGCCGTCACCGTTTGCATCGGCTGTGAGGGTGAACAGTGAGACGTGGTAGCCGTTGTTGTCGGTGTAGTTGTAGAAGAGGGCGATGTCGCTCTTGCCGTCGCCGTTGAAGTCTCCGGCGGCCATGTACTTGGTGTTCGGGCCGAAGCTCGTGCTGCTCCACACCGTGGTCGGGCCCGCGAATCCTCCGTCGCGGTTCGAGTGGGCGGTGAGGGTCAGGATCGCGACGTGGTTCCCGCTGTAGTCGGTGTAGTGGTAGAAGAGCGCGAGGTCGGCCTCGCCGTCGCCGTTGAAGTCTCCGGCGGTCATCATCTGGGTGTTCGGTCCGAAGGTCGTGCTGTTCCAGACCAGAACTGGTGCGGCGAAGTAGCCGCTGCCGCCGGGGTCGGCGGTCAGAGTGTAGATCGCGTCGTGATAGCTGTTGTTGTCGGTGTAGTTGTAGAAGAGGGCGAGGTCGGTCTTGCCGTCGTGGTTGAAGTCGCCCGCGGACAGGTAGACGAAGTTGGTGTTCGCACCGGCGCTCGGGCCGTCCCAGACCAGGTGTGGTGTGCTGAAGCCGCCATCGCCGTTGCTGTCGGCGGGTATGACCTCGAGGGCCAGGTGCCCGTTGCCGTAGCTGAGGAGATGGGCGATGTCGCTCTTGCCATCGCCGTTGAAGTCGCCCGACACCTGGCCGAGCACCGTGGCGCCGTTGAAGGAGGTGGTGGAGTCGGCGTCCAATGCCTGCAGGCTGCTGCCCTTGACGAGGGCGTCCTTGACGGTGGTGCCGAGCGCGGTGGTAGAGGCGCAGGGAATCAGGTTGATCTCGCTGCTGGATGCCGCGATCCCGTACAGCTGCGGGCACCCGCCCGGGCCGGTGTCTCCAGCGGAGGCCAGCATCGTGTAGTTGCTCGTGGCGTAGCCGGTCGAGGCCATCACCGTCTTGACGCTGTGAGGATTGTTCGGACCCGGCGGGCTTCCCGCAGCAACGCTGCCATCGGCGCTGGTGCTGGTCCACAGGTCGAGTTCGCCGGTGGTGTTGTCCGCCGACCACAGGGCCGGGAGGCCGTTTACGACGCCGGCGCTGATGATGGTCTTACCGGACCAGCCGTTGGGCGAGATGATCGTGAACGGGTGGTAGGCGGCCGTGGTCGATGTGGCCTGGTAGTAGCCGAGGGCGTCGCCTTGGATGGCCCACATGTCGGGGCTGGCTGCGGTGGAGGCGTTGTCGTTTGGGTAGACCCAGGCGCCGGAGTAGTCGGACTGAGTGGCGCCGACAGAGACGAGTTGCTGGTTCTGGTACCAGTCGGGGGTCGGGGTGCCGGTGCCGCCGTCGGGGGCGACGAGGCTGACGGGGAGCGGAGGGTTGTCGCCGGTGGCATCCGGGCTGAAGATCGAACCGTTGCCGGTGTCGCCGGTGCCCTGGTAGATCATGGGCGTGCCGGTGGCGGTCCTGACGAGCAGGCTCTGGGGCGTTTGACCGTTGGTGTTGGTGACGAAGGCGCCGTGGGTGACCAGGGTCCCGTTGAAGTCGGAGGGCTTGCCAGAGCCGCCCAGGGTGCCCTTGTCACCGATCTGCATCGGCGCGGCCAGGGTACCGTCTGCGTTGCCCTCGTAGAGCCAAAGGCCGGGGTTGCTGGAGCTGCCGACGCCGATCAGGTCCGGCGAACCGTCGTTGTTGAAGTCACCGTCGCTGGACACATTCGGCGTGGTGTAATCCGTCCACACGTCCACGTTGCCAACGTCCGCGGAGATGTTGCCGACGGAGTTGATCGCGCGGACGTAGAGGACGTTGGGGCCGGTGGACGGCGGGGTCAGCGTCACCAGGGTCGGGCCGGTGCCACCGGTAGCGGTGAGGGTGAGCGGAGGGTTGACGGTGGGCGGCGGGGATCCCCAGGAATAGGCGTACTTGGCGACGTCGGTACTGCCGTTCGGGTCGAATGAGAAGTCGTTCGTGCCGCCCGAGGTCCGCGCGGGATTCTTTACCACCGGGGTGACGCCGGGCCCTGTTGTCTGGTCGCTCTGGGGAAAGACCGAGGACGTCACGATGGGCGTGGGCGGCAGGGAGGTGTCCACGGTGAAGTGGCAGGTCGTCACCGACTTGGATAGGTCGATTGAATCGTAGGCCTGGACGGTCCAGGTGTAGTCACCGGAGGGTAGGGCGCTGCTCATCGGCCAGGACGCCAGGCCACCGGTACCGCCGGATGTGTAGGTGCTGATCTGGGCGCCGTTGTAGTGGGAGAGGGTGAAGTTGGCAGTCAGCGGCTGGCCCGGGTCGGAGTCGCTGAGCTGCGCCTTCAGCGTGATCGACGTGTTGCCGATCTTGGAGAACGGCGGGGTGGTAGGGGTGTTGCAGGTGGTGCCAGGGCTGGTGTAGGCCGAGGCGACCTTGGGGTAGGCGTTGTACTGGATCACCAGGTTCGGGACGGTGTTGGTGCCCTTGACGTAGAAGCGCTTGAAGTAGTCCTGGTCGCTGGTGTTCTCGTCGCCGCGAATCGCGAAGGCGAGGGTGGCGCCCTGCCTGGCGTTCTTGACGGCGCTGGTGACGTCGAAGCCCGCCGTGGGGGCGCTGGTGCTGGTGACCGGGCCGACGGACTTGCTGTCCAGGGGGCTGGAGCCGTATCCGGGCCGGTTGCTCCAGTCGGCGCTGCTGCCGAAGGTAGAGCTGGCCAGGTAGACGCCGACGGTGGCGCTGTCCGAGGGAGAGGCGGTGTACTCCTCGGCCAACTTCAGGGTGGCGCCGTAGCCACCCGGGGTGCTGGTCGGGATGTCGGTGCCGTAGACGCTCGACGGCAGTGTGAACTGGACGTACGTCTGCTCGATACCGGTGCAGCCGTACCAGCCGTTGTAGCCGACGCCGTCGCCGTAGGTCTCGTAGGTGGTGTTGTCGTACGAGCCGGCGGAGCCGGGGCAGCCCTGCTGCGCCTCGAAGTAGCCGGGGCTGTTGTTCTTCGCTGTGTCCCAGTTGGGGTCGATGAAGACCGGGAAGTGTGTGCTTTTCCCCGTCAGCAGTGAGGCATCCGGGGTGAGTGCGATGCGGTGCCCGGACAGCAGGTGTGTGGCGATCCTCGCCCTGCGGGCCCCCGGGTCAGCCTCGCGGTAGTTCAGGCCAGCAGGCTGGTCGGCGCTGTGCGCTGCCCGGGTGGCGGTGGTGGAGTCCCACATGGTCGGTGCGGGGGCGAAGAAGACCGGGGCCCCGTGGCGGTCGCGGGTGACCAAGTTGCCCTGCGCGTCGGCGGAAACGGTCTGGCCGGGCGTGGAGGTGGTGAGGGTCAGCGTGCGCAAAGCCGGGTTGGCTGCGGCCTGAGCCGTCTTGACGACCAGCACCTCGCTGAAACCGCCTTGGCTGTCGGCGGTGACCTTCAGGTCGACGCCCGGCAGAACACTGGCATAGGTCGCGGTGTCGGCGACGACCTGCGGCTTGGGCAGGACGGTGGGCCAGGTCACCGACAGGGGCTGTCCGTCGTGGACGAGGCTGGCGAGCGGACCGGTACCGCCACCGGAGAAGGTCACGTCGTTGGCGACCGCGCCCGGGCTGAAGGTGCCGTTCGCGTTGCGGTGCAGGCTCGGGTCGATCGCTGCCCAGTGGCCCGACCTGAACACGCGCACCGGGAGTGCGCTCTCAGTCAGGATGAATCGGCCTGCGGGGTTGACTGCGGTCTGCGTGGTTGCGGTGGTCATGGACGCAATCACTACGGGCTTCCCACTCGCCTTCGCCGCACGCCGGGCGGCGGCGATCGCTTCGGGCGTCGCAGTCGGCTTGGCGGACGTGACCGGTCTCGTGGGGGGAGCCGACCTGGCTGCTCTGGTGAGTGCGTGTGCCGGAGCCGTCAGGCTGACAACTCCCAAGGCCGCTGCGGCCAGTACGGCGGCAGCGGCTCTGGCGCGGCAGCGGGCCGCAGCAAACGGTGATGAGGACAACAGGTGTTCCATTCAAGGGGTCGGGCGCCCGTCGACTCACTCGGGCGACTCGGCGAAGAGCAGCGACCGTGCCCGACGCATGCCGGAACCCACGAAGAAGGAACCCCCCGCTGATCACCGGCTTGATTTGGCCAGGTCACAGTCCTCAAATGCGCACTGTAGGGACCTGGTGGTTCGTAGGGCCACTCTTCGCCGCCTGCGTCGTAGGAGACTTGTCGTCATATATCGCCAATGATCGCTACCTGTGCTGGTGAAAGCTTTGACTGTGCTTGACCGCACTCTGTTCCTGCCTCGGGTCCGCGACGCCCACCCTCCGGACGAACCGCCCTTATCCGTCGCGAACTTCTCACTACACCGTCAAGATGTGCTTACGTTTGTGAAGGAGTAGTGAACCCGTCTTTTTGATCGATGATCACGACTCGTACGCTCCGCTCGGTTCATGTCATGTGATCTTCGGAAGGGCGGGCCCTGTGGCGAGACGGTGGGGCGTGGGGCGGGTGTTGCGGCGCGCACGTCGGGGCACTGCGCAGGTGATGGCCCTGGTGGCCGTGGCCGCCGTGCTGGGTTCACCGGCAGAGGCTGCTGCGGCTGGGCCGTCGGGTCCGCCGTCGGTGCTGGTGTCGCAGGTGAAGTCGGTGCCGGTGCGCCCAGTTGCGCGGCACGCCGTGAAGTTTCACGACGACACCAACGGCAACCGCTGGCATGCGGCACCGATCTCATGGCCCGCGGCGGGCTCAGGCACAGCGTCAGCTCCGGCAAGGGGGCGGACGCAGGCTGGGCACTTGCCTGTGTGGATAGCCGCCGCGTCGGCGGACACGCGGGCACATGCCTCGGCAGTCGCACCGCTATCCGGTCAGGTCGGTGTGCGGACACTGGATCACAGCGCCGCGGTGGCCGCCGGGGTCGATGGAGTGCTGATCCAGGTCAGGCCCGCGGCTGGCATGCACGGCCGGGTCGGCGTGTCGGTCGACTACTCCACGTTCAAGGACGCATTCGGTGGTAACTGGGCGTCCCGCCTGCACCTGGTCGAGCTGCCCGCCTGTGCTCTGACCACTCCGAAGACCCCCGCATGCCGGATACAGACGCCGCTGGCCTCGACGAACGCCGCTGCGGCCGGCACTGTCACGGCTGACGTGACGCTCGGTCAGTCCGCCCCCGCAGCTCACGCATCGACCTCGCACGCGGCGTCGCCGATGGCGGCCGCGGGGGCGTCGGCGATGGTGCTGGCGGCGACCTCAAACAACAGCAGTGGTGCGGGCGACTACTCCGCCACCGGGTTGAACCCGTCGGGTTCCTGGAACGCGGGTGGCTCCAGCGGCGACTACACCTACGACTACCCGATCTCGGTTCCGCCTGCGGCGGGCGGGTTGATGCCCACCGTCGGCCTGTCCTACGATTCGCAGTCGCTGGACGGGCGCCTTTCGTCGACGAACAGTCAGGCGTCGTGGATCGGCGACGGCTGGGACTACGCCCCGGGCGCGGTCACCCGCTCTTACGTGTCCTGCTCCGACGACCCTGTCGGCACCGCGCCCAAGGTTCAGGACCAGTGCTGGGCCGGCCAGGTGCTCCACGTCTCCTTCGGGTCCCACTCGGGCGACATCGTTCAGGACTCCTCGACCCCGACCGGGTGGCGGCTCTCCTCGGACGACAACGAAAAGGTCGAACTGGTCACCGGTGGCACGAACGGGACCTACGACGGTGACTACTGGAAGATCACCACGACGGACGGCGCCCAGTACTTCTTCGGCCTGAACCACCTGCCCGGCTGGTCGTCGGGCAAGGCGACCACGAACTCCGCCTGGACCGAGCCGGTGTACGGCGCGCACAGCGGTGACCCGTGCTACGACGCGACGTTCGCCAACGCCTCCTGCTCGCAGGCCTACCAGTGGAACCTCGACTACGTCGTGGACACCCGCGGCAACGCGATGGCCTACTACTACAACACCGAGACGAACTACTACGGCGCCGACAACGGTACCACCGGCGTCCCGTACGTGCGCGGCGGCTACCTGGACCACATCGACTACGGCTTCACGAACAACAACGCCTACGCCGCCAGCGCCCCGCAGCGGGTGCAGTTCACCACTTCCGACCGATGCGTGGCCACCACCTGTGACCCGATCGCGTCGAACAAGGCGAACTGGCCGGACGTCCCGTTCGACCTGAACTGCGACTCCGGCGCGTCCTGCAGCAACCACGGCCCTTCGTTCTGGACCGAGCGCCGTCTGACGAGCATCGCGACCGAGATCTACCAGGGCAGCGCCTATTCACTGGTGGACACCTACGCGCTGGCCCAGTCGTTCCCGGACCCGGGTGACGGCACGAGCCCAGCGCTGTGGCTGGACTCGATCACGCACACGGCGAATGTCGGCACGGCGATCACCCTGCCGCCGGTGACGTTCGCCGGCGAGAAGCTGGTCAACCGCTACAACACGGGCAACGGCTACCCGGACCTGGTCCGCTACCGCGTCTCGGGCATCACAACCGAGACCGGCGAGCAGATCCAGATCGCCTACTCCTCCCCGTCCTGCACCCCGGTGTCCGATCCGTCGACCAACACCAGCCTCTGCTTCCCGGTCTACTGGACCCCATGGGGCCAGAGCACCCCGGTGCTGGACTGGTTCAACAAGTACCTGGTCACCTCGGTCACCCGGAACGACACGACCGGTGGTGGATCCCAGGTCGTGACGTCGTACAACTACACCGGCACCCCCGCGTGGCATTACGACGACAACGAGGTCGTCAAGGCCAAGTACCGTACCTGGGGCCAGTGGCGCGGCTACTCACGCGTCGAAACCTTGAACGGTTCGACAGCGGACGGGCAGACCCGCACGGACACGATCTACTACCAGGGCATGTACGGCGACACCCTGCCTGGCGGCAAGTCCCGCACGACCACGGTGGGCCTCGACTCGAACATCACCGTCCCCGGCGCGGCCGCGAGCGTCGCGGACACCCAGCAGCTCCAGGGCCGCCCGCGAGAGTCGATCACTTACGACGGCGCCTCCGGCTCCCCGGTCCAGGCGGCCGTCTACGACTACTGGGTCAGCCCAGCCAATGCGACGCGCACCCGGACCGGCCTGCCCGCGCTGACCGCCAACTACGTGCGGCCCTCGGCGACGTATGCCACGCAGGCGATCACGTCCACCAGCCCGACCACGTGGCGTTCCACGGAAACTGTCCAGGGCTACAACCTGGCAACTGGTCTGCTGGAGTACACAGACGACCACGGCGATGTCAGCGTGCCCGCGCAGGAGGCCTGTACGAGTCTGTTCTACGCGCCGGCCAACACCAGCAACAACCTTTCCGGTCTGGTCGACGAGACCGAGACAGACCAGGGTCCCTGTGCCTCGAGCGGAACGTATTCTTCGGACTCCGCCGGTTTTGCGTACCCCAGCAGCGACGCCCGGCCCGCGGCGGTGATCGTCGACAAGCGCACCTACTACGACACGACGGCACCCACGACCTGGCCGCCGTCCGTGCCGACGGGTCGGCAGACCACGACGCCCGGCATCGGCCTGGCCACGCTGACCGAGCAGGCCAGTGACTTCAGCACCGCCAACTCCGCGTTCACGTACCAGATCACCGGCGCGACGGCGTTCGACTCCTACGGCCGACCCACCGATGCGTGGGATGCGCTGGGTAACAAGACCCACACCGCGTACACCACCACCAACGGCCTGACCACGCAGACTGCGGTCACGAACGCCAAGAACCAGACCATCACCAACACCCTGGAGCCGACCCGCGGGCTGACCACGACCATCGTGGACGCCAACAGCTCACGCACCGACTCCACCTTCGACGCACTCGGCCGTGTCACCGCGGTGTGGCTGCCCAACCGCTCCAAGAGCAGCGGGCAGAGCGCCGACTTCACCTACGCCTACGCGGTCTCCGCGACCACCCCGAGCGCCGTCACCACCAACTCGCTGCTCGAGTCAGGCGCGTACAAGACCAGCATCGACATTTTCGACGCACTGCTGCGCAGCCGCCAGACCCAGGACGCAACCCCTGCGGGCGGGCGCCTTCTGACCGACGAGTTCTACAACTCGCGCGGCCAGGCGTACAAGGTCAACAACCCGTACCTGGACGGCAGTAACACCCCCAGCACCTCGCTGGACACGGCCACGACGGACAACCTCGTCCCCAACCAGGACGACTACACCTACGACGCTCAGGGCCGGCAGGTGCTCGACACCTCCATGCACCTGAATATCGCGGTTCCGGGACAGACGACGCGGACCGTCTACGGCGGCGACCGCACCACCGTCATCCCGCCGACCGGCGGCACCACCATGACCACCGTCACCGACGCCCGCGGCCGGACCACCGAGGTCGACCACTACCTCACCGCGCCCACCGTCAGTGGTGACCAGGTGTCCGGAGGCACCCACACCACGATCTCTTACGTCTACGACGCGACCGGTAGTCACGGCCAGATGACCGAGATCGACGGCCCGAACAGCGGCGTCAAGAGCACCTACGCCTACAACCTGCTCGGTCAGAGGACCGGTTCCACCGACCCGGACACCGGCACCAGCCAGATTTTCTACGACGCCGACGGCAACGTGACCAAGACCGTCGACGCCGACCAGAACACCCTCTCGTACGCCTACGACGCGCTTGGCCGTAAGACGTTCGAGTACAACGGTCCCACCAGCAGCTCGCCGAAGCTCGCCTCGTGGACCTACGACGCGACCGGCGTGACGGACAGCATCGGGCACGAGACCAGCTCGACCCGGTACGACAGCAGCGGCAACCAGTTCACCGAATCGACCACCGGCTTTAACGCCATGGGACAGCCGACCGGCGCGAGCGTCAGCATTCCGACCAGCGTGCCTGGGCTGGGCAGCAGCACCGCGTACGCCTACAGCTACACCTACTCGGCGACCACGGGTCTGCCGCAGACGATCAACTATCCCGCTGCGGGCAGCCTGCCCGCAGAGACCGTGACTACCGGCTACACCTCTTTCGATCTGCCCAACTCAGTCGGCGGCCTGAACACCTACGCACTCGGCACCACCTACGACGCCTACTCCCGGGTTCTGAAGGCGACTCTGGGCTTCCGCGCCAACACCGCAGCGCTCAACTACAGCTACGACGACCACACCGGAGCCGTGACCGAGGTCAACACCCAGCGCACCACCGCCCCGGCCACCGTCGACGACATCAAGTACGCCTACGACCCCGCGGGCAACCTCGCCAGCTCCAGCGACGCCCAGAACAGCGGCGCCGTCACCGACACCCAGTGCTTCCAGTACGACGGCCTGGACCGGCTCGCCCAAGCCTGGACCGCCAGCACCGGCAGCACGTGCTCGGCGACCCCGACCAACGTCGGCCCCAACCCGACCGTCGGCGGCGTCAACCCGTACTGGAACGAGTGGCAGTACGACAACGCCGGCAACCGCCAGCAGCAGACCCAGCACGCCGTCGGCGGCGCGACCGGTGACACCACCACCAGCTACACCTACGGCCTCGCGACCGACCCGACCAAGCAGCCAGACACTCTGTCCAGCACCACCACCACCCTGCCCGACGGCACCAAGGTCGGCGGCCTCTACGCCACCGACAACGCGGGCAACACCACCAGCACCACCAACACCCCCGGCACCGATACCCTCAAGTGGGACCCCGAGGGCAAGCTCCAGTCGGTCCAGTCCACCGGCCAGACCAACCCAACGACGTACCTGTACGACGCCGACGGCAACCAGCTGATGCGCACCGACCCCACCGGCACGGTCACGGTCTTCCTGCCAGGGCAGGCCATCAGCTACAACGGCACCAGCGTCAGCGGCATCCGCAGCATCGCGCTGCCCGACGGCACCACCGCCACCCGCTACGCCAGCGGCACCGGGTACGCCTTCATCTGCAACAACTACCAGGGCACCGGAACCCTCAGTCTCGACTCCACCGCCCAGACCCCGACATTCCGCTCCTACGACCCCTACGGCAACCCCCGCGGCGCTGCGCCCACCACCTGGCACAGCGACCAGGGCTACGTCGGCGGCACCCAAGACCCCAACACCAGCTTGACCAACCTGGGAGCCCGCGAATACCTCCCGGCACTGGGCCGCTTCCTGAGCGCCGACCCCGTCCTGGAGACCACCGACCCCAACCAGATCGGCGGCTACACCTACGCCGGCGACAACCCCGTCACGCACGCCGACCCCACCGGCCTGAACATTCCGGTCGAAACCAGCGGCCCGACAGGCTGCCTCGGCCCTGTCTACGCCCCCGGTTGCCAGCCCCCGGCCTGTGTTCCGGCGTGGATCTGCACTCCGCCCGGCGGCGGCGGAGATGACGGCAGCGGGAACGGTGACGGCAACGGCGGTGGGAGCGGTGACGGTCGTTCCGGTCCAACCTCCACACCGACGTCAGGGGCCAAGACATGCGGTGACTTTGACCTCTCATGCCAGGCTTCGCACCTCTGGGCGAAGCACAAGGCCGAGCTCATCGGACTTACAGCCAACGGCGCAACCTGGACCCTTTGCATGGGTATCGCCGGCGCGAACGCGGAAGACGGGGCAGGCGAGGTCCTTGCCACCCGCTGCGGCGCGTTCGCCGGTGCCATCGGCAACCTCGCCCAGAACGCAGCTGACCCCAACGCCGACCACAGCAAGCTCGGCTCTCTTGAGACTGCCGCGATCGGCGCGCTCCTCGGCGGATCTCTCGCCAAGCTCGGCTACAAGATCGGCGCCTGGCTCATCGCCCGCTACGGCGATACCGTCCTCGCCGACCTCGGCCGACTGCTGACCGGAGACGGCGGCGGCTCTTGCCAGCTCAACTCGTTCGTCGGCACCACTCAAGTGCTTCTGGCAGACGGAAAGACTAAGCCGATCCAGTCCGTTCATATCGGCGACACGGTCCTCGCATCCGACCCCGTCACTGGGACGACCAAGGCGGAAGCAGTCACCAACGTCATCACAACCTTGACGGACAAGGACTTCACCGACGTAACAGTCCACACCACTGCGGGTAACCGGAAGATTACCTCCACCCAACACCACCCCTACTGGGACAGCACTGCGCACCGGTGGGTCAATGCTGGTGATCTCTCAGCTGGAGACGAGCTCCGCACCGCAGATGGATTGCCGGCGAAGGTAGTCGCGGTCAGGAGTTACAGGGCCAGCGTCACGACCTACAACCTTACGGTTGGGCGACTCCACACGTACTATGTACTCGCCGGTGCGACGCCAGTTCTAGTTCACAACAGTTCCTCCTGCCCGACGGGGCGTCTGTCCGATCCCTTGCCCAGGGGAATGAATAACAAGATTGCCGCAGCGTATGACCTTGTTAAATCGGGGCAGCTTACGTCACACGATATCTATTCGGGGAGGGAATATCCTTGGTGGGCAGGCTCGGAAGAGTATCGTGTTCCTGGCAGGCCGGACAGTGACAGGATTCTAGTGAAGACGCTGCCCAATGGTGACCGGGTATTCGGGTGGACGACCACGCATTATCAAAAGATCCAGAAATTTAGTGCGCCACAATTCCCCGACTCTGGATGGTAGAATTAAATATTCCGAATGAACTGGCGCAGCAATAGATTCTATTGTTGCGTCAGTTCATCAATTTGGCAAATATAGCTGATTGGCGGCTGGTCAGTGGAACTTGAGGAACGCTTTCCGATGTACAGGATGGTCGATGAGGACTCTCAGGACGTGCTCGTCGAGGCGGAGGACATTAGCGGTTTCTTCGTTGAATTCGAAGAGGGCCCTGCAGAAGTCAACTTCTTGAGAGTGCATCACGCAGGCACTGCAAGGCGTAAGGCCGAGTCGGCAGTCCTGGAGGTCTTGAACCGCCAGCAGGAGAAGATCGGTGAATATTTCATTGGCCGAGTCGAGCGCAGGGAATCACGGATTGACCTAGTGGGGGACGGGTCGTCGAGCTCCGCATATCGTTTCTTTGGCGGCCCGTGCGAATATCCAACGGCTGCTGGAGTGTGGCAGAGATGGGCTTCGGGAGTCGATCTTCGACAAGGTGAATGGTTTGAGCGGCCAGCGGGAGATCTTGCATCCTGGCTGCACGTTGTCCAGAATTCATGGTTCGCTTCCCGTCGCCGTGCGGCTCGCTATCTGACTGGCGAGGTTATCTATCTAGATGGTCTGAAGATCGTTGCAAAGCCAGGATTCTATTGTGCCTTGGGGGAGGCGATGAACGGCCCGGGTGGATACTTTGGGTCAAATCTCGACGCGTTGGCAGATTGCCTCTCATCGGAGGGCGGTCAAGAGCTTCCCGTTAGGATCGAGTGGCGTAGCTTCGATGCATCTAGCAATGCCCTGGGCCGTGCTTTCGTTAAGTCGATTCTGGATATTATGCATGAATTTCATATTGAGGTCATTGCAAATTGATCTCTTCTGTCAACGCTCCCGCAGAATTGGCTCTGGATCACTTTTGGTGCCAGGGACACGGAGCGTCACCGAACCCGAGACCATGAACGTTCCTGGCTGATGCTGTGGGTGCCGATTATTGCGTCCATGCAGGTCACGGCCGCCTTGCACTAGGGCATCTGCCGCGCGGCATGATCGTGTCTCGTGCTCGTGCGTTTCGCGTATCTCGCGGTCTCCCAGGCCTTCGCGGCCCTGCGTCTGCTCCCGATGGGCGACCGTGAGAAGGATGTCGAGATCCTGGCCCTGCGTCACCAACTCTCGGTCTTACGCCGGCAGCTCGGTGACGAGCGTCCGAGGTTCCGGCCGGAGGACCGGGCGTTCCTGGCGGCCCTGCTGTCAGGACTGCCGAGACGGACGCTGCGGCAACTTCGGCTCCTGGTTAGCCCGGACACGGTCCTGCGCTGGCACCGTGACCTGATCAGCCGTCGACACGCTCGCGCGAGTGCCCGCCGTCGGCCGGGGCGTCCACGGACCGTCGTCTCGGTCCGCCGCCTGGTCCTGCGGCTGGCGCGGGAGAACTGCGCCTGCCGAGAATGTCGTCCGCCCAGGTCAGAGGCTGCTGGGGGTTACGGCAAGATGATCACTCGTGTTGCTGCGTCTTGCCTACCTTGCCGTCTCCCATGCTTTCGCCGCCCTGCGACTGCTGCCGATGAGCGACCGCGAGAAGGACGTGGAGATCCTCGTTCTGCGCCACCAGATCGCCGACCTTGAACGACAGCTCGGCGGGAACAGGGTGACGTTCACTCCGGAGGACCGCGCGGTCCTCGCCGCGCTTGCTGGTGCCGCTGCCTCGGGAGTTGCTGCGTCGGCTGAGGTTGCTCGTCCGCCCGGACACGGTGCTGCGCTGGCATCGTGATCTCATGCGGCGGCGCCACGCGCGCTCCTGTAGGCCGAAGCGGCCCGTGCGCCCGCCCACGGTCCGCTCGGTCCGACTTCTGATTCTGCGCCTGGTACGCGAGAACCTGTCCTGGGGCTACCGCAGGATCCACGGCGAACTGGCCACGCTCGGCATCAAGGTCGCCGCCTCGACGGTGTGGGAGATTCTCAAGGCCGAGGGCATCGACCCCGCGCCCGACCGCGGAGCCACCACCTGGGCGGACTTTCTTCGCACCCAGGCCGACGCGCTGCTGGCTTGCGACTTCATTGAGACGGTCATGCTGACCGGCCAACGCCAGTACATCCTGGCGGTCATCGAGCACGCCACCCGCTGCGTCCGGATCCTCGCCACCACCGCGCACCCAACCGCGAACTGGGTCACCCAGGCTGCCCGGAATCTGGTCATGGACCTGGAAGACGCCGGAGCCACCGTCAGATACTTGATCCGGGACCGGGACACGAAGTACCCAGCCCTTTTCGACCAGATCCTGGCCGACGCCGGCATCCAGGTCGTGCTCACCGGCGTCCGGATGCCGCGCATGAACTCAATCATGGAGCGTTGGGTCCAGACCTGCCGCCACGAACTCCTGGACCGGACGCTGATCTGGAACGAGAACCACCTGCGCCGCGCACTGCGCGAGTTCGAGCAACATCACAACGCTCACCGGCCACACCAAGCCATGAACCAGGCGGCACCACTACGCGCAGTGCCCGAACGGGCCTTCGCCCGTGATGGTGGACACGCGGTTGGTTGTCACGCGGCGAGCGTGAGCTTAGCCGTGTGCTGCCGCCGTTCGTATTCGTTGGGGCTGAGGTGGCCGTTGGCGGAGTGACGGCGGCGGGTGTTGTAGCGGGTCAGCCAGGCGAAAACGGTCCTCCTGCAGGTGGCGGGATCGCCAAAGTCGCGGGCGCCCTGGAGGGTCTCGCGTTTCAGGGAGGCGTGAAAGCTCTCGCAGGCCGCATTATCCGCGCTGCTGCCGACCGCGCCCATCGACCGGATGACGCCCAGCTCCGAGCACAGGTCGGCGAAGGCCCGAGACCCGTACTGGGCCCCGTGGTCGGAATGGAAGATCGCCCCGTCCAGGTTGCCGCGGACCTGGGCGGCCATCCGCAGTGCGTCGGCAACCAGGTCGGCGCGCATGTCGTCGGCGATCGACCAGCCCACGACCTTGCGGCTGAAGCAGTCCAGCCCGGTCGCCAGGTAGAGGAACTCCCCGCCCACCAGCGGCAGATACGTGATGTCGCCCATGAACTTGCGTCCCGGCTCCGGGGCGGTGAAGTCCCGCTGGAAGAGGTCCGGGACGAGCGTCGCGGCCGGGTCCGGGACAGTGGTGCGGACCCGTCTGCGCAGGCGGATACCAGCGACGGAGTGCTCCCGCATGACGCGGGCGACCCGTTTGTGGTTGACCCTCGTCCCGGTCTCGTGCAGTTCCGCGGTCACCCTCGGCGAGCCGTAGGCGCCGCCGGAGTCGGCGTGGATCCGGCGGATCTGGTCGGCCAGCACCCGGTCCTGGCGTCGACGAGCTTCTCTGGCACCGGCCCCGGCCAGCCACTTGTAGTAGCTGGACCGGTTGAGTCCAGGACCTGGCACAGCCGCTTCACCTCGTAGGTGTCTCGGTGATCATGGACGAACCGGAAGCGGCTCAGGAGCCGTAATTCAATTACTGCCGGAATTGATCTCGTTGTCGTAGTCCGCGATCAGACGCTTCAGAGCGTCGAGTGTGCGGGGCGGGCGGGGCCTGTGGAAGACGAGGATTCTGGCGAGCTCTGGTCCGGCGAACGCCAGCAACGGCTTGGACTTCCCCGCGTGGTAGCTCAGCACGTTGCGCTTGCGACCCATGAGTTCGGCCGCGAGGGTGAGGGTGACGGTGTTGCGGCTGCGGAGCACGGCAGTCAGGTTGCGGTGGCGGTGATCGAGGGTGCCGAAGCCGGGGTTGCGGCCGCGGCCGTCGCCGCTGTGGCGCTCGGCGTCGGTCATGACCTGCTGGCACGGTTCGAGGCGGAGCACGAGCTGTTCGAACTCCTCTCTGGGCATGCCGGTGAGTGCGGGGTGGGTGAGGAGGAAGGTGGCCTCAGTCGGGACCGGGGGCCCTGAGTCGTCGCGTACAGCTTCCTGAACCGGCTGGCCGGGGTCTGGCGGGGTGATGGTGTAGTTCCATTCGCCGTGGAACTCGTCGCGCTCGACCCGCTGGTCGACGCTCTTCCGCTCGGCCCGGGTGAGTGCGCGGCCGGTGGGGTACGTGTTCTCATCGAGGACGGCCTGGACGGTCAGTCCGGCGCTGGTGCGGGTGGCCGAGATCGTCTGCAGTAGTACTTCGTAGCTGGTCAGCGGCTGGCCGCGCAGGCTGTGGGTGATCCGGGAGAACAGCCGGTGTTCGACCTTGTTCCATTTTGAAGTGCCCGGCGGGAAGTGCATCACGGTGATGCTCAGCCCGTACTCGCCGGCGAAGTCGGCCAGGCCCATCTTGAACAGGCGAGAGTCGGACGAGTTGGCTCCGCCGGCGTCGGCAGGCACGAGCAAGCGGTCCGCATCGGGGTAATCGAGGCATCCCTGGGTCTTCCACCACCGCCGCAGGGACTCGGCCGCGAAGGCGGCGGTGTTGCGGTCGGTGCCCACGTTGACCCAGCCGGTGTCGCGTCCCAGGTCGTAGACGCCGTAGGGGATGGCGACCGGAGTGTCGGGGCCGAAGAAGTCGTGGTCCGGGGCGGTGATCGGCTGGCCCTTCGGGCGCCAGGTGCGTCCGGGGCGGGCGAAGTCGCCGATGGGCTCCTTCTGCTTCGTGTCCACGCTCACCACTGGCAGCCCCTCGGCCAGGAACCGTTCGGCGGTGGCGTTGATGTGCCGGAACTGGGCGTCTCGGTCGGGCACCTGGCTGCCGGCCCGGGTCTTGGCCATGCCCTGCAGGCTGAAGCCGAGCCCGCGCAGCAGGCCGCCGACCACGGGAGCGCTGACTGGATGGCCCGCCTCGGTCAGCTCGCGGGCCAGGTCCCGCAGCGATGCCGTGGTCCAGCGCAACGGCGAGACCGGGTCGCCCACCTCGTGCGGCTCGATCAGCGACTCCAGCGCTGCCACCAGGCCTGGGTCGCGCTCCGCGGCGGACCGACGTCCGCCGCCGGGCCGGCGCACCCGCTCCAGCACCTCCGCCCCGCCCGCGAGCTCGTCGCATCCGCGGGCGACGGTCGATTCCGACACCTCCGCCAGCCTGGCGACCGCCGCGATCCCGCCGTGCCCCAGAGCCTCGGCCTCGGAAGCCAGGTAGAGGCGGCGCTGCCGCTCGTCCAGATGCGGCAACAGCACCGCGAACTTCACATCCAGCACCGCAAGGACATCATCCGAAATCGCCACAGCAGCCCATCTACCATGCCACTGGGCTAAGTTGAGCCGAAACCGGCAGTTGATTCCTTACGGCTCCTCACCAGTTCGTCTCGCCGGCGAAATACTTGGCCGCCTTGCGCAGGATGTCCCGCTCGGTGGCCAGCTTCCGCTCGCTCGCCTCAAGCTCGGCCACACGGGCCTCCAATCGCCGGATCCGCTCGTCCGGATCGGCAGACACAGCCGGTTGTCCGCCCCGGGCCGACGCCTGCCCACCCCGCCGGGCGTCGGTGGGCGCGATGCCGCGGCGGTCTCGGTCCCGCAGCACCCACTCACGCAGCGTCGCCCTGTTGATGCCCAGGTCAGCGGCGATGTCCTTGTACGTCGCCCCGGGCGTGGACTCGTACAAGGCCACAGCATCGGCCTTGAACTCGTCCGAGTAGTCCTTCATCGCCATCGGCGGTGTTCTCGCTTCCTCCGGATCAAGCAGATCCAGTATCAGCGTGTCCACCCATCAGGGCGAAGGCCCAACCGCTGGAGCCAGGGCAGATCACCCGCCTGGACATACGCAGGAGAGACCGCCTCGGTGGAGCCATCCATGAGTACCGACATGCTGCTTGAGCTGCATGGATGAGGTTGTCGGCAGGCGCACTGTTCGCCAACCGGAACGAGCCGACCATCCTCGGATCCCGCGCCGTCAGCGGCTTCAGCACCCGTGCCCCCGTGATCATGTCCCCGTCCCGCGTTGGTATGGGGAGGCTACCAGGGTGAACGCCACCATTCCGGCGCCTTCCACGAGTTGGGGCGGCAGCACCCACGTGACCTGCTGGTCGGCAGAGTTGATCTAGAGGGCGCACATGTGAGTGGTTTGTGTGGGCGCGCCGCGCAGGCTCCAGCGCACGCATCCTCGGCGGGGTCATCATCCTGTACCAGCAGGTGGCTTGAGCCCGGTTTCGGATCGGCCCTTCCGAGTCTCGCAGGTTCGCACGCTCGGTCGTCTGAGTCGCAGCAACACCGCCATGATCCAAGTTGCCGGTGTGAAGTGCGGTGAAGTTGCTGGGAGCACGAAGGTGCGCTCAATCGCTCGTGGTTAAGAGCGCAAGTCAGTCCCCATGCAGTCGACAACATATGGCGCGACGCCAAAAGTGCCGCATGTAGCCGTGTATCCCGCGGCACCCCGGGGCCGGTGGCGAAAGATTTCTGGGCATCTCAACCGTTGTGGGTGATAGCGGTCAACGTGGATTGACCTGGGAGCGGATTGGGAGCCGAGTGCTCCCAGTTTCGCTCCCAATCTGCTCCCAGCCGAAGTGGGCCGAAAAACGTCGAGAGCCGGTGTCTGATGAATCAGACACCGGCTCTGACCTGCGACTCTGGACTAGCGTCCGAGTCGGGACGACAGGATTTGAACCTGCGACCCCTTGACCCCCAGTTAGGTGACCATGTCACAATTCCCCTCAGTATTCACGTTATGCACGACGTGCACGTGCGTCAAGGTGCTGATTCGCGTAGTTCGTGCACGGGGGTGCAGGGCATGTGGTCCCCAGGTGGTCCCCAGGATCGGGTGGCGCATCCACGAAGGTGGTGTCTCGGGGGTTGGGACTGGGGCTTCCTCTGGGCCTATGCCGTGGGGGCGGCGAGTGCTACTCACCGTTACGGGGCGGCAGCTACTCGGGGACGGGGGAGTCCGTGGAAGACCTGCTGGGTGTGCCATGAGCGGTGCCGGGGATGGATGCGCTCCGCGCCGGCTTGTGGACCGATGATGGACCGGCCGGCCAGGTCGATGACCTGCCGTCCAGCGGGGCTTGTTGAGACGAACTGCTGGGAGACCAGGACTGTGTCGTCGTCCGCGAGGCCGAGGACGCCCTTGTCGAAGAGCTTGTGGTGCAGTGAGCACAGACAGAGCCCGTTGTCGACCTCGTCGGGGCCGTCGAACGCCCACCAGCGCACGTGCGCGGCCTCGAGTCCGACCGGGACGGTGCCGATGCGACCGTCGTAGCCGCAGAACGCGCACTGGTACTCGTAGGCGGTCAGCACGAGTTCGCGCATCCTGGCGTCGCGCTGCCGGGATCGCGGCGCGCCGGGCAGGGCGGCGGTCTCGGCGGGTTTCAGTTCAAGGCCTACGGCCTGGCACAGGTCGTCGTGCAGGGAGGGTGGGAAGTGCAGGTCCAGCAGGACCCGGGTCATGCGTGGCAGAAGTGAGGTGTCGCGGCGCAGTGAGGTGCGGAGGTCTTCGGCGAGCCGGCCGGTGGCGCCGGATGCTCGCAGCTCCCGAACTCCGGTACCGGGGCTGCCGGGACCGCGGGTGGTGTGCACCTCCCAGACGCCGTCGTTGACGAGGTGGTGGAACGGGTACGCGGGGCTGGTCCGGCGGCCCGGCCCGTACTCGATCAGCAGATCCGCGAGCGCTGTCTCCACGGTGCTGTAAGGCAGTTCACCGTCGGGGTCCTGCTGGAACCGGGCCAGGGCGTAGAGCAGGAGCAGTGGCTTGTGCGGTGCCCGGACCCCGCCCGCGGTCCACTGACGCAGCCGGGCCGTTCGCTCAAGCCAGTCCATGGCCCAAGATCGTACGGTCGCGCGCAGTGGTACGTCCCCAGGATGTCTCCGCCACCACTGTTGGCCGCGCCGTGCGGCGCTACGCAGAAGGTCCACAAGCGGGGCTGGAGGGCTGGTGGGGATGCGGCCGAAACGCGATCAATGCGCCACTACAGCTCCATCGACGGGAATCATGCTGGAGGAGACGGATGAGCCCCCTGTTGTAGAAGGTGATCGTCATGCGTGCCCACGCTCCGGTGGGCCGCGTTTACCGCCGCTGCGGCTGCCGCGATGCGCGGCGCCGCCGGCTCGGCACGCACTGCCCCTCGCTCGTCTCCGATCCCGGCCACGGGACCTGGACCGTTGCCGCCGACCTTCCGGCCGGCGCCCCTGGAACTCATCCGCGCACGGTGCGCTGTGGCGGCTTCCCCACCGGCGACGCCGCTGGCAGAGCGCCGCGCCGATTCCTCCGGGGGATTCGCTTCGGGGTGGACGCCAAGGTGACCAGGAGGACGGCGGATCGTAGCCGGAGTGGTGGCAGGGGATGGGCCGCCGGTGCGGCCCATCCGGCTCAGCTGGCGGTGGCCCACTGGACGGCGCGTGTGCGGAGTTTGGAGGTGACGGCGGCGAGGCAGCCTCCGGGCAGGTCGGTGACCCAGTCGAGGGCGTCGAGGTTGATGCCGTGTTGGGCGGCGGCCTGGAGCATGTCGGCGAGCAGGGCTGTTGCGGCGGCCTTCTCCTCCTCGGTGCTGGGGGTGCGGCGGCGCTCGGAGACGTCGTTGATGCGGTCGGCCAGTTCGCGGTGCCGGGCCACGGCGCGGTAGCAGGTGCTGGGCAGGTCGGCGACCCAGTCGAAGGTGTCGAGCGTGATGCCGTGCTTCGCGGCGGCCTGGAGCATGTCGGCGAGCAGGGCCGTCGCGGCGGCCTTGTCCCGTTCGGTGTCGCCGTGGGTGGGGCGGCGTTCGGCGGCGGTGTTGATGCGCGCGCCCAGGTCGCTGCTCCTGGTGACGGCGCGGTAGCAGCCGCCGGGCAGGTCGGTGACCATGTCGAGGGCGTCGAGCGTGATGCTGTGCTTTGCGGCGGCCTGCAACATGTCCGCGAGCAGCGCTTGCGCGGTGGCCCTGTCCTGCTCGCTGCCGTGCGGAGCGGGGCGTCGCTCGGCGGCGTCGTCGATGCGGTCGGCCAGGGTGCGGTTCTTGCGGTCGGTGTACTCGTACACGTGTGAGGTCTCCGTGGTCGGTCGGGTGGCCGCCGGCAAGCGGCCGGTTCCGTTCTGGATGCCGGGGACAGGGATGGTGTTCGGTGTTGTGCTGTCGGGCTCGACTTGGCCTTGTCGGGCCTGTGGGCGGGGTGCGGCCGGCCGCTCAGCTAGCCGGGTCGGCCGCACCCTGCCGGGTTACAGGGTCTTGGCGAGGCGGTCGGTCAGGAGGCGGGTGAAGCGGGCGGGGTCGGGCAGGTCGCCGCCTTCGGCGAGCAGGGCCGCGCCGTGGACGAGTTCGGCGATCTCGGCCAGCGAATGGTCTTCGGCCTTCGTCTCGTGGGCCTCGCGCAGGGCGGTGATGAGGGGGTGGGTGGGGTTGAGTTCGAGGATGCGCTTGACGGAGGGGAGGTCCTGGCCCATGGCCCGGTACATCTTCTCCAGGGTTGGGGTCAGGTCGTGGGCGTCGCCGACGAGGCAGGCTGGGGAGGTGGTGAGCCGGGTGGTCAGGCGGACCTGCTTGACGTGCTCGGCCAGGGTGTTCTGCAGCCAGGCGAGGAGGGCGGCGAAGTCCTGCTCCTGCTGGGCCTTGTCGGCCTTCGCCTCGTCACTGTTCTCATCGGTCTCGTCGAGGTCGACCTGGCCCTTGGCGATGGACTGGAAGCGGTGGCCGTCGAAGGAGGGGACTTGGTCGGTCCAGACCTCGTCGACGGGGTCGGTGAGGATGAGGACCTCGTAGCCCTTGGCGGTGAAGGCCTCCATGTGCGGGGAGTTCTCTACCATGGCGCGGTTCTCGCCGGTCAGGTAGTAGATGGTGTTCTGGCCGTCCTTCATGCGGGAGACGTACTCGCGCAGTGTGGTCGTCTTCTCCGGGTCGTGGGTGGATGCGGCGGAGACCAGTTCGAGCAGGGCGTCGGTGTTGTCGCGGTCCTCGAGCAGGCCTTCCTTGATCACCCGGCCGAACTGCTCCCACAGCGTGGTGTAGGCGTCGGTGTTGGTGGCCTGCAGGTCCTTGATCGCGCCGAGGACCTTCTTGACGAGGCGCCGGCGTACGGCGGTGATCTGGCGGTCGTGCTGCAGGATCTCGCGGGAGACGTTGAGGGACAGGTCGTGGGCGTCGACGACGCCCTTGACGAACCGCAGGTAGTTGGGCATCAGCGCGTCGCAGTCGTCCATGATGAACACCCGCTTGACGTACAGCTGCACGCCGCGCTTTGTGTCGCGGGAGAACAGGTCGAACGGCGCGTGCGCGGGCAGGAACAGCAGCGCCTCGTACTCGAAGGTACCCTCGGCGCGCATGTGGATGGTCTGCGCGGGGTCCTGCCAGTCGTGGCTGATCTGCCGGTAGAACTCGTGGTACTCGGCCTCGGACACCTCCGGGCGGGGGCGGGCCCACAGTGCCTTCATCGAGTTCAGCGTCTCGGGCTCACCTGCGGCGCCGTCGCTCTCGGAGCCGTCCTGGCTGTCGGCGGTGTTGGCAGTGGTGGCCATGCGGATGGGCCAGCGGATGAAGTCGGAGTACTGCTTGACGATCTGGCGGATCTTCCATGCGGCCAGGTAGTCGCCGAGGCCGTCCTCGCTGTCGGCGGTCTTCAGGTGCAGGGTGACCGTGGTGCCGACCGGTAGGTCGTCGGCGTCGGCGATGGTGTAGGTGCCCTCGCCGTCGGATTCCCACACGGTGCCCTGGGCGGTGCCGGCGCGGCGGGTGTGGAGGGTGACCTTGTCGGCGACCATGAACGCGGAGTAGAAGCCGACGCCGAACTGCCCGATCAGGCTCGCCGCGTCCGCGTCCTTGTTCTCCTTGGCTTCCTTGATCTTGGCCAGGAGCCCGGCGGTGCCGGACTTGGCGATGGTGCCGATCAGGTCGACGACGTCGTCGCGGGTCATGCCGATGCCGTTGTCCCGCACCGTCAGGGTGCGGGCAGCATCCTTGTCGACCTCGAGGGTGATGTGCAGGTCGGAGGTGTCGACGCCGAGGTCGGGGTCGGTGAGGGATTCCAGGCGGAGCTTGTCGAGGGCGTCGGAGGCGTTGGAGATCAGCTCGCGCAGGAAGATGTCCTTGTTCGAGTAGATCGAGTGGATCACCAGCTGCAGCAGTTGGCGGGTCTCCGCCTGGAACTCCAACGTCTCGGTCGTGGCGGCCACGGAAGGGTGCTCCTTGAGGTGAGAGGGGTGGAAAGGGTCGGGTCGAGTAGCAGGTTCGGGGGCGCCTGCGTCGGGGGGCTGATCTGCCTGCGGCTGTGGGGCCTGGGCGTTCTCAGACGTGGCTGAGGGGCTGGTAGGGCTGCTCGGGTTTGGTGCGTCCGGGCGGGGTGGTGCCGTAGCAGGACAGGAAGAGCTTCCAGCCGTCGCGGCACTCCAAGGTGGCGCCGTAGCGGACCGCGGGCGGGTTCGGGCGGACGCTGTACCGGTCGGCGCGGATGACGCCGCCGGACGGATCGTCCGCTTCGGCGGCGGTGGCGACCAGGGCCTGCTCGACGTGGGCCACTGGGACCGAGGATCCCGTCAGGTCCGGCACCTGCACAGCAGCGGTGTCGGCCTCGCCGGTATCACCTGTGGTGGCGGAGGCAGGGGCCGGCCCGCTGGCACCGGTGATGGTCCACCACACCTGTCCGCCGCCAGAGAGGGTGACGGTCAGTCCGTAGGGCCTGTCGTCGTCGCACTTGGTGGCGTCGGTGATGCCCGGGATGGCGGGGGCGCGCTCGATGAGGAGCTGCTGGAGATCGGCTGGAGTCATGGTCGTCGGCGGGGTCGGGGACGGGCTGGGCCGTCTCAGAACGGGCGGGAGACTGGTCTGCGGTGAGCCGGTCAGAGTGAGCGCCGTGCTCCGGGTTCGTGCGGCGCCAGGTGCGGGGGCGTGTAGCTGATGCGGCAGCCGGCGCGTCGGGCGCCCGCGACGGTCCGGGTCAGGGCGTCGATCGCGGCCTGGTCGTAGAACGTGGCCCGGGACAGGTCCACGGTGACCTGCCGGTGGTGTGCCGCCTGGTCTTCGAGGTGCCGGCACAGCTGGTCCACGGTCGCGAAGTCGACTTCGCCGTGCACCGCGATCACCGGTGCTAGGCAGGCTGCCGTGTCCCGGCCACGCCGGGGAAGGAGCGGGGCGGGCAGCAGCGCGGTGGGCCGCACGTGAACCTCCTGCACGTCGTGTCAGTGAGCGGTGGTGTAGCGAGCGGGATCGGTCCAGGCGGCATGCCGGCCCGCGGTGGAGGCGGAGCTGCCGCTGGTGGTCAGGGGCCGGTGGGGGTGCGGCGCTGCCGGTCGCTGGCGGTGCGCAGCTGGTCGGTGCGGGCGGTGAGCTGGTCGAGCCGGTCGGCGATCTTCGGGTGGGCGGCTTCGAGGTGGGGGCGGGCTTCGGCGAGGGGGCGAGCAGGCGGGCTGGGTCGTTGTCGCCGAGCGCGTCCAGCAGGCGCTCTATGGCGGGGGCGGCGCTGGTGGTGAGGTCGTCGAGGGCGCCGATCTGTCCGGCGAGGCGGCGCAGGTCGGCGGCGTTGTCGCGGGCCCAGCCGGTCACGGCGCGGTCGGCGGCGCGCTGGTCGCGGGCGGCCTGGACGCGCTGCTCGCCGGTGCTGCCCGCCGCGGTGCCGGCGTCGGCGTTGGGGCGCAGCCGGAGGTAGCGGCGCTCGGCGGCCTGGCGGCTCTGCACGCCGAGCGGTTCGGCCAGATCGGCCCAGGTGGCGCCCGCCCCGCGGGCGGTCTCGATCAGGCCGGTCTCCCAGCCGGCGATCTCCTCGCGCACATGGCGCAGCAGCATCAGCGCGGCCAGCGGCGCCTGGCCCCTCCCTGCGGCCGGTCGCCGACCGGTGACCACCGGACGGTCCCGGCGTGGGCTGAGGGCACGGTCCGCAGCCCGCCGCTCCGCACGCAAGAGCAAGCCACCGGTGGGGGCCGGAGCCGGCCATGACGCGCGAACCACCCCGGCTGCCACCGGACCCGTACCGGGTGCTTGGTGTCGAGCCCGGAGCTACGGCCGGGTGCCGGAACCAGCTGATCCAGCTCAAATCGATTTGCCTCCGTGGGGGTCAAGGGGTCGCAGGTTCAAATCCTGTCGTCCCGACCGCGTTTTCCGCAGGCCAGCGAGAGCCTCACAAAACACCTCATTGTCCAGCGTGCGGAGTGTGTGGTCCCCAATTGGTCCCCAGGGTTGGGAGGCGTGTCCGCGACGACGGTGTCTTGGAAGCTGAGACGAGGCTGCCTCCTGGCCGGTGCTGTTGAAGGCGGCGAGTGTGCTACTCACCGTTACGTGGCCTTGTCCGTGCACGTGCCGCCAGGTTGATCACCTGGCGTCCGGCGTGGCTGTCGTGGACTTGAGGGGTAGGCTGAGGCCAGCCGATCGCTGCCGAGTTCGACGACCTCTTCGAGTGGATCCTGGACCCAGACCTCCGCTGAGTCTGGCCGACCGCGACCGAGACGCACGAGACCGGATACGCCTCCCTCGTCGAGGCCGAGCTGCCCTGGACCAAAGCCGACGACACCGACGTCGAGGTCAGCGCACGGGAGGGCACGTCACCGCGCCTGGAACTGGCGCCCACACCTCCTGGAACAGGAGGACACTTCGCCATGCCTGGCATCTATGCCCTCATCGATCCCGACGGACGGCTGCACTTCCGTGACGGCGACACCCGTGCGATGCTCAACGACCCCAACGCCGCGCACGCCAGCACCGTCGCCTTCACCATCCTGCGCGCCCGGGGCAGAGCCCAAGGGCTGTGCGGCTACACAGAGGACGGCTCCCTCTCCTCCGGCCGGCAACCCAACCCGGTCGGCCAGGCGCTCATGGCCGCCTTCGGCAGCCCCGAACCGCCGATCCACGGCGCCCTGGCCATCTGCGGCACCCATGACATCCCCGGTGACACCATGACCGGCCTGTGCGGACTGAGTGAACCCCAGCAACGACTCATCCGCTCCGCCCACGCCCGTGTGCGCCAAGAAAGAGGAGACGCAGGCCACCGGCCATGACCACGCTGAGGGCCGAGTACGGAGTCGCCACCGCCGTACTGTGGCACATCGTCCCAGACGCCAACGGCGCCGCCCTCTGCCACAGACTGTTGTCATCTATCGCAGAGGTGCGCCCGATGACCGATGCTGACTGCGAAGAAGTCAGTCAGCTGTGTCCGCGCTGCCGTACCGCCCTGGAGCGCGCTCCCAGAGAGACCGATGACCAGAGCTGAGACCTTGCCAGCAGACGGCCAGCACGGAATCCGGCTGGGCCCAGCTACTCCTGCCTGACCCGTGCGCGTGACGTGTCCTGGTAGCAGGCGCGGTCACCGGGAATGCGTGGTCGGATGGCTTTATGGAGGAGCGTGAGCGAGATCGGGTCGCGCCCGAGGCCAGGGGCGCGGGGAGGTTCGGCGGACACCTGCTGGGTCGTCTCCTGGATCGTGCGGCCGCCGTGCAGCCGCGGCTCTTCCCCTCGGCGGTCGCGCAGGAGCTCGCCGCCGCCGGCGGGCGGGACGCCGTGCTGCTGCTCCAGGACTACGAGCAACTGCTCCTCGTCCCCCTGACATACGACGACTGCGCCGGCACGGGCTCACAGCCGATCGTCGGCTCACCTGCGGGGCGGGCGCTGGTGGAGGAGAGCCTGGTCGTGTTGCCCGGGGTCGACGGGTTGCGGGTCTACCTCCCGCTGACCGACGGCGGCGAGAACCTCGGCGTGCTGGCACTGACCGTGGACCGCCTCGACGACCGGGAGGGAGCGGAACTGACCAGGGTCGCCACTCTGGTGGCGAGCCTGCTGACGTCACGCGGCCGGTCCACGGACCTGTTCACCCGGGCACGGCGGCGCCGTCCGATGAGCGTCGCTGCCGAGATCCAGTGGTCCCTGCTGCCTCCGCTGACGATGTCGGTCGCCGAGGTGGAGGTGGCGGGTTTCCTGGAGCCGGCCTATGAGGTCGCCGGGGACAGCTTCGACTACGCCCTCAACGCCGACACGCTGCACGCTGCCGTGATCGACGCGATGGGACACGGTCTGAAGGCCGCAGTGATGGCCACCGCGGCGATCGGCGCCTACCGCCATGCGCGGCGTGCGGGCGTCGGCCTGGCCGAGATCTACGCCTACATGGACGAGGTGATCGCGGACCAGTTCGATCCCGAGCACTTCGTCACGGCGCAGATGATGCGGCTGGACGTCTCGACCGGGCGGTTGCAGTGGGTCAATGCCGGGCACCCGGCGCCGCTGCTGGTCCGCGACCACGACGTTGTTCGGATCCTCGACGGCCCGACCACACTGCCTGTCGGCTTCGGCGGAGAGAAGCCGCTGGTCAGTGAGGTGAACCTGCAGGCAGGAGACCGGATCGTCTGCTTCACCGACGGCGTGGTCGAGGAGCACACCTCGGGAGGCATCCAGTTCGGCCGCACGCAGCTCATCGACATCGCCGCACGGGTGGGGCGCGCCGGGAACGGCCTGGCGGCCACTACGCGGGCCCTCTCCCACGCCCTCAAAGCAGCACGGGGCGGGCGCACCAGCGACGACGCAACGATCTTCCTGATCGAATGGCGTGGACCGGGCCGTTGACGGACCTGCCCGCGGGCGTCGATGCGCACCGCGGAACCGGCCTCAACAGGGCAGGAGCGGAGTACGGTGAAGGTACCGAGGGTTCTTCGGACACCGGCGGCCATGCCCTGTCGTTCTCGGCGAACGCCGACACCGGGCCTGCCGCGGCGGGCCCGGGGACAGGCCCGCATCATGACCCGACTGCCGCTTCCCGGGCGTCCTCTCGCGCTGCCCGACCCTCCGCCGTTCACGCCCCGCCCGCGCTTCGCGCTCAAGCCCGTCGGCCCGCCATCGGGTCTGCTCGACGGGGCCTGGTGGCCTCACTCCGATGACCTTGCGCACGAACTTCCGCTGCTCATAGCCGAGTTGGACCATGGCTGGGGACGCATCACCCGTGTGACTGTCGACCCTCGCCACTGGAGGCAGCCGCTGCCGGCCCGTCTGCGGATAGCAGGTCACGTCATCCGGATCGGCTGGTGCGCCGTCGAACAGGATCCGCACAAGCTCCTGCTGCTCTCCTTCGGCGTCAGACGCTGCGACCTGCTGGTCGTCCCGCCGCAGACGGACCCGACCACAGCCGCCCGACTGATGGCGGCGGCCACCGACCCGGCCACCCGGCAGACCGCAAGCGCCCTGCTCGCCGCTGCCGTCGCCCTGGCCACCAACGCCTGGGAGTCCGACAGCGGCGTCGCCCGCGCCTCCCTGACGCCTGGGCAAGCTCTACCCGCTCGGCACTCGGCGGCCGACGGCACGGTCGAGCACCTCAAGGCCCGGTTCGAGCAGCAGGGGACGTTCGGCGAAGCGGAGCTGTGGGCGGCCCAGCTGTCCAGGGCTGCGGAGGCCCGTGGCGGGAGCCTTGGACTCGAAGCGCTGGCCGAGGAGACCGGGCTCACGTACGAGCAGATCGGAGCGGGCACCCTGTGGCAGCTGCTGTGCTGGAAGGGGAGCAGTCCGTAGCCGCGGTAGCTGTTGCCGGCGCGCTCGACTGATGAGGCATCAGAGTTCCGCTGGGTCTGCGGACATCGTGCGCGGGCGTCGACCTGGTGTCGTGTTCGCGGCGCCATCCGGCGGTAGGGCGGGGCGCAGCGGGGGAGACCAAGCCCGGGGTGAGGGAAGGTGACGGAGGGCCGTCGAAGCAGTGACACGGACATGGTGCGCGTCCTGTCTCCGGGCCTGCGGGCAGGCCCGGTGTCGGCGTTCGCCGAGAACGGCAGGGGCACTGCAGCCGTTGTTCGGAAGACCTTCGGTGCTTTCAGCCCACTCCGCGCCGGGCCGGAGGGGACCGGCCCCAGGTCCCTGATCATCAGCATGGCACGGGGACAGTTCGCGCCAGGATCAGACCTCGCCGGGGTGTGGGTGGTCGCCGCCGGACGAACGGTCGGGGAGCGGACCGGGCGCTTCGGGGGCGCGTGTGGTGTCCACTGTGAGGTGCAGTCTCGTACCGGTCCCGTCCGGCCCCGCCGGATAGCTGCGCTGTTCGGTGCTCACGAACGTGCTGCGCAGCACAAGCGCGACCTGGCGCGCGGCGTCCGGCGTGGCTGCGATGACGCGGACGTCGGCGTGCCCGAGCGGCGGCAACGGCTCGTCCTGCACAGGTCCTCCACTCCCCACGGACAGGTGACACGGTGTGGGCCGGTCGGTGGCCGACCGCCGACCGCCGACCGCCGACCGGGCTTCCGGGGTCCGCCCCCACCGTGGATCGTCGACCCTGCGACCGCCGGGAGCCACGGCAGCCAGTGGCAGGGCTTGGCACGCCCGACAGCCTTCACGCTACTCCGGCCCCACCGGAGTAGCGTGAAATCGGCCCCGGAAGCGGCCCGGCGCGTCGGCCTTTGCCTGGCGGAGCGACGTCGGCCGTCGGGCGGGGTGGTCCGTTGCGGACAGGCGGTGTCCCATGAGTGTCGATCCTTCCACCACGCCGTCAGCGGGAAGGCTGCTGCCGGACGGGAACGACTGGCCGCGGGCGCCCGGTGCGGTGGTCCTGCGGCTGGAGACGACCGCGTCGCGGCTCGGGGCGCACGACGGGGCCTGGTGGCCGCGCTCACGCGACCTGGCTGCGGAGCTTCCGGCACTCATCACGGCGGTGACGGAGTCCGTGGGACCGATCGAACGGGTGGGCCTGGACGCCGCCGCGTGGGACGAGGTGCCAGGACGGATGACCGTCGACGACCGGGTCGTCCATATCGACTGGTTCCCGGTCGGCGACGACACGGTGATCCTCACCCGCGGCGACCACGACCACTTCGTGCTCCTGGTCGTTCCTCCCGACGCGGACCCTGCGGCCGCCCAGGCCGCCATGGCCGCGGCGGTGCTGGCCGGCGCCTCGGACTCGGCCCGGCAGATCTTCGTCAAGACCGGCATCACATCCGCGGCGTGACCCGTGGACCGCCGGACGACAGGGAAGCCCCAGGACCACGACCCCCGAGGGCCGACCGTGGCCGTGTGGCACGTTCGTGACTCCACACCGGACGATCTCGAGGCAGTGGTGCGGCTCGACGGTGAGAACGCCGGCGCGGACCCGCCCGCTGTCTTCCGTCTCTCGGAGGTCGTGGCCGCGCTGCAGGCCGGGAATCCGAGCGTGGTTGCGGTGGCCGAGGGGCATCTCGTGGGTGCGGCGGTGGGCCGGGTGGACGGGGACCGGGCCTGGGTGCTGCGCGTCGCCCTGCATCCGGCCTGGCGCAACCTGGGCCTCGGCACGGCGCTGGTCTCGGCACTGGAGCATCGTCTCCAGGCGGCCGGGGCCAGGATCGTCGCCGCCGTTCTCTCGGCGGAGGCGACCGGCGCCACGGCGTTGGGCAACTCGGGCTTCTCCCCCCACCAGGGCCTGACGTACTTCGAGAAGGTCGCCGTGGTGAGCGCACAGGGCTCGGCGGTTCTGGCGTCGCTGGGGGGATCGGTGCCCGATGCCGGTCTCTGGGGGCAGCTGAGAGGGATGACCGACGAGAAGCGGCTCATCGAACGGCGCCTGGTGCTCCCGCTGGCCAATCCCGAGGTCGCGGACGAGCACGGCGTGGAACCTCCCCGCGCGGTGGTGCTGTTCGGGCCACCCGGAACGGGGAAGAGCACGTTCGCCCGAGCGGTGGCCGGCCGGCTCGGGTGGCCGTTCGTCGAGCTCTTTCCCTCACGGCTGGCGTTGGAGGGTGGGCTCGCCACGGGCCTCGGGCACCGTTTCGGGCAGATCGCGGAGCTCGACCGGGTGCTGGTCTTCATCGACGAGGTCGAAGAGGTCGCCAGTACGCGCAACCTCGCGGACCCGGCGTCGGTCGGCGTGGTCAACGAACTCCTCAAGTCGATCGTGAGCTTCCGTGAGCGTGACGGCAGGCTGCTGGTGTGCGCCACCAACGCGGTCTCCGCCTTGGACCCGGCTTTCCTGCGGCATGGCCGCTTCGACTACGTCCTGCCGGTCGGGCCGCCGGACCGGGAGGCCCGCATCGCGTTGTGGACCGGGTACATTGCCAAGACGGGCACGGACGCCGACACGGAAGCCCTGGCGGACGCCAGCGACGGGTTCACTCCCGCCGACATCAAGCAGGTCGCCCGGGGGGTCGCCCAGACGGTCTTCGAGCGCACTCTCGACACCGGCGAACGGGCACGTCCCACCACTGCGGACTACCTGGACGCCATCGGCAGCACCCGGGCGACGGTGACCGAGGAGATGGCCCGGGAGTTCGCCGACGACGCGACCCGGTACGGCCGGACCTGAGGACTCGCGGCGCAGGGGGCGACACTCCGCAGGCGTCGGCCGCGTCCGGCCCTGCCGAAGTGTCGCGGTTATGGTCGGAGCATGGCCCGTACCCGGCTCTACCGAAGCGGCGTCCTCGCCCGGGAGGGCTTCCCGGTCAGCGACGTCTCGCGGTATCTGGCGGAGCCGAACGCCGTCGTGTGGCTGGACCTGTGCCGACCGGACCCGGCCGACTTCGCGGCGGTGGGCGAGGAGCTGGGGCTGCACGAGCTCGCGCTCGAGGACGCCGTGCACGCCGGACAGCGCCCGAAACTGGACAGCTACCGGTCCCACCAGTTCCTCAGCGCCTACGCGGTCTCCGTCGCCCCGGACGGCGTGAGCCTGGTGACCAGTGAGATCGCCGTACTGATCACCGCGAACGCGCTGATCACCGTCCGCAAGGACGCCGGTCCGCCGCTCGACGAGGTGGTGGCCCGCTGGGACCGGGCGCCTGCCACCGCCTCCCCGGCGCCCGGCGTGGGCCTGCTGCTGTACGGCCTGCTCGACTACCTGGTGGACGGGCACTTCGCCGCCGTACAGCATTTCGACGACCGCATCGAAGAGCTCGACGAACTGCTCTTCGGCGAGGAACGCAAGCAGATCCAGGAGGTGCAGCGGCGCTCGTACGAGCTGCGCAAGTCGCTGGTCCGCCTGCGCCGGGTGGTGCTCCCCATGCGGGAGGTCGTCAACTCGCTGATGCGCCCGGACCTGGGGGTGGTGCCGGAGCCGCTCATGCCGTACTACCGCGACGTCTACGACCACGTCCTGCGCGTCACCGAGTGGACCGAGTCGCTGCGGGACATGCTCACCTCCCTGGTGGAGACCAACCTCTCGGTCCAGGCCAACCGCATGAACATGATCATGAAGAAGGTGACCAGCTGGGCGGCGATCATCGCCGTCCCGACCGCGATCACCGGCTTCTACGGGCAGAACCTGCCCTACCCCGGCTTCGGGAAGGAGTCGGGATTCCTCGTCTCCAGTCTCGTCATCGTCGTCCTCTCGGTGCTGCTGTACGTCGCCTTCAAACGCAAGGACTGGCTCTGACCGGAGTCGGGGGGCAAGCTGAATGGGGACATCCCGAGGAAGGGGGCCACATGGTGATCGAGGCTGCGGACATCCGTGAATGGCGCACCCGGGACGTCGTGGACCCGGGCGGCCACAAGATCGGCGTGATGGAGGCGGTCTATGTGGACACCACCACCGACGCGCCGGCCATGGCCACGGTGCAGGTCGGCCTGCCCACCCGTCACCGGCTCGTCTTCGTTCCCCTGGACGGAGCGGTCGTCGGCCCCGGGTACGTCCGGGTCAACTACGCGAAGTCGCAAGTGAAGGGGTGCCCGGCGATCGGGGTGGACGACGTCCTGCCCGCGACGGAGGAGGAAGCGATCTTCCGGCACTACGGCCTGTCCTACCAGCCCGGCGCGGCGGGCGAGCGGCAACTCGCACGGCGCTGACCGACATGCCCCGCACGGAAGGGTGGGCGTGATGGCTCTGTTCCTGTTCGTGATCATCGTGGCGATCGTGCTCGGGATCGTCGGCGCCGTCGCCAAGGGCCTGCTGTACCTCCTGGTCATCGGAGCGGTGCTCCTGGTGGCCGACCTGATCTACCTGGGCTGGCGCTGGAGGCGATCGGGGCGCCAGGCCCAGCGCTGACGCCCGCGCCGGGCGCCGGAAGCGGGCAGCGCGGCTGTGCTAGCCGGCCGGGGGCTGTGCCCCGTCCAGTTGTTCCTGGAGCCACTTCAGCGCTTCCGGCGTGGCCCCGTTCGCCCTCGCATAGTCGAGCAGCCGCTCGACCTGGCCGTCCAGGAGCAGCCGGACGTCCTGCTGCTGCGCGACCAGGAATCCCGCCGCCATGCCCTTCATCCCCCAGGCGGCGAGGGCCTGCTCCACGGCCGCCCGGTCGCCCCTGCGGGCATCGTCCATGATCCGGTCGGTCAGGGCCTCCAGGTCGATGTCCATCGTCATGCACCCCAGCCTGCGCGGCTCGCCGCGGATGCGCGAGACGACCCACCCCAGGTCACCCCGGGTACACCCGGCTGCCGCCCACCCCACCCTGGACCGGGGACGCCACGGCGGGCTCGTCGCCGTGCAGCAGGTCGACGGCATCGGCGAGCAGCGGAGCCACGGAGCACACCTGGAGCGGCAACCCTCCGGCAGACTCCACGGGAAGGGTGTCTGTGACGACCAGACGGCGGATCGGAAGCCGTTGGAGCCGGTCCCGGGCGCCGCCGACGAGCAGGGCGTGGGTCGTGGCCACGGTGATGTCGACGACGGCGCCGTGGGCCAGCAGGACCTTCACGGCCGTCTCGACGGTGCCTGCGGTGCTGATCATGTCGTCGATGATCACCGCAGGTCGCTCCGCGACACCCCCGACCAGTTCCTCGGCCAGCACCTGCGTGCCGGACACACGTGTCTTGCGGACAACGGCCACGGGGAGGCGCAGCAGGCGGCCGTAGTGCTCGACGAGCTTGACCGCGCCGAGGTCGGGTGCGACCAGCACGGCGGCGCGGGACAGCTCCTGGCCCAGCGCGTCGGCGAGCAGGGGCACGGCGGTGAGCACTTCGACCGGGACGCCGCACATCGCCTCGAGCGCGGCGGTGTGCGGATCGATGACGACCAGTCGGTCGGCACCTGCGGCCACCAGCAGGTCGGCGGCGACGCGGGCGCCGACCGGCTGCCCGGCGGTGGTGCGCCGGTCCTGCCGGGCGTAGCCGAAGTACGGCACGAGCGCGGTGAGTCTGCGCGCACCTCCCCGGTGGCACGCGTCGAGCAGGAGCAGCAGTTCCACGAGGTTGTCGTTCACCGGCGGCCCCGTGGGCTGGATCAGGTACAGGTCCGCGCCCTGCACGTCGCCCACCACGGGCCGCAGTTCGCCGTCGGGGAAACGATCGGTCTCGCAGGCCACCGGTTCGGTGCCGAGCGCTGCCGCGACGGCCTGCGCCAGGGCCCGGTGGCCTGTCCCCGCGACGATCCGAGGCCTCATCGCCGATCCGCGTGTGCCACGACGTCTCCTCTCCGCGACCCGCCGTCCGGACGGTCGGTCGGTCAGCTGCTGAGCTGCTCGGCGGTGATGACGCCCAGGGCGAAGCCGTCGGCGTCGACGACCGGCCAGACGTGGGCGTCGTGTTCGCGCATGGCGTTGGCGACGGCGTCGATCGGGGTGTCGGGGTGCGCGAAGGGCTCGAGCGGGCGGACGAGGTCGCGCAGCCGGGTGTGCTGGCTGTACCAGGGCTGGGACAGGTAGCCGCTGAGGTCGTCCCTGGTGACGAGGCCGACGCAGCGGCCGTCGTCGCCGCGGACGAGCAGGTGTTCCACGTGGGCGCTGTGCAGGATGTCCAGCGCCTTGTCGACGGCGGTGTGGTCGCTGACCTGGAGATCTGCGGGGACCATGACGTCGGAGGCGTGGGGACGGTCCGGGGACTTGTCGAGGGTGGACGCCATCAGGGTCTCCCTTGGTGCGCGGGGTCGCTCCCGGCTTCGAGACGCTCGGGGTGTCCTGGCCAGGGAGGCTGGGAGCAGGGTGGGCGGTGGCGCGTCCTGATGTGCCGTCGGGTGGGGCAGACGACGCACCGCGTCTGCCGTCGTGTGCGTCATCCCCTCAAGTCCATGCTAACCGGGCGCTGTCCTGGCCGAAGGGGGCGATCGGCGGTACCCGGCTGCCGACCGGGCCGGCTTTTCCGTTCCGCGCGGTGTCGCCCCGTCGGCAGGGGAACCCCGGCCGTAGCCTGGAGTCGGCCGTCATGGTGCGCCGGTGTTCCGCGGCTGCGCGGTGAGGCGTCGAGGGCGGCTCAGCCTCGCCCGTTGATCCGTGCCGTCGGCAGGAGCGGGACATGGACTTCGTTGTCGTCGTCGAGATCCCCCAGGGGAGCCGCAACAAGTACGAGATGGACCACGCTCTCGGGCGCATCCGGTTGGACCGGATGCTCTTCACCTCCACCCGCTACCCGGCCGACTACGGCTACGTCGAGGGCACTCTCGGACTGGACGGTGAACCGCTGGACGCACTCGTCCTGGGCGGCGAACCCACCTTCCCGGGGGTCCTGATCCGCTGCCGTGCGCTGGGGATGTTCCGCATGAACGACCAGCGGGGCGAGGACGACAAGGTGTTGTGTGTCCCGGCCACCGACCCCCGTATGAACCACCTGCACGAGCTCGACGACGTGTTCCCCCATGACCTCCGGGAGATCCAGCACTTCTTCGAGGTCTACAAGGACCTGGAACCCGGCAAGTCCTTCGACGGCGCCTCCTGGCTCGGTCGGTCGGCGGCCGAACAGGAGATCACCTCGGCACGAGCCAGGCCGGCTAACGGCCCCTCGCAGGAGCACGAGGCCAGGGCGACCCCGACGCACAGCTGACCGGCGCCGTACGAACTCCGGTCCGGGGCGAGCGGCCCGCCGCCGTCGCCACATCATGGCTCCCGCGACATGTACTGCCGTCACATCGCGGTAGTCATGGATGACCTGAGCCCGCTGAGGAGGATGTCGAGACCGCGTTCGAGTTCCGCGGCGCCGTCGTAGGAGGCCAGGACCGAGGCGAGACTGCGGAGCAGGGGGAACTCGTGGATCGGCAGGCGGTGCAGGCCCAGCCGTAGCAGGTCGTCGGTCTCGTCGGGGTTCTCGACGAGCTCCTGGAGTTCGTTGAGGACGTGTCCGTGCAGGAAGCCGAAGAGGGCGCGGTAGATGTGCAGGGCGTCGGCTCCGCTGAAGCCGGCGCGGGTCAGCAGGTCGAGGACGTCCTCGAGCGGGCGAAGAGTGCCGCGGGGGCGTAGTGCCAGTGGTGTGGCCAGCGGACGGGTGACCAGCAGGGGCACCACGTGAGGGTGGGTCAGTGCGATTCGGCGGAACTGGTGTGCCACACTGCGGAGTTGGGCGGTCCAGTCGGGGTCTGCGGGGTCCACCGTGAGCTCGGCGAGGACCGTCTCGGCGACGCCGTCGAGCAACGCGGCCTTGTTCTCCGCATGGCGGTACAGGCTCATCGGGTCGCGGCCGAGCGCGCGGGCCAGCCCGCGCATGGACAGCTTCTCGATGCCGTCGCGGTCGACGATCTCCAGCGCGCAGGCCAGCATTCGCTCGCGGGTGAGCTTGCCGTCCGGATGTGCCTCGGGTTCCCGAAGTGCAGCACCGATTGAGGACGTGTCCATGCCGTCACCCTCCTCCGCCGGGGGCGGGCTTCGTCGCCGTGCGAGAAGGCTCCGAGGCCCTGTAGACCTACGATCTCACATGAACTCGTAGATCTACACTGTAGACAGCGGTGTAGATCAGGAGTTTACTGTAGGTCTACGGCGTATATCCCATATGGGAGGAAACGTCATGATCATTGTTCTCGGACTCCTCATCCTCGTCGTCGCGGCCGTCATGGCCGTGGCGGGAATCTTCGGCAACACCGGCAGCACCCACGCCGTCAACGGCGCGTTCTCGGTGTTCGGCCACCACATGACCGGCTCCACGGGAACGCTCTTCCTCTTCGGCATCATCGTCGGCGCAGCGGCCATGCTCGGGCTGGGCCTGCTCCTGACCGGCGCGCGCCGCACCTCGCGCCGCGGCCTGAACGCGCGCAGGGACCTGCGGCAATCCCGCCGCGAGACCGTCGCCGCGGACAAGGACCGCGAGATTCTGGCCGGGCAGCGTGACACCGCCCGCGCAAGGACGGCAGCCGTCGCGCAGGAACGCGACGACCTCGCGGAACAGCGTGACGACCTGATCGACCAGCGCGAACTCGACCAGCGTGAACGCGTTCCTTCCGGATCGTCGGGTACGCGCGCGATCGCGGCATCGGATGGCGCTCCCGCGCCGTCGGGCGGAGGCACCCGCGGTCTGCATCTCTTCGGGTACCACCTCACGCGCCGCTAGGCCCCCGCCGAACGGCGAATCCCTCGCGAAAGGAACTCGGGCATGAGTGTCGCCAAGAAGCTCGCCCACAAGGCCGAAGCGGTCAAGGGCGGCGCGAAGAAGGCCGCAGGCCGCGCCACCGGTGACCGCGCCCTGGAGGCCGAAGGCCGCACCGACCAGGTCAAGGGCAACACCAAGCACGCCGGCGCGAAGGTCAAGGACGCGCTCAGGCCCTGACCTGGAGTGCCACACATCCGCCCCCGGCAGCCGAATCGGCAAAGCCGCCTACGTCCACTGGACCTGGGCGGCGCCGGATTCGCCCTGCGCGCCCTGCGGCTGCTCGGCTTCGTCTTCCGAGGCCAGGGCAGCACCGCGGGCAGCCGCAGCCATTGGTACCGCTGGTAACGCTGCGGTAGGCCGCTCCGGGCCCCGGAGTTGGTGAGGTCAGCGATGCCGCGGTGATCGGGGGATCTGGTCGGTGTCGAACTCGCCGTCGGCGATCAGCCGGGCCAGGTGCGAGAGCTGGTGGTGGTGGGAGCGGGCGTAGGCGCGGAATGCTGCGAACGCCTGGTCCGGGGTGACCTGCCAGCGCTCGGCCAGGATGCCCTTGACCTGTTCCAGGACGATCCGGCTGGTGAGTGCGTACTGGAGCTGTCCGCGCTCGGTCTCGCTGTGGGCCAGGGTGCGCTGCTGCAGGATGGCGATGGTGGCCACGTCCGCCAGTGCCTGGGCCAGGGCGGTGTCCGCGTCGCTCAGGGCACTGTCCCTGGTCTGGAACAGGCCGAGCGCGCCGATGACGCGCCCGCGCAGCCGCATCGGGATCGCGTTGGTGGACAGGAAGCCGGACTGCAGGGCGGCCGGGGTGAACTGCGGCCACGCCTGCGAGGCGTTCGGGTCCGCGAGGTCGATGTTGGTGCGCGGCCGGCCGCTGCGGTAGCACTCCACACAGGGACCCTGGTCGTGCTGCAGGGCGAAGAGTTCCAGCAGCCGGGTGTTCTCGTCCGAAGCGGCCAGCACCTGCAGCACGTCGTGCTCGTCGGCCAGCAGCACCCCGCACGCCGCGACGTCCAGCAGTTCCACGCAGCGCTCGGACAACCGCTGGAGAAAGTCGATCAGGTCGAAGTCATCGATCAGGGAGTCGGCGACCTCCACGAAGACCTTGGTCAGTTGCTGCTCGCGGGCCATGGCGATCAGTCCTTGTCTGAGACGGGCAACGGGTTTCCGTCGCCGTTGCCGTTGAGGTCCAGGCGCAGCCGCCGCGCGACCACGTCCCGGGAGACGTCGGTGAGTGGCCGGCCGCTGCTGTAGGCGTGCGCGCGCAGCCGCAGCAGCGCCTGGGGCAGGGACACGTCGAGCTGGACGCTGACCATGCCGGTGGCCTGGTGCACGACGGCGTGCAGCAGCGCGTCGGCGGAATCGGCCGGAGCGGCCCCGTTCGGGCCCGGCACGACGCTGCCGAGTGCGCGCCCGGCCAGGGCATGCGCCAGGACCTGCGCGTCACCGACCTGCCCGTCGGTCAGCGGCCCTGCCGTCCGGCGTACCAGGGTCAGCACACCGACGCGGATCGCCCCGATGCCCATCGGGAAGCAGAACACCGCGCGGGCCGCCAGGCCGGCTGCCTCGACGCTCAGAGCCGGCCAGCGTTCGGGCCGCACCAGCGCGAGGTCGGGCACCAGCACCATCGCGTCGCCGCGCACGGCCTCGGGGCCGGGGCCCTCGCCGAGAGTGAACTGCAGGTCCTCGAAGCTGCCGGCGGCATCGTCGGTGCACCACATCAGCTCCGCCCGGTCACCCCCGGTCGCCAGGGAGACCGTCAGCCCGGTCACGCCCAGGGTCACCGCGGCCAGCACGGCGACGTCCGCTGCGGCGTCGAACCCTTCGTCGCGCTGAAGCAGCCGCAGAACCTCGGCCATGCCGTCACTGATCACCGGTTGTCCTGTTCCAAAAGGACCTGGGACGTCGCAGATCGCCACCCGACAACGAAGGGGCTGCCGAGTTGACGGCGATAGCGCGTGCCCCCGTATCCCTACGACTCCCGACCAGTGCGACCACCGTACCGCGCTCTCCGTCGCACCGGTGCCCAGGCGACGAGGGGAGCTTCCGCAACGGCGACGACGCCGAGGGGAGCAGGGCGCGGGTCTCGTTGGTGCGGCCCATCGCGACCTCCTCGCTGCGCCGAGCGGGTCTCCCCGTGCAACACATAGAACTTATGGCAACACAGTAGTCGGGGATCTGCGCCACCGGCCCTGCCCGCGACGGAGGCGACGGAGGCTGGGCGGCTCTACGCCGGGCGCGCGGGCTGCGGCGCGAGCAGGAGGCTCTCGGTGTCGGTCAGGGCGAGCAATCGCGCAACCGGCGGTGCCGGGTGGTGCAGTCGCACGGATGCTCCGATGGCCGCGGCGCGGTGGTAGGCGTCCAGGAACGCGCTCAGGCCGCTGCAGTCGCAGAAGCCGACGTGGGTGAGCTCGACATCGATCGTGCGCGCGCCATCGAGCAGGCACCGCGTCAGGGCTCGGCGGACCAGTGAGACGGAATCCAGATCGATGTCGCCGATCAGGGTGATCTCCGCACTGCTCCCACGATCGTGCCGCTCGACTGCCAACGTCGCCGCCCCCGCTCGGGGCTGGGGAAGGCTGTGGCTGACCATCAGGCGTCGAGTGACGACGCTTTCCGCGGACATCCAGATCTCCTCGGCCGTCTCGTCCGTGAGACCGCCGGGGGCTGGGGCAGCCGGAGCAAGGCCGCAGTTGCGACCTGAGGCCGGGCGTCGGGGGAGCCGCGTCGTACCGGCCTCGACCGTGCGCGCCGACCAGGCAAACAGGTGTTCTGCTGGGAACTCTACGACGTGCCGAGGCCGTCTGCTGTCACGCGGACCAGTCACGGAACCCGCTCACGGACCCCGGAGCCTCGTCGCAGCGCGTCCCACTCCTCCCGCGGTCGGCCCGGGCCGGGCAGGGTCAGATCCGGGTGAGCGGCTCGTCGGGGCTGAAGGCAGTGGGCCATGAAGCGGCGCGAGTACGGGCGACGTCGGCGCGCAGGCGGGCCTTGCCTAGTTCGCCGAACGGCGGGGCCTGTGAGGGCAGCATCGCCGGCGCGGAGTCGAAGCCCTGCTGGACGGGGACGGGGTGGAGCAGGGCTTGCAGGAGCTCGGCGTCCGAGGGTGCGAGCCCGTGGTGGGTCTCGGCCGGGGCGGGCACCGGGCGGGACTGGGTGTCGAAGAAGCGCAGCATCTCGACGGGGAAAGGCATCACCAGGGTGCTGTTCTTCTCCGCAGAGACGTCCACGACGGTCTGCAGCAGCCGGAGTTGGAGTGCGCCGGGAGTGTCGGCCATCACGGCCGCCGCCTCGGAGAGTTTCTGGGAGGCCTGAAACTCGCCGTCGGCGGCGATCACGCGGGCGCGGCGTTCACGCTCCGCCTCGGCCTGCTTGGACATGGAGCGCATCATCTGGTCGGGCAGGGCGATGTCCTTGATCTCGACGCGTTCGATGCGCAGTCCCCAGGGTTCCTCGGTCGGGGCGTCCATGACCTGTTTGAGTTCGGCGTTGATCTGGTCGCGGTCGGACAGCAGGGTGTCCAGGTCGGCGCGGCCGATGACGGAGCGGAGCGAGGTCTGGGCGATCTGGGAGACGGCGTGGGGGTAGTTGTTGACGTTGACCAGGGCTTTGACGGGGTCGATGACGCGGAAGTAGACGACGGCGTCGACGGTGACCGTGACGTTGTCGGCGGTGATGGCTCCCTGGGTGGCGACGCCGAGGACCTCGGTCTGGACCGAGACCTTCCGCATCCGGTCGCCGATCGGGCGGATCAGCCGCAAGCCCGGATCGCGCATGCCCGGCAGGAGCCGGCCGAACCGGAAGACGACACCCTTCTCGTACTGCTGCACGGTGCGCAGGCTGAGCGAGACCAGGACGAGGGCGGCGATCGCGAGGAGTACCGCGACAGTGATCAGGATGATCACGATGTTCACATCCTTCGATGGTTCGTCACGCTTCGCCGCGCGGACGGGTGTCGCCAGCTGGGGACACCCGTCCGCGCGGCGAAGCAGGTTCAGGAGCAGCGCCTGGCGCGTCGCCGTCAGGGACGGTGAAGTGTCGGCCGGGCCGCGGGGCTTCGTCGGTGGAGGCGCCAACGGTGCGGCTGGGCTGCCGTCGGCGACATGGCGTGGCGGGCGTTGGCCAGCTGGATCAGCAGCACGCAGGCGTAGATCATGGCACCGATCGCGAGCACGGTGAGGAGCGTCGTCACCGTTCTCACCTGCCTGAGGACACGCTGATGCGGCCGATGGGCATGATCAGCGGAACGGACCGTGCCGCGCCGCCCTCGGATTCCCATGCGGCTTCCGCGCCGATGTCACGGGCCGGGGCGTCGGCCGCGTTGGTCGCGTCGTCGACGCTGCGGTCGCGTTCGGCGGCGAGCAGGGCGCTCGCGGCGGACGAGCCGGCCGGGTCGCCCGCGGCGGCCATCAGCCGGGCGGCGGCCGCCTGGCTGGTTTGCGGTGGGATGACGAGCAGGTCCCAACGGCCCGTGCGGTAGGACAGGAGCAGGAGCTTGTGCGGGTCCTGCTCGGTGGTGAACCAGCCGACCTTGACCACATGTCCCCGGACCGGAACCTCGCGGGGCAGCGACTCCCAGTGGCGAGGGTTCACGTTGACCCTGGTGATCCGCCCCCACACCCGGTCCAACGTGGGGATGAGTGAGGGCAGTTCGCGAAGGAGGTCGTCGGAGTGCGGCCACCAGGCGCCGTCCAGGGCGCCGACGGGGAGGCCGCCGCCTCCGGCGGCGGGCCGCAGGGCGAGGCGCAGCACGGGGGATTCCGTGCGGGGCGGGGGAAGGGCGACCGAAGGTGGTCGCATGAGTGACACGGACATGATGCGCGTCCTGTCCCCGGACCCGCGCGCAGGCCCGGCGTCGGCGTTCGCCGAGAACGACAGGGGCACTGCAGCCGGTGTGCGGAAAACCCTCGGTACCTTTGTTCTACCCTGCGGCAGCGATGTGAACCGATGCGAGGCGCCCGATCCGGCCCAGGCCACCCAGGCCGTACCAGGTCGGGCCGCCGGTGGCCGTCACGGTCGTCCTGTTCGTCGCCTTCGCCGCTGCCCTGTCCTGTCTCGGGATCGGCCGGTGCGGCGCGGCGCGCAGCGCAGCCCTGAGCCGGATGCAGGGCGGCACACCGGGACGGCCGGCTGGGCTGTCCACGCAGTCCGCCAGGACAGCCGGGCGCGGATGCCAGAAGATGTTCCTGGGCAGTCGAGGCTTCCCCGGGCGCCCGGGACCGTATGCAGGGGTCTCATCAGACCGCCCCACGTATCGTGCCGCAGGCCCGCTGAGGGCCGAGGACGAAGGAGCCCACTGGTGAATACCCGCGCGAACACATGGGCGACCTGGACCACCGAGGGCATCTTCTCCGGGCACGGTGGAGTGCAGACGGAGGAGGGGGACGTCCTCCAGGGCGAGGTGACCGTGCACACCACCTGGAGCGGCGGTCAGGCCAGCATCACGGTGCAGTACGTGGGGGCCGAGGACTGGTACACGCTGCAGGGCAGTCCGCTTCCGGCGGGCGACGAGGAGACCGCGCGGAGCCTGCACCAGGCAGCGGTGAAGACGGTCCAGCGGGGGCGCGGGGCGTAGCCGTGACGACGGACCCGGACGTCCTGCGACGGCGCCTCGCGGAACAGGAGCGACGGGACCGGGGCCCGGACCGGACCGGAGGCGGCCATGGCGCGGGTGACGATTCACGGCGGTGACCTGGTGGTCCGGCCCTCCTGGCGGGAACGAGCGGTGATGCGGTACGGGCTCGTGCGGGCACCGCTCGCGGCCGTGGCGCGCGTCGAGGTGCTCGCCGAGCCATGGCGTTGCCTGCGCGGCAGCAGAGAGAGCGGACTGTCGATCCCCGACAGGGCGTGGCTGGGAGTGTGGCGGCACCCGGCCGGGCGTGACTGGATCGCGGTACGTCCATGGCGTGGTCCTGTCCTGATGGTCGAGCTGCGGCCGCCGGCCGAGTTCGCCCGCGTCGCCCTCTCCGTTGTCGATCCGCAGGAGCAAGCGGCCCGCCTGCGCGGGGCCGTCGACGAGGCACTGGTGACGTGCGAGCCGCGCGGTGCCGACGCGGACCTGACTGCTCCGCCCCCGGTGTGATCACCGAGGAGCAGCCTCGTCCTCGTCGAGGCGCGGCTCTTCCTGAGACCGAGCGGTGCGGACCTCCGGACCTCACGGTCTACAGCGCCCGAACAGGGGCAGTGGGCATGCCCGTGGCCAGGGGCCCTAA
>NZ_BBPO01000007.1:0-13031 GCF_000787815.1 Streptacidiphilus neutrinimicus
GGCGCGGCGGCCGGCGGCGGCGTCTTCTTGCGCGGCGCGAACCACTCGCTGGGCGAGCCGGCGCCCGCCTCCGCCGCCTCGGCGGACGGCGTCGCCTGAGGCGACTCGCCGGGCGTCAGCCACTCCGCCGGCAGGTCCGGCGGGGTGGCAGCGCGCGCCCCGGTCTCCATGACGCCGAGCACGGGCGACCCGGAGGTGTCCGCGCGGCGACGCCGGGGGGACGGCTGCTCCCCGGTCTCCTCGTTGAGCGGGCTGCGGACGACGACCTCGGGGATCGGCCGCGAGCCGGGGATGTTGATCTTGATGCGCGTGGTGAGTGTGGTCTCGGTGCGCGGCTCATCGCGGCCCGGGGAATCCTCCCCGTGGCCCGGCCGACCTGCCTGTGGCGGCTGCCCCGCGCGGGAGAACGCCGCGTCGCCGGGAACGCCGTAGGGGGGCGTCCCCGAGGGGTAGGAGTCGCCGCCCTGACGAGGCGACATCGGATTGTCGGATTCTCGACTCACTGCTGCTCCGGTTCGCGCCCGCGGAGGTGGCGGCGCGCGGTTGTGGATCGTTGTTCCCCGCGTCCCGTGGGGCTGCGGTTGCGGTGTGTGGAACCGCGGTCTCCAGCGTTGCGGGGACCACCTTACTGGGAGCCGTCCCGAGGCGGACTTGCCGGAGGGAGAACGGAGCCCGAAGGCCCGTGGCGGTAAGGGGAGAGCGCGGGCCGGGCCAGCGTCAGAACCGAGCCGAGCAGGCCCAGGAAGAGCAGCGCGAGGCTCGTCGCACTGCCGCCCCAGATCAGATCGCCCTTCGGAGTGCTGACGCTGGCGGTGAGCAGCATGCCGAGCCAGGTGGCCGTCGGCACGACCGCTCCCGTCCTGGTGCCGGTCAAGGTGCCGCCGCCGTAGCTGAGCGCGATGATGCCGACGGTGCCGAGCGCCAGGCCGCCGCCGCTCCACAGGTCCACGATGAGGGCGCCGGCCAGGCCGACGGCGGCGCCGACCACGCCGAGCAGCAGATACGCCGTCAGCCGCGCCGGGCGGCCCAGCGGATACTGCCGCGCGGACGTCTCCGGCGATCCGTTGCGCGGGGCCGGGACCCTGGCCGCACCCCGAGCGCCGCCGGGGCCTCCGGAACCACCCGAACCGCCGGACCCGCCGGACCCGCCGGACCCGCTCGAAGGGCCCGATCTGCCGGAATCACCCGAGCTGCCCGAACCGCCGCCTGCGCGGCCGCGGTCGGAGCCGCCCGATCCCGATCCCGGTGCCTTGCCAGGCGGCTGACCGCCGCTCATGCGCTCGCTCCGGTCCGCTCGTCGGCGTCGATTCCGGAGAAGAGGTCGGCCTCCCAGCCCGTCCTCTCCTCGACGGGGCCGGGCTCGCCGCGGACCAGGCGGTAGTACTCGATCGAGGGCAGCGGCTGGCCGAGGTCGTTGGAGAGCGCGAAGAACGGCCCCTCCACCGCGATCTGGGTGGCGTGCGCGCGCATCGCGGCGGCCTTGGCGTCGGCGAACAGCGTGCCGTCGACAGCGGCCGTGACCTCGGCGTCGTCCACGACGCCCGGGACGTCGTCGGCGCCGGCGATGCCCGGGAAGGGGGACTCCTTGCCGGCGGCGCGCAGCGCGGTGAACCCGGCCTCCACCACGGAGCGCGGGATGACGTTCCAGTAGACCTTGGCGATCGCGTGGGCCGGGCCGAGATCCGGACGGAAGCCCCCGTCGGCGGCGAGCTCCGCGCCGCGCATGGCCACTCGGTGCGCCTGGATGTGGTCGGGGTGGCCGTAGCCGCCGTTCGGGTCGTAGGTGACCAGGACCTGCGGGCGGACCTCGCGGATGACGGCGACCAGCTCGGCGGCGGCCTCGTCCAGGTCCGCCTGCCAGAAGGCCTCGGGGCGGACGTTGCTGGGGACGCCCATCATCCCCGAGTCGCGCCAGCGGCCGGGCCCGCCGAGGAAGCGGTGGTCGGTGACGCCGAGCTCGCGCATGGCCGCGGCGAGCTCGGCGATCCGGTGCGGACCGAGGGCGTCCTCACGGTCCGCGACGAGGTGGGCGTGGTCGTCGCCGATGACCTCGCCCTCCTCGCCCAGCGTGCAGGTGACGAGGGTGACGCCGGCGCCCTCGGCGGCGTATCGGGCCATCGTCGCGCCGTTGCCGATCGACTCGTCGTCGGGGTGGGCGTGGACGAGGAGCAGGCGCCGGTCGGCGCGGGCGGCCCGGGGTGATTCCGTCATGGCGCTCAGCCTAGGCGGTCGGGCCGACGTCACCCCACAGGCGTCAGGGCGACGGCTTCGCCCGGCTAGAGCTTGATGCCGGTCAGCATCCCGGCGACGCTCGTGGTGACCGTCTTGATCGACGGCGCGATCGAGCTGGAGGCCAGATAGAAGCCGAGCAGCGTGCAGGCGAACGCATGCCAGAGCTTCAGGCCCGAACGCTTGACCAGGATTCCCACGATGATCAGCATCAGCACCGCGGCGGAAATGGGCAGAACCATCGCGTCTCACACCTCTCGGTTTTGGGCGGCGGGGACTGCCGCCCAGAAGGACGGACGCACCCAGGAGTTACCCATGGGGTGATGGGTGGGTCACTTTCCGTCATCATGCATAGCCCGTTGCTCCGATGCACGGCCTCGGCGCGCGGGGGCGCCGCCCACGCGGGTGCGCGAGGGGACGCGGGAGGGCCGAACGGGCGAGCGGGGCGCGCGGAGCGTTTGCGGCGATCCGGGGTCTGTTCGAGGCCGCGCCGCTAGGGTCGGGGCATGGCCCAGGAGATCACGTTTCCCCGTCAGTTCTCGCGCACGCAGCGCTTCTCGCTCGGCGCCCCGCGGTCCTTCGCCGTGTCCCCGGATGGTCGAAGGGTGGCCTTCCTGCGCAGTCGTGGCGGGACCGAACGGGCGAACCTGCTGTTCGTGCTCGACCTTTCGAACGAAGCTGCTCCGTTCGAGCGAGTGGCGGCGGATCCGGTCGCCCTGCTCGGCGGTGGCGAGGAGCACCTCTCCGCGGAGGAGCGGGCCCGCCGCGAGCGCGCCCGCGAGGGCTCGGCGGGCGTCATCGGCTACGCCACCGACGCGGCGGTCACCGTGGCCGCCTTCAGCCTCTCCGGCCGCCTGTTCACGGCCCCGCTGACGGGCGACGCGGGTTCACAGCCGGGGCCCGGTTCACAGGCCGGGCAGGGTTCACAGGCCGGGCCGGGTCCACAGGGCGCGCCGGGCGCGCAGGGTTCACGGGCCGTCGAACTGCCCGCTCACGGCACCGTGCTCGACCCGCGGCCCGCACCGGACGGTCGCCACATCGCCTACGCCACCACCGGCGGGGCGCTGCGCGTCATCGCCGCGGACGGCAGCGGCGACCGGGGGCTCGCCCAGGAGAGCGACCCGGAGGTCACCTGGGGCCAGGCCGAGTTCATCGCCCAGGAGGAGATGGACCGCAGCCGCGGCTTCTGGTGGTCGCCGCAGGGCGACCGGCTGCTCGCCGCCCGGGTCGACAACCGTCCCGTCCAGCGCTGGTGGATCGCCGACCCGGCCAACCCGGACCAGGAGCCGGCGGAGATCGCCTACCCGCAGGCCGGCACCCCGAACGCCGAGGTCGGCCTGGCCGTGGTGGACCTCGACGGCCGCCGTGTCGACGTCAGCTGGGACCGCGCGGCCTACCCCTACCTGGCGCGCGTCCACTGGTCGGCCGGCGGGCCGCCGCTGCTGCTCGTGCAGAGCCGTGACCAGCGGCACCAGATCGTGCTGACCGTCGACCCGGACAGCGGCGAGACCGTCCCGCTGCACGAGGAGAGCGCCCCGGACTGGGTCGAGCTCTTCTCCGGCGTGCCGGTGTGGACCCCCGACGGCCGCCTGGTCCGCGTCGCGGACGACCGCGCGGCCGACGCGCGTGGCCTCGTCGTCGGCGACCGCGTGCTGACGGACCGCTCGCTGCACGTCCGGCACGTGCTCGACGTCACGGACGAGGAAGTGTTGTTCACCGCCTCCGCGGGGGAGGCCGCGACGGCCCCGGAGATCGGCGAGGTGCACGTGTACCGAGCCGCCACCAAGGGCGACGTCGGCGCGGTTCACCGGATCAGCGACGCGCCCGGCTACCACTCCGCCGTGCGCGGCGGCCCGGTCACCGTGCTCAGCTCCGCCGCCCTGGACCGCCCGGGCTCGGTCGTCCGCGTGCTGCGCACCACGTCCGCCGCGGACGGCACTGCGGACGGCACTGCGGTCGGCACGGGGGTCGGCACTGGGGTCGGCGCCGCAGGAGGTGCCACAGGAGGGCCCGCGGTCGAGGTGGCCCGGGTCGCCTCCCACGCCGAGACGCCGGTGCTCACCGCCCGCCCCGTGCTCGCGCTCGCCGGCAAGCGTCGCATCCCCGCGGCCGTGCTGCTGCCCACCGGCTACGACCGCGAGCGGGACGGCCTGCTCCCGGTGCTGATGGCCCCCTACGGCGGTCCGCACGGCCAGCAGGTGGTCGCGGCCCAGAACATCTTCCTGTCCGCGCAGTGGTTCGCCGACCAGGGCTTCGCCGTCGTCGTCGCCGACGGGCGCGGCACCCCGGGCCGCAGCCCCGCCTGGGAGAAGGCGATCATGCGGGACATGGCCGGGGTCACCCTGGACGACCAGGTCGAGGCGCTGCAGGCGCTCGCCGCCGACTACCCGCTCGACCTGCGCCGGGTCGGCATCCGCGGCTGGTCCTACGGCGGCTACCTGGCCGCCCTCGCCGTGCTGCGTCGCCCGGACGTCTTCCACGCGGCCGTCGCCGGGGCGCCCGTGACCGACATGGAGCTCTACGACACCCACTACACCGAGCGCTACCTGGGCCACCCGGCCGAGGAGCCGCAGGTCTACGCCGCGCACTCGCTGCTGGCCGACGCGCCGAAGCTGACCCGTCCGCTGCAGATCATCCACGGCCTGGCCGACGACAACGTCGTCGTCGCCCACAGCCTGCGGCTCTCCTCGGCGCTGCTGGCCGCCGGACGCCCGCACGAGGTGCTGCCGCTCTCCGGGGTGACCCACATGACGCCGCAGGAGGAGGTCGCCGAGAACCTGCTGCTCCTGCAGGTCGACTTCCTGCGCCGGTCGCTGCCGCGGACCTGACCGGCCCCCGGTCGTCATGCCCCGGCCCGTGACTTCTGTCATGGGCGGTCATGGAGGCGCGGCACTGCTGCCGCGCCCCCGTGACCTGCGAATCTTCTTGCATGACGACTTCCACCGAAGCAGCTGTGAACCAAGACAGCACGGGGGCGGACCGGAAGGGCTTCGCGGCTCGCGAAGCGAACGGCCGCCCGCACACCGAGGTCGCGGCGTTCCGCAACGTCAGCAAGGACTTCGGGTCCGTCAGGGCCGTCCACGGCAGCACCTTCACGCTGCACCCGGGCGAGACCGTCGCCTTCCTCGGCCCGAACGGCGCCGGCAAGTCCACCAGCATCGACATGCTGCTGGGCCTGAAGGACCCGAGTGCCGGTCAGGTGACGCTGTTCGGCGGCACCCCGCGCCAGGCGATCATGGGCGGTCGCGTCGGCGTGATGCTGCAGAGCGGCGGCCTGCTGCCCGAGGTCACCGTCCGCGAGCTGGTCGGCTTCGCCTGCAAGGTGCACCCGCGCGGCTACGCCGTCGACGACGTGCTGAAGACGGCGCAGATCCTCGACCTGGCCGACCGCAGGGTCGACAAGCTCTCCGGCGGCCAGGAGCAGCGGGTGCGCTTCGCGCTCGCCACCGCCGGCGACAGCGACCTCATCGTCCTGGACGAGCCGACCACCGGCATGGACGTCACCGCCCGCCAGGCCTTCTGGTCCGTGATGAAGGCGCAGGCCGACGCCGGCCGCACCATCCTCTTCGCGACGCACTACCTGGAGGAGGCGGACGCGATCGCCGACCGCGTCCTGGTCATGCACAAGGGCCGCCTGATCGCCGACGGCACCGCCGCCGAGATCAAGGCCCGCGCCGGTCAGCGCCGCATTTCCTTCGACCTGCACCCGCAGGACGGCGGCGACGCCTCGACCCTGAACGCCCTGCCCGGCATCACCGCACTGGACGTCAGCGGCCACACGGTCCGCATCTCCACCAGCGACGCCGACGCCACCATGGCCGCCGTCTACCGCGCCGGCCTCTACCCCCGCGGCCTGGAGGTCACCGGGGTCGGCCTGGAGCAGGCCTTCATCACGATCACTGCGGAAGCCACCGCGGCTGAGGGGAACTGACCATGTCTTCGCTGATCCGGCTCGAGGTCCTGCGGGTGCTGCGCAACCGCCGATACCTCTTCTTCACGGTCTTCTTCCCGGCGATGATGTTCTTCTTCTACGCCACCTCGTTCAAGAACCAGACATTCGACGGGATCTCGTACAAGACGTACTACATGGTCTCGATGGCCACGTTCGGGACGCTCAGCGCTTCCCTCAACACGGCCATGCGGATCTCGCTGGAGCGCAAGAGCGGGTGGACCCGCCAACTCCGGCTGACGGCGCTGCCCGGCTGGGCCTACGTGGCGTCCAAGGTGATCGCCGCCGGTGTCGTGACTCTTCCCTCCGTGCTCGTGGTCTTCGGGCTCGGCGCGGTCGAGGGCGTGCACTTTCCCGCCAGCACCTGGCTGGGCATGGGTCTCGCGGTCTGGGCTGGTGGGTTCGTCTTCGCTGCGGCGGGTGTCGCCCTCGGCTATGCGGCCGCGCCGGACACGGTGCAGCCGATCACCATGGTGGCCATGATGGCCATGGCCTTCCTCGGCGGATCTTGGTTCCCTGTGACCGGCGGGCTCAAGTCGGTCGGCCAGTACACTCCGGTCTACCTCTACAACGAGCTGGCCAAGTACCCGGTCGACGGGGTCTCGGTGGGCGCCTCGCAGGTCATCGGCCTCGCCGCCTACCTCGCCGTCTTCGCGGCCCTGGCAGCCTGGCTCTACCAGCGTGATCGCAAGACCGTCTGACGCACGGATCGACCACGGGGACAGGACGATGAGCGAGATGAGAGAGCCGCGGTTCCAGCCGCGGGTCGGGGTGCCGCCCGAGAACCGCCGACAGACGTTCGTGAAGCTGTGCTGGATGCTGATCTGGATGATCTATCTGGCCTACCCGATCTCCGATCTGTTCGGGCGCCACGGCACCGCGAAGACCGTCTTCGGCTGGTTCGTGATCGTTCTCTTCCTGGCCTGCTACATCTCGCTGGTCCTGCGCCGCCAGGTCAGGGGAACGGCGGTGGGCTGGGACCGCAGCCACGCGGTGCCGCTGGGCCTGATGTTCGCCGCGGCGGTCTCCACCTCGCTGGTGCTGGACTCCAACTGGCTCGCGCTGTTCACCTACACCGCGGTGGCGGCCGGCGCGGTCCTGCCGGGCCGCATCGCGGCGATCGGCGTGGTGGCGGTGGTGGCCACCCAGGTCGTCCTCGGCCTGGTGGCGGGCATCGACCGGACCGGGCTGGCGGGCATGGCCCTCGGCGGTCTGCTCGGCGGCCTCGCCATGACCGGCTTGCAGCAACTGGTGCGCACCATGGCGGAACTGCGCGAGGCGCGGCAGGCGGTGGCCGCCCTGGCCGCCTCCGACGAGCGCCTGCGCCTCGCCCGCGACCTGCACGACCTGCTCGGCCACTCGCTCTCGCTGATCACCCTGAAGACCGAGCTCACCGCCCGCTTCATGGACCAGGAGCGCTACGAGGAGGCACGGGCCCAGGTCGGTGACATCGAGAAGGTCTCCCGTCAGGCCCTCGTCGACGTGCGCGAGGCGATCGGCGGCTACCGCCGCCCCAAGCTCGCCGTCGAACTGGCCGCCGCGCGGACCGCGTTGACCGCGGCGGACATCGCCATCGACGCGCCCCTCCCGCTCGCCGACCCGCGTCCCGGGCTGGGCGCCGAGGAGGAGGGCGCCCTCGGCTGGGCGCTGCGCGAGGCGGTGACCAACGTGGTCCGCCACAGTGGCGCGACGCAGTGCCGCATCCGCCTGATCGAGGACCACGCCCCCGACGGCCGCCTGGGACGCGTGCTGACCCTGGAGGTCGCCGACGACGGCACCCTCGGCAAGCAGGCGCGCCAGAGCCCGCACGGCAACGGCCTGACGGGGCTCTCCGAGCGTCTCGCCCTCGCCGACGGCACGTTGGACGCGGGTCCCGCGTCCGGCAGGCACGGCTTCGTGCTGCGCGCCACCGTGCCCCTGCGTCCCGTGACCGCGGAGAAGCACACCGAAGGGCAGCCTGCGGCCGGTACCGTGCAGGAGTGATCAGAGTTCTGCTGGCCGAGGATCAGGCCATGGTCCGTGAGGCGCTGGCCGCGTTGCTGAGCCTCGAAGGGGACATCGACGTCGTCGCGCAGGTCGCCCGCGGCGACGAGGTGGTGGCGGCCGCCCAGGCCCACGAGGTCGAGGTGGCCCTGCTGGACATCGAGATGCCGGGCCTCACCGGCATCGAGGCGGCCGGGCGGCTGCGGAAGGCCCGTCCGGGGATCAAGATCGTCGTCCTCACCACCTTCGGCCGTCCCGGCTACCTTCGCCGCGCGATGGAGTCCGGTGCGGACGCGTTCCTGGTCAAGGACGCCCCGGCCGCCCAACTCGCCGAAGCGATCCGCAGCGTGCTGCGCGGAGAACGCGTCATCGACCCCACGCTCGCGGCCGCGGCCCTGGCGGAGGGCGCGAACCCGCTCACCTCCCGCGAGCGGGACGTCCTCGCCGCGGCGGCGGACGGCAGCGCGAACGCGGACATCGGCGGCCGGTTGCACCTCTCCGAGGGCACGGTCCGCAACTACCTCTCGGCGGCGATCCAGAAGACGGGCGCGCGCAACCGCACGGAGGCGGTCCGCATCGCGATGGAAAAGGGCTGGCTGTAGGGGCGGTGGCACACGCCAGGGGCGGTGCGGTTGCACCTCAGTTGAGCCTGAAGCGGGCTGCCTTGGCCTCGAGGCGGACGCGCTTGGCCGATTCCGGGTCGAAGGCGTCGAGAATGGTCGCGTACTCCTCCATCTCCGCCGCGCCCTCCACGAAGTGGCCCGTCTTGACCAGCAACTCCGCGCGTTCGAGGCGGAGTTGCGCCGGGTGCCGGGGCAGGAGGAGCGAGAGTTCCGTCGCCCAGAGCTGGGTGCGGGCGTGTTCGGGCCGCGCCGCGGCCCAGTTGCGGATGTTGGCGAGCGTCCGCAGGACGATGTCCTGCGGGCTCGCGGCGCGCAGCAGATCGGGGGAGAGGCGGTAACCGGCCTGGGCGACCAAGGCCTCGGTGTCCTCGGTGGACAGGATCCGGCCGCCGTGGAAGGCGTCCACCAGGACGTGCTCGCCCGTGGGGTCGCCCACGCCGACCACGAAGTGGCCGGGCAGCGGGACGCCGTACACGGGCAGGCCGACCCTCCTGCCCACCGCGATCCAGACCGCGGCCACGGTGATCGGCAGACCGCGTCCGCGCCGCAGCACCTCGTGCAGCAGCGAGGACTCGAGCCGCTTGTAGACGCCCGGCCCGCCCCGGAGATCCGCCGAGCCCGCCAGCGCACCGGCCAGGACCGCAGCGGTCTCCGCGGGGGCAGCGTCGGTCATGTCGGCGTCGAGCGAGGCCTCGCGCAGCGCGGCGCGCACCACCGACGCCAGGCGCTCCAGCGCGTCGAACGAGGGGGCCAGCGCCTCGTCCAGGCGTTCGGGAGGCGCCTCCAGGCCCGCCTCGAAGCCGATGAGCAGGCACAGCAGCTCGAGACTCGGCTCTTCCGCACGCGCCTCCGCGGCGAACCGCGCCCTGCTCTCCTCGCTCACGGGCGAGGATTCTATGCGCGATGCACCGCCTGATCGTGTCTCACGCGTTCAGTCTGGCGTAGGAGTAGCGGTAGGCGGTGTCGAAGCCGAGTTTGTCGTACAGCGTGCGGGCGGCCGTGTTCTCCTCCTCCACCTGCAGATACGCGCCCGACGCGCCCTCCTCCGCGGCGCGGGAGGCCAGGGTCGCCATGACCGCACCGGCCAGGCCCCTGCGACGCGCCTGCGGCACCACCTCGACGGCGCCGAAACCGGCCCACTCGCCGTCCACCACGCAGCGGCCGATCGCCGCCGGGCCGTCCGGCACCTCGGGCAGGAAGGCCGAGGCGAACCAGACCGAGGGCCCGCTGTGCAGCAGCGCTCGCGCCGCGCTCGCCTGTGACTCGTTCCCCTCGATCCGCCGGTAGCGCGAGAGCCACGCCTGGTCGGCGTTACGGGAGAGCCGCACGTCCGCCGCGACCGGTGCGGCCAGCCGCGTGAGCGGCGCGGTACGGACCTCGGTGACCGCCTCCGACGCGCCGCGAGCCGCCAGCGCGGCCCCCAGGTCGTCCGGCGAGCCGGGCCGCACCACCTCGACGAAGGCCGGCAGACCGCGAGCGGCGTACCAGTCGCGCACCCGGTCCAGCGCCTCCTCCAGCGGCAGCCCCGGATCGCCCAGCGTCTGCGCCGAGTTGCCGCGCCGGGTGAAGCCGGACGACGACCGCAGCAGCCACTCGCCGAGCGGCTCCTGCTCCAGTGCGGACCAGCCCCGCGCGGCGATCCGCTGCAGCTCCGCCGGGATTGGGACCGGGGGCGCGGCGAGCGAGCGGCGCAGCGGCTTCGGCGGTACCGGCTTGCCCGCCACCAGGGCCGCTTCCGGCAGTTCGACCTCCTGACCGTGCTGGTTCACGACGGTCAACGTCCCGCGCCCGCGGTCCCAGGATGTGAGCACGCCCAGCGTGTCGCTGAACTGCGGCCGATCTTCCTCAAAGCCGACAACACGCCGTACCATGACGCGTCGTCCCAGGTCAGCGGGGGTGAGTCGGAACGCGGACCGGTCGACCGCACCCGCTTGGGACGTCATGATGCCTACCTCCGTTACATTCGGTGCCCTCGACCGGCGATACTAGGGGCGGGCATCGACGACGCCGCGCTTCCCTTGCGCGATAGGCCCTTACTAGGAGGAATGACAGCGTGACCTACGTCATCGCGCAGCCTTGTGTCGACGTGAAGGACAAGGCGTGCATCGAAGAGTGCCCGGTCGACTGCATCTACGAGGGCCAGCGGTCCTTGTACATCCACCCCGACGAGTGCGTCGACTGCGGTGCGTGTGAGCCGGTCTGCCCGGTCGAGGCCATCTTCTACGAGGACGACACCCCGGAGGAGTGGAAGGACTACTACAAGGCGAACGTCGAGTTCTTCGACGACCTCGGCTCGCCCGGTGGCGCCTCCAAGCTCGGTGTGATCGACAAGGACCACCCGTTCATCGCGGCCCTCCCGCCGCAGAACCAGGATCACTGAGTTGACCTCGTCGCACGACAGCTCCGCCGCGCCGTCCCTTCTCGGAGGGGCGGCGCGCCGCGTCTCCGGCCTGCTTCCGCCGTTCCCCTGGGACCGGCTGGAGCCGTACAAGGCGATCGCGGCGGCGCATGCCGACGGCATCGTCGACCTCTCCGTCGGCACCCCGGTCGACCCGGTTCCGCAGCTGGTCCAGGACGCGCTGGCCGCGGCCGCGGACAGCCCCGGCTACCCCACGGTGTGGGGCACCACGGCGCTGAAGGACGCGCTCGTCGGCTGGGTCGAAGGCCGCTTGGGCGCGCGGGGGATGACCCACCGCAACGTCCTGCCGGTGGTCGGCTCCAAGGAGCTCGTCGCCCTGCTCCCGTGGCAGCTGGGCCTCGGCCCCGGCGACCGCGTGGCCTTCCCGCGTCTCGCCTACCCCACCTACGAGGTGGGCGCGCGGCTCGCCCGCGCCGAGTACGTCGTCTACGACGACCCGACCGAGCTGGACCCGGAGGGCCTGCGGCTGCTCTGGCTCAACACCCCGTCCAACCCGACCGGTCGGGTGCTGGACGCTCCCGAGCTGCGGCGGATCGTGGCCTGGGCGCGGCAGCACGGCATCCTGGTCGTCAGCGACGAGTGCTACCTGGAGCTGGGCTGGGAGGCCGAGCCGGTCTCCGTCCTGCACCCCGACGTGTCCGGCGGCTCGGTCCAGGGCCTGATCGCGGTCCACTCCCTGTCGAAGCGGTCGAACCTGGCCGGCTACCGCTCGGCGTTCATCGCGGGCGACCCGGAGATCCTGGGCGAGCTGCTGGAGATCCGCAAGCACAGCGGCTTCATGGTCCCGGCCCCGGTCCAGGCGGCGACGGTCGCCGCGCTGGGCGACGTCACGCACGTCGCGGAGCAGCGTGAGCGCTACGCCGCGCGCCGCGCGGCCCTGCGGGCGGCGCTGGTCGCCTCGGGCTTCCGCATCGAGCACAGCGAGGCGAGCCTCTACCTGTGGGCCACCCGCGACGAGCCCTGCTGGGACACCATCGCGGACCTCGCCAAGCACGGCGTGCTCGTCGCCCCCGGCGAGTTCTACGGCTCCGCCGGGGCCGACTTCGTCCGCGTGGCCTTCACCGCCACGGACGAACGCGTCGCAGCGGCGGTCGCCCGCCTCAACGCCTGACCCTCAGCCACACGCACGAAGGGGGCGGGACCGCGCACTCCGCGGTCCCGCCCCCTCGGCATGGTGAGCCCGCCCGGCCCCAGCGGTGCCCGCGCCGAGCCCGGCGACCGCGCGCATGCCCCCGCCGCCGCACCCCCGGCGGGGAGACCAGGGTGCGACGGCGGGGCCCGAGGGACGCGGGGAGCCGCGGGGGGAGCCGCGCGCGCGGGAGTGCACGTGCGGCCTCGCGCCCCTTGAGCCGTTGCGCGGTTTCCCTGCGGCGCGTCCGCTCTGTGGGGGTTAGAGCGGGAGGCCGTTGACCGGGAGGCCGCCGAGCGGGAGGCCGCTGAGGCCGGGAAGCGCGCCGGTGGCGGAGCTGAGCGCCTGCGGGGTGGCGGAGGAGGCCAGGTTCGGGAGACCGCCCAGGCGCTCCATCGGAGCGCCGCTGCGGGTGGCGCCGCCACCCAGCGCGCCGCCCGCAGCGCTCAGGGGCAGGCTGTTGACCGGCAGGCTGCTCGCCAGCGGCAGCGAGCTCAGCGGGTTGGACGAGGAGGCCGGTGCCTGCGCCGCGGGGGCCGCGGCCGGCGCCGCCGCCGGCGTGTCGCCGGCCATCGTGCCGGTGGCGTTCGCCGCCGCGGGCATGCTGCGGCCGACGCCCGCGCCGTGGGCGACGCCGACGACCTGCGAGGCGGTGCCGAGCAGCCCGGTGACGGACGAGCCCATCGAGCGGTCGCCACC
>NZ_BBPO01000007.1:13246-36173 GCF_000787815.1 Streptacidiphilus neutrinimicus
CTGCGAGGCGGTGCCGAGCAGCCCGGTGACGGACGAGCCCATCGAGCGGTCGCCACCGGGGACGGCCTGGCCCGCGGCGTGACCCGCCGCGTCCGCGACGACGGGGACGCCGTCGCGCGCCGCCTCGCCGACACCCGTGCCGGCCAGCTGACCGGTCTGGTGCGCGGTGCTCTCCAGGGAGCCGCCGAGGTCGGGAGCGGAGTTCAGCTGGCTGAGCCCACCCAGGTCGGGCACCGACGGCAGCGCGGGGGCGGCCTGAGCCGTGCCCGCCGCGACAGCCGGGACCGCACCTGCCGCGACGACGAGCGCGGCCTGGACGATCCGGCGCGAGATGGGGAGAGACATGGTGCTCCTTGAGAAGGGACGACAGAACCCGTCCGCCGGGCGGACGTGGTGATTACCGCCCCAGGAGCAAGAAGGTTGCGGCCACGTCGGGTAAAGAGTTCGCCAAGCGGAGCAACCCTATGTCCGGTGATGTCTGGTATGTCGACAGCCGCCAGCGCAGGCGACGAAAGGTTTCTCCGCACGCCCGCCAGGGGTGCACCCCGGCGAAGCGAGAAAATTCCGCCGACTCGACCCGAATGGCCGTATTCGTCAACCCCGAGCGTTCCGCTTCACCCCTCGGGAGCGCCGTTCGACTGAGTCCCGGCTAGGCGACGGTGATCCGCAGGCCGCTCGCCGCGTCCGAGGATCCGACCGAACCGGCCGCCGCGCTCGCGGACGCGGAGCCGGTGGAGACCCAGCCCTTGTCGGAATCGGAGCTGGACCACTGCTTCCCGGCGTACTGGACCTCGGTGATGTGCAGCGTCTTGGCGTGGGCCACCGACCACTGCGCCACCGCCCAGCCGCGCTCCGACTGGTACGCGCTGCCGTGGATCGCGACCCCCAGCAGCTGCTCCGACGGCGCGGTCGAGGTCCCCGAGCCGGAACCCGACCCGGACGACCCTGCGCCGGAGCTCGCGCCCAACGGGGTCGTGGAGACGACGCGGCCGAAGTCCTTCTTCAGCTCCGCCTGCAGCGTCGTGGAGCCGCTGCCGGAGGGGGAGGTGCCGACGCCGTCGACCGTGCAGCTCATCGCGGACGGGACCCGGCCGGTCAGCGCGCTGGACAGGGTGGTCGCGTCCGCCTCGTGCTGGGCGTAGGCATCCGGGAAGCCGCTGTGCTGGACGTCCTGCGCCGCCTCGGTGAGGGGGAGTTGGGCGTAGCCGGGGATGGCCACCAGCTTGTCCAGGAACTTGTTCGTCGCGTAGACCGGGTCGCTGATCTGCTCCGGCGTGCCCCAGCCCTGCGAGGGCCGCTGCTGGAACAGGCCGATCGAGTCGCGGTCGCCGCCGCCGAGGTTGGTCAGCCGGGACTCCTGCATCGCGGTCGCGATGGAGATGGTCACCGCCCGCTCGGGCAGGTTGCGCGAGGTCGCGACGGCGGCGATGGTGCTGGCGTTCTGCATCTGGTCGAGGCTGAGCTGGACCACGCCGTCGGTCGTGTCGACCTCGCAGCCCTCGGAGAGGGGGCCGGGCAGCAGGTTGCCGCCGTTGCCGATCAGGTAGCCGATCACGACGGCCGCCACGACCACGAGCACCAGCACGGGCAGACAGGCCAGCCAGCGCCGACGCCGACGCGGCGGCGGGAAATCGTCGCCGTCGTCCATCATCTCGCTCAGACTCACCCGGCGTCCTTTCTCCGGCGGCGCTACGTTCTCGGCGGCGCGACGTTTGCGTGACGCGCCGCTCAGGTCGGCACAGTCGGTCAGGTCCGGCCGACTGGTCACCCTACCGACTGTGACGGTCCAGCTGGGACTACGGTTCGCCTGCGTACCTGTGAGCTGCACCGCGCTCCAGTCGGAGCTGAGCGCGTGGTGAGGAGAACCCACGTAGGCTGGATGTTCATGAGCCGTCCTGATGCGCCCGAGTCCGCCGAGCAGTCCGCCGAGTCGACCGTCGTCCCCGAGCTCGATCTGAGCATGACGGGCGGACAGTTGACCGCCCGGCTGGTCGACATCCCCTCCGTGAGCGGTTCGGAGCAGGTGATCGCCGACGCCGTCGAGGTGGCGCTGCGCAAGCTGCCGCATCTGACCGTGGAGCGGGACGGCAACGCCGTGATCGCCCGCACCAACCTCGGCCGTGCCGAGCGCGTCGTGCTGGCCGGTCACCTGGACACGGTGCCGATCGCGGACAACCTGCCCTCCTACGTCGAGGGCGACCTGCTCTACGGCTGCGGCACCTCGGACATGAAGTCCGGCGTCGCCGTCCAGCTGCGCATCGCGGCGACGGTGCCCGAGCCCAACCGGGACATCACCTTCGTCTTCTACGACTGCGAGGAGGTCGAGGCGCGCCGAAACGGCCTCGGCCGGCTCGCCCGCAACCACCCCGAGTGGCTCGCCGCCGACTTCGCGGTGCTGCTGGAGGGCACCAACGCGCAGGTCGAGGGCGGCTGCCAGGGCACCCTGCGCGCCGAGATCCGCACCAGCGGGCAGCGCGCCCACTCCGCCCGCGCCTGGCTGGGCGACAACGCGATCCACAAGGCCGCGCCGATCCTCGAACGGCTGGCCGCCTACGAGGCCCAGCGCCCGGTCATCGACGGCCTGGAGTACCACGAGGGCCTGAACGCGGTCCGCATCGAGGGCGGCGTCGCCAACAACGTCATCCCGGACGAGTGCCTGGTCGTGGTGAACTTCCGCTACGCCCCGAACCGATCCCCCGAGCAGGCCGAGGCGCACGTGCGCGAGGTCTTCGACGGATTCGACGTCGTCGTCACCGACTTCGCCGCCGGCGCCCTGCCGGGCCTGTCCCAGCCGGCCGCGGCGGCCTTCGTCGAGGCCACCTCGACCACCCCGACCGCCAAGTTCGGCTGGACCGACGTCGCCCGCTTCTCCGCGCTCGGCATCCCGGCGGTGAACTTCGGTCCCGGCGACCCGAACTACGCGCACAAGCGTGACGAGCACTGCTCGCTGGCCGCCATCGAGGAGACCGAGAAGCGGCTGCGGGCCTGGCTGCAGTCCTGAACGCTGTGTGAACCCGGCCCGCCTGCGTGTACCGCCGGTGACCGGTGCCCGTGAGCGGTCCGGAAGTCGCCTCCTGTCATACCCCCGTTCGTCGATTGATCGTCGTACGCTGCGGAGGTATGACAGACGAGCGCAGCATCCAGCCCATGGGGCCCGGTAACGGGAGCAGCAACGGCAACGGGAACGGCACGGGGCCCGGCCACGAGGTTCGCCTGCGTGGCAAGGTGCGGATCAAGCACCGCGGTCCCGTACTGCTGCGCGGCGAGCACGTGGACACCAGCACCACCGACCAGCGCCTGCTGGACTCGGCCGGCCCGTCCGACTGGCTGCACACCGACCCGTGGCGGGTCATGCGGATCCAGTCCGAGTTCGTCGAGGGCTTCGGCGCCCTGGCCGAGCTCGGTCCGGCGGTGAGCGTCTTCGGCTCGGCCCGGACCGCGGCGGACTCCGACGAGTACGCGGCCGGAGTCCAGATCGGCCGGGCGCTCGCCGAGGCCGGCTACGCGGTGATCACCGGCGGCGGCCCGGGGGCCATGGAGTCGGCCAACCGCGGCGCCTTCGAGGCGGGCGGCACCTCCGTCGGGCTGGGCATCGAGCTGCCCTTCGAGCAGGGCCTCAACGACTACATCCACCTGGGCCTGAACTTCCGCTACTTCTTCGTGCGGAAGACCATGTTCGTGAAGTACAGCCAGGGCTTCATCGTGCTGCCCGGCGGCTTCGGCACCCTCGACGAGCTCTTCGAGGCCCTGACGCTGGTCCAGACGCACAAGGTCACCAAGTTCCCGGTGATCCTCTTCGGCACCGCGTACTGGTCCGGCCTGCTGGACTGGGTCAGGGACACCCTGGTCGCCGAGGGCAAGGCCTCCCCGGGCGACCTGGAGCTGATCAGCTGCACCGACTCCGTCGAGGAGGCCATCAAGATCCTCGAGGTGAGCCGCACCAACGGCCACGCGCAGCCCGCCCACAGCCCCGAGTAGCCACGCAGGCACATGGGTACCAGGGGTGGCTTGGCCTGGCGGCTACGCGAGCCCGCGGCGGGCGACCGCGGGCTCGCGGGTGCCGCGGATGGAGGCGACCATGTCGAGCACCTGGCGCGTCTCGGCGACCTGGTGCACCCGGTAGATCTGCGCGCCCAGCCAGGCCGAGACCGCCGTCGTGGCGAGCGTGCCGAGCAGCCGTTCGCCGACCGGCTTGTCCAGCGTCTCGCCGACGAAGTCCTTGTTGGACAGCGAGACCAGCACCGGCCAGCCCGTCGCGGTCATCTCCGGGAGCCGTCGCGTCGCCTCCAGCGAGTGGCGGGTGTTCTTCCCGAAGTCGTGTCCCGGGTCGATGATGATCGACTCCCGCGGCACGCCGAGCGCGAGGGCGCGCTCCGCCTCGCCGTGAACCGTCCGCTCCAGGATGTCCGCCATGACGTCCGCGTACTCGACGCGGTGCGGCCGTGTACGCGGTTCGGCGCCGCCCGCGTGCGTACAGACCAGTCCGACCCGGTGCTTCGCGGCCACCTCGGCGAGCTGCGGGTCCACGCCGCCCCAGGCGTCGTTGAGCAGGTCCGCGCCCACCGCGCAGACAGCCTCGCCCACCTCGTGGCGCCAGGTGTCCACGCTCAGCACGACGTCCGGGTGACGCTCGCGCAGGGCCGCGACGAAGGGGACGGTGCGGCGCAGCTCCTCCTCGACCGTCACCTCCTCCCCGGGGCCCGCCTTCACGCCGCCGATGTCGAGGATCGCGGCCCCCTCGGCGACCGCGCGGTCGGCGGCGGCGAAGGCCGGCTCGTCCGCGAAGGTCGCGCCCTGGTCGAAGAAGGAGTCCGGCGTACGGTTCACGATCGCCATGATCACCAGCTCGTCCGGTCCGAAGGTTCGCCGACCGAGCTTCAGGGCCGTGCTGGCCATGCGTCCTCCCGGGCTGGTGCGCCATGATGGCTGTCGTTACGTTTGGGGCTCGTCCATGATCCCCCACCGGCAGCCTGGAGTGGGCCCGTGTTCTGGTTGATCCTCGTCCTGATGGTGCTGGTCGTCGGCGCGGCCGCGCTGGCCGCGCTGGGCGCGGGCGGCTCGCTCCCCGAGGCCGAACGCGACCGCCTGGCCGCGCGCCTGCCGCAGGACCGTCCGCTGTCGCGCACGGACGTCGACGATCTGCGCTTCCCGATGTCGCTGCGCGGCTACCGCATGGACGAGGTCGACGACGCGCTCGACCGCATGGCCGCGGAGCTGAGCGAGCGCGAGCACCGCGTCCAGGAGCTGGAGACCGCGCTGGCCGCGGCCCTCGCCTCTCCCGGCGCGGCGGGCTCGGTCGCGACCGAGCGGCGCGCCGCCTACCAGCCGACCCAGGTCGTCCCGGCCGCGGAGCCCCCGGCGGGGCTTCCCGCCGAGCCGTCCGCCGACTCCTCCGGCGAGCCGTCCGCCGGCCCGTCCGCCGGGCCGTCCGTCGACTCCTCCGGCGAGCCGTCCGCGGAGTCCTCCGAGGCGGCCGAGGCGGCCGACGCACCGCGGAAGGACGACGAGCAGTGAGCGAGGCCATCCGCGGCCAGGACGGCCTGCTGCGCTGCCCCTGGGGCCTGTCGACCGCCGACTACCTGGAGTACCACGACACGGAGTGGGGCAAGCCCGTCCACGGGGACCTCGAGCTCTACGAGCGCCTCGCGCTGGAGGCGTTCCAGTCGGGCCTGTCCTGGATCACCATCCTCCGTCGCCGGGAGGGCTTCCGCCGGGCCTTCGACGGGTTCGATCCGGCCAAGGTGGCGGCCTACGACGACGCCGACGTCAGTCGGCTGCTCGCGGACGAAGGCATCATCCGCAACCGGGCGAAGATCGTCGCCACCATCGCCAACGCCCGTGCGCTGCTGGCCCTGGACGACACCACCCTCGACGCGCTGATCTGGAGCTACGCGCCGGATCCGGCGCCCTCCGCCCCCAAGGCCCTGGCGGACGTCCCCGCGGTGACGCCGGAGTCCACGGCGCTCGCGAAGGAACTCAAGCGCCGTGGCTTCCGGTTCGTCGGCCCGACGACCGCCTACGCGATGATGCAGGCCTGCGGCCTGGTCAACGACCACCTGACGGACTGCTTCGCCCGATGACCGTGGCTAACGGCCCGTGAACCGCGGGGCCTGCTTGGCGAGGAAGGCCTCGACGGCGATCTGGTGGTCCGCGGAGTCGCCTGCGAGGGTCTGGAGTTCCTCCTCCTTGGCGAGGGTCTCCACGAGCGTGTGGCCGGCGCCGAACGCCACCGCGGTCTTGATCGCGCCGTAGGCGACCGTCGGACCGTCAGCCAGCTGCCTGGCGAACGCGCGGGCCTCGTCCATCAACTCGGCACCCGGCAGCACGCGGTGCGCGAGTCCGAGGGCCAACGCCTCCTCCGCCTTGACGGTCTGAGGGAACATCAGCAGCTCGATCGCCTTCGACTGGCCCACCAGCCGCGGCAGCGTCCACGACGCGCCGGAGTCCGTGCTGAGCGCCACGCCGGCGAAGGAGGTGTTGAAGCCGCCGTGCGCCGCGAGGAAGCGGAAGTCGCAGGCCCACGCCAGCGCCGCGCCCGCGCCCGCCGCGACGCCGTTGATCGCGGCGACGACCGGCTTGCGCATCGTCGCCAGCGCCGTGACCAGCGGGTTGTAGTGCTCGCGGACGGTGGAGAGCGCAGGTCCGCCGCCCTGCCGCGCGGCGGCCAGATTGCCCACGTGCTCCTTGAGGTCCTGGCCGACGCAGAACGCGCGCTCGCCCGCGCCCGTCAGCAGGACCGCACGGACCGCCGGGTTGTCCGCCGCGTCGGTCGCGGCGTCGCGCAGGGCCACCTTGGTCGCCGTGTCGAGGGCGTTCATCGCCTCCGGGCGGTTGATGGTCAGCGTCGCCAGCCCGTCCTCGATCTCGTACAGCACGCTGTCGGCCACGTCCGTCTCCTCACTTTTCGTCCAGCTCTGTCACCGGCTGGTGCCCCGGTCAGCATGACGGATCGGATACCCCGGGGAAGATGTGACGTAGCCCACTTTCCCGCATCCCCCGCGTGGAACGCGAGGGGGGCTCACTCAGCCGTAGAGGCCCGGCGGGGGAGGGGAACTGAGGTGCGGTCGGCGAGCGTGTTCGGGTCCGTCCGAACGTGCACGGAGGAGGTCCCTGGGGCTGGCGTGATGCGTGACGTTGGTCATCGGACGGTCGAATGCGGGATACTGGTACTCCGATCAGTGCGTTCGAAACCGGCGGTGGACGGGCCGCCGGTTCCGGTGGAGCAGGTGCAGGAAGGGGAACGAGCATGGCGGCCATGAAGCCGCGGACGGGCGACGGCCCGCTTGAGGTGACCAAGGAGGGGCGGGGCATCGTCATGCGCGTTCCGCTTGAGGGCGGCGGACGTCTCGTCGTCGAGCTGACGCCCGACGAGGCCGAGGCGCTCGGTGACGCACTCAAGAAGGTGTGCGGCTGAGGCCGAACCCCGCTCAGATCCTCCATCGAAGGCCCCTGTCCCCACCGTGGGAGAGGGGCCTTCGGCCTGTGCACAGGGGCCCGGCACCCGGGTCAGGGACGGACCGCGGCCAGCAGACCGTCTCCGACCGGCAGCAGCGCCGGTATCAGGTCCGGATGCTCGCGCACCTGCCGCATCAGCTCCCGCACGGTCGCCGAACGGACCCCGAGGGCGCCCTCGAAGCAGACCGTTCCCCCAGGTCGCAGCAGGCGCAACGATTCAGCAAGGTAGCCCGTCGTCTCCGCCGGATCGCCGTCGCAGAAGACGAGGTCGTACTGCCTGTCGGCCAGCCGGGGCAGCACCTCCAGGGCCGGGCCGGGAATCAGCCGGGCGCGGCTCGGCGCGAAGCCGGCCGCCGCGTAGGCCTCGCGTGCCTGCCGCTGCAGACCGGGCTGGACGTCGACGGTGGTGAGGATGCCGTCCGCCCGCATCCCGCGCAGCAGGCAGATGCCCGACACGCCCGCGCCGGTTCCGATCTCCACGACCGCCCGCGCGCCGGCCGCCGCCGCCAGCAGCCGCAGTGCGGCCCCGCTGCCCGGAGAGACCGGACGGACCGAGGACAGCAGCGACATCTCGCGGGCGCGCTCGAGTACCGGGTCCTCGACCGCGTAGGCGTCGGCGAGGGCCGGGTCCGCTTGCCCGTAGCCGCTGATGCCTTCCTCCCGCGCTGAGCCGAGTTGTGTGCCGATCCACCGATCCGTGCTGACCAGTGTCGATTTCTGGCCACAGGTTAGTGGAGAGAGGCGGAACCGGGATCAAGGCCCGCCCGTTGGAAGGGGATGAGGGCCGGGTTCACACCCGGTCGTCGGCCCTCCCGGCGTACGGGTGTGTACGGAGCGCCGCAGGTGGGTCGTATGGTGATTGGCTTTTATCCGGTGCTAACGGGTGGTGCGGATATGGTGGTGGCCCTGCTAGGCAGAAGAGCCGATAGAGGAGGTGTGGCTGAGGGGGGCGCCCGTTCGCGCAGTCATCGCGGCCCCGCGCCGGCCCGCACGCCGAAGCCCGTGATCAGTGAGTCGCAGCCCGAGAACGCGCCCGTCGACGCGACGGAGTCGAACGGCCTCCCCGTCGCCCTGCAGGGCGTTCCCGAGGGGCAGACCGCGTCCTTCGACGAGCAGAGCGCCGCGACTGCCTGGACCCCGCCCAGCTGGGAGGAGATCGTCCAGACGCACTCCGCCCGGGTGTACCGCCTCGCCTACCGTCTGACCGGCAACCAGCACGACGCTGAGGACCTCACCCAGGAGGTCTTCGTCCGGGTCTTCCGCTCGCTGTCCACGTACACCCCGGGCACGTTCGAGGGCTGGCTGCACCGGATCACGACCAACCTCTTCCTCGACATGGTCCGCCGCAAGCAGCGGATCCGCTTCGACGCCCTGGCCGAGGACGCCGCCGAGCGGCTGCCCAGCCGGGAGCCGTCGCCGGCGCAGCAGTTCCACGACACCCACTTCGACGCCGACGTGCAGCACGCGCTCGACACGCTCGCGCCGGAGTTCCGGGCCGCCGTGGTGCTCTGCGACATCGAGGGCCTGTCCTACGAGGAGATCGCCGCGACGCTCGGCGTCAAGCTCGGCACCGTCCGCAGCCGCATCCACCGCGGTCGCGCGCACCTGCGCGCAGCCCTGCAGCACCGCGCCCCCGGCGCGGGCGGGGGCCGTGAGCGCCGGGCCGGCGTGGACGTCGAGGCCGAGGCCCAGCTGCTGGCAGCCGACGCCATGGACAGGGGGCGGTCCTCGTGAGCGAGCAGGCCCGCCGCGTCCCGCGGTCGGAGGTCGGCGAGCTGCGGGTGACCCAGGTTTCCGTCGCCGTCACGACCCCGCCGCCGCAGGAGCACCACCTCGGCGACCGCCTCGCCGCCTTCGTCGACGGCGAGCTCGACCACGGCGCGCGCGAGCGCGTCCAGGCACACCTGGCCACCTGTCCCGACTGCCTGGCCGAGGCGGAGGAGGAGCGCCGTCTGAAGGCGCGCCTGCGCGAGGTGCTGCCGCCGGAGCCCAGCAACGTCTTCCTGAGCCGCCTGATGGCCATCTCCGCCGCCGATGACGACGAGGGTGACCCGCGCCCGCCCCAGGGCCCGCCCTCGCGCGTCCGCTCCCTCTTCGGCGGGTCGGGCGCCCACCCCGGAACCGGCTTCGGCATGTCCGGCGGCCTGGGCAGCGGTGGTCTGCGCGGCAGCAGCTTCGGCAACGGCGCGCTCGGAGCGGACCGCCCGGTGCCCGGGATGGACCCGCGGGCCCGGCGCGAGCGCGGCCGCGAGCCGCGCGGGGAGCGTCCGATAGCGGCGCGGCTGCGTGCCGGATCGGACCCTTCGGGCCCGCTGATGACAACGTCCGAGGAGGCCTCGGCCCGGGCCGAGCGTGCGGGGCGTACGGCCGTGGTCGGGGTCGCGCCGAGCGCGCCCGCCGCACCGCGCGGCAGACGGCTGGTCTTCGCCGCCGCAGGCGCGTTCTCCGTCGCCGCGGTCACCCTGAGCAGCGCCCTCACCGGCGTCACGGCCACGTCGGAGGCGCCCCATGACGTCGCCCCGCTGTCCGGGTCCAACAACTACGCGCCGTCCGCCAACTACGCCCCGGCCGGCGGGCAGCTCGCCTACAACGCCGCGCGCGTCGACGACGCACGCGAGCGCACCGCCGCCAACCAGCACGCCCCGCTCGCCCGCCCGGGCATGCCGCCCAACCTCTACCCGGCGGCCGAGCTGCGCTAGCGGGCGCTCGCGCACCCCGCCACCCGTCCCGATGTCGGCCCGTACCGCGCTCCTCGCGGTACGGGCCGACGCGTCTGCGCCGACGCCGCAGGTCAGGGGTCGGTCGGGGCCGGCGAGGCCGCTTGTCGGTGGGCTGTTCAGTCACCTGTTCGTTAACTGGGAACATTCACGTGGGCGTAGCCTCGATCGCCCCCGACCTGTTTCAATGCCAGGGCAGCAGGCGTGGAGGAGCAGTTCGGCATGGCAGCGGAACACCAGCTGGAGGAGCCGCAGGCGCCGCAGCGTACCCAGCGGCTCGCGCCCGCGTGGTGGAGCCACCCGGGTGGCGCGGCGGCACAGCGCGGCGCGATCTTCGGCAGCCCCGTGCACGCCGAGAGCGGCGGGGACGACGAGGGCCACGGCCCGGCAGGCGAGCAGGCGGCGGCCCAGCACCCGAACGACGGCCCGTGGGGCGGCGGCGACGGCCCGGGAGGTCGTCGGCTGGGCCGCCCCGTACCCGCGCTCACCTCGTCCAGGGGCCTGATGATCATCGCCCTCGTCGTGGTCGTCGCCAGTCTCATCGGCGGGGGCCTCGGGGTCGGCGTCGAGGGCGCGGCCGAGGGCGGCCGGCTCACTCTGCACCAGGCGTCGAGCTCCGCCTCCAAGGGCGCCGACCGGACCGCGGCCGTGCTGAGCCAGGTGCTGCCCGGCGTGGTCTACCTCCAGGTCGACGCCGGCGGCCGGCGCACCACGGGCACCGGCATCCTGCTGGACGCCAACGGCCACATCCTCACCAACAACCACGTGATCGCTCCGCAGGGCACCCCCGGCGCGATCACCGTCACCTTCAGCACCGGCCAGCACCACCCGGCCATCATCGTCGGCCGCGACGTCGGCAGCGACCTCGCGGTGCTGCGCGTCGCGGGCGTCTCCGGGCTCAGCCCCGCGACCTTCGGCGACTCCGACAACGTCCAGGTCGGCGAGCCGGTGATGGCGATCGGCGCGCCCTACGGCCTGCGCGGCACGGTCACCTCGGGCATCGTCAGCGCCGTCGACCGCCCGATCGTCTCCGGCAGCCTCGACTCGCCCGCCGGCCACTCCTACCTCGACGCACTGCAGACCGACGCGCCGATCAACCCCGGCAATTCGGGTGGTCCGCTGCTCGACGCCAGCGGCACCGTGATCGGGATCAACACGGTGATCCGCTCCTCCGACCCGGACAGCTCCGACCCCTACGGGAGCGACAGCACCAGCGGCAGCATCGGCCTCGGTTTCGCCATCCCGATCGACCAGGCCACCGCGGTCGCGGCGCAGCTGATCGGCGGCGGCAGGGCCACGCCGCCCACCATCGGGGTCACCCTGGACCGCGGGTTCGACGGCGGTGCCAAGATCACCGACGTGCACGCCGCAGGGTCGAAACTGCAGGTCGGCGACGTGATCACGGCGGCTGACGGCGTCGCCGTCACCGATGCCGACGACTTGATCGCGCTGATCCGCGGCCGCAGGGCGAACGGCACGACCGAGCTCACGGTGCTGCGGAACGGCGCCAGCCTGAAGATCGAGGCGAAGCTCGCGTCCGCGCCTACCGACTCGACGTCCACCAAGGCCTGAGCGGAGGGACGGCGGCCGGACCGTCCGAAGCCGGACACGTTCCCCTTTTCACACCGCTGGTTCACCGGTCACCGGGTACGACTGGCCCTCCGGGCGATTACGCTGGAGCAGTCCACACGTCAGCAGGGGAGCCCACCGCATGTTCTTCGACATAAGCCCACTCGAGATGGTGGTGCTCGTCGTCCTCGCCGTGGTCATCTTCGGCCCCGACAAGCTCCCCAAGCTGGTCCAGGACGCGATGGGCGTCATCCGCAAGATCCGGGAGTTCTCCGACAGCGCCAAGGAGGACATCCGCAAGGAGCTGGGTCCGGAGTACCAGGACTTCGAGTTCCAGGACCTCAACCCGAAGACCTTCGTGCGCAAGCAGATGCAGCGGCACGGGGACGAGTTCGGGCTGAACGAGATCCAGGAGCTGAAGAACGGCTTCACCCGCGACGCGACCGACGCCGCCACGGCGGTGAAGTCCGTCCGGAACGACCCGCTGGGCAAGGTCGCCCCCGAGGGCGCCGCGTCCGCGTCCACGTCTCCCGCCACGCCGTCCGGCCCCGCCGGCGCGGCTGCTCCTGCCGCCTCCGACGAGCGGCCTCCGTACGACCTCGAGGCCACCTGACGGCGGCTCACGCGCGCGTTATCCCGTCCCTACACGGTCGTCCCCGCCCGCCCCGGTAATCTTCTGCCGGGGCGGACCAAGAAGGAGGCCGGTATGGACACCACGAGCGAGACCGTGGCGGAGCAGGAGCAGCAGCCGCACGCGGAGGCGAAGTCCGCCGGGCCCGGCTTCTCGGGGGTGGACTTCCCCTGGTACGGCCTGGACGACGCCTGGACCGGCCGCCGCTGGTACGGCGCCACCGGCACGTCGCCGGACGGCCGCACCGTCGACTACGGCTCCCTCGGCCACGGGGACGAGCCCGTGCGCTCCTACCTCGCGCAGGACCCGGCGGAGGGCAAGCGCTTCGCCGTCGTGGTGACCGTCGCCCGGCGCGAGGCCCGCCGCCTCGAGAACGGCACCGGCATGCTGGAGGCGACCTCCGTCTCCTCGGCCGCGTGGCTGGCCGGCTCCGGCCTCCTCGCCGCGACCGAGCACGCCCCGATGGAGCGCTCGCTGCGCCAGGACTGGCTCGACCAGCAGACGGCTCTCGCCTGGGACCTCGCCGACGACCTGGAGAGCGCTGCCTGGTCCTCGCTCACCCTCCCGGTCGACGGCACCCCTCAGCCGTTCCGCTACCGCGAGTCCGAGTACGGCTGGGTCCTCGCCGGCGACGCCGAAGGCGCCCACATCGGCGCCTACGGCCGCGGCGTCAGCGCCTACGGCCTGGGCTTCACCGTGATCACGGACTTCGCCGCCTACAGCGGCTAGCCGCCCACCAAGCGGGAGCCGGGCCCGGACCGCCTCTCCGTCGACACCGACGGGAGCGAGTCGGAGCCGACAACGACGAACGCCGATCATGCCCCGCAGCTCAGGGGCATGATCGGCGCTTGTGTTGCAGGCCGGTGGACCGGTGGTTCAGAACTTGTTCTTCGGGGTGAGCCCCAGGGAGAGGCCGGAGAGGCCGCGCTGGCGGCCGGCGAGCTTGGAGGCGATCGCGCGGAGCGCGGAGCCGGCGGGGGAGTCCGGGTCGGAGAGGACGACGGGCTTGCCCTCGTCGCCGCCCTGGCGGAGCTGGACGTCGATGGGAATGTTGCCGAGGACCGGGACCTTCGCGCCGGTGGCGCGGGTGAGGGCGTCGGCGACCGTCTGGCCGCCGCCGGTGCCGAAGACGTCGACAATCTCGCCGCAGTGCGGGCACGGCATGCCCGACATGTTCTCGATGACGCCGACGATCGTCTGGTGCGTCTGCAGCGCGATCGTGCCCGCGCGCTCCGCGACCTCCGCCGCGGCCTGCTGCGGGGTGGTGACCAGCAGGATCTCCGCGTTCGGGATCAGCTGGGCGACCGAGATGGCGATGTCGCCGGTGCCCGGCGGCAGGTCGAGCAGCAGGATGTCGAGGTCGCCCCAGTAGACGTCGGCGAGGAACTGCTGCAGGGCGCGGTGCAGCATCGGGCCGCGCCAGACGACGGGCGCGTTGCCGGGGGTGAACATGCCGATCGAGATGACCTTCACGCCGTTCGCCGACGGCGGCATGATCATGTTCTCGACCTGCGTGGGCCGACCCTCGGCGCCCAGCATGCGCGGGACGCTGTGGCCGTAGATGTCGGCGTCGACGACGGCGACCTTCAGGCCCTGGTCGGCGAGGGCGACGGCGAGGTTGACCGTCACCGAGGACTTGCCCACGCCGCCCTTGCCGGACGCGACCGCGTACACGCGGGTCAGCGAACCGGGCTTGGCGAAGGGGATCTCCTTCTCGGCCTGGCCGCCGCGCAGTGTCGCCTGCAGTTCCTTGCGCTGCTCGGCGCTCATCACATCCAGCTCGACCTCGACCGAGGAGATGCCGGGGACGGCGGACACCGCGTCGCGGACGCGGGTGGTGATGGTGTCGCGCATGGGGCAGCCGGACACCGTCAGCCAGACGGCGACCTTCGCGCCGCCCGCGGCGTCCACCGCCACGGATTTCACCATGCCGAGCTCGGTGATGGGCCGGTTGATCTCCGGGTCCTGCACCTTCGCCAGCGCGGCGCGCACGGACTCCTCGATGGGGGTCGCCTCAGTGTCGGTTGCCATAACGGAATGGTACGGCGGCCGAAGAGTCGCACTGACCCGGCAGTAGCGTGCGGCGGGTCACATCAGGTCGGAGGCCGCGATCCGCGGATCGTCGGGCCGATGTCCGTCGCCGTCGCGCGAGTCCAGCTCCTTGATCAGCTGCTGCAGCTCGCTGCGCAGGAAGTCGCGGGTGGCCACCTCGCCGAGGCCCTGTCGCAGGGCGGCGACCTCGCGGGTGAGGAACTCCGTGTCCGCGACGGTACGGCTGGCACGGGCGCGGTCCTGCTCCATGTTGACCCGGTCGCGGTCGTCCTGCCGGTTCTGCGCCAGCAGGATCAGCGGCGCGGCGTAGGAGGCCTGGAGCGACAGGGCCAGGGTCAGGAAGATGAACGGGTACGTGTCGAAGCGCAGCCCCGACGGGGCCAGCACGTTCCACGCGACCCAGAGCAGGATGACCATCGTCATCCAGACCAGGAACCGTCCCGTGCCCATGAACCGTGCGATGCGTTCCGACAGGCGCCCGAACGCGTCCGGGTCGGGCTGTGGCAGGCCCAGCCGGGAGGGGCGCTGCGGCTGGTCGAGCCTCAGGCGCTTCTGGCTCGGCTTGGGCTCGTGCTTGGGCTCGTGCTTCGGATCGGACCGGAACTCGTGCCTCAGCTCGCGGATCAGCTCTCGCCGAGGTTCGCGCTTCGCTTCGCGCTTCGGTTCACGCTTCGCTTCGCGCTTCGGTTCACGTCTCGGCTTCGGCTCAGATGTGGGACCCATCGGAGGTCACCTCCTCGCTGTGGTCGGTGCGGGGCGTGCCGCCGTGCAGCGCGGCTTCGCGCCAGTCCTCGGGCAGCAGGTGGTCGAGCACGTCGTCGACGGTGACCGCACCCAGCAGATTGCCCGTCGTGTCGACCACCGGCGCGGCCACCATGTTGTACGTGGCCAGGAAGCTGGTGACGCTGGGCAGTTCGGTCGCGGGCGTGAGCGGGTCGAGATCGCGGTCGACGAGGGAGCCGACCAGCGTGTAGGGCGGCTCGCGCAGCAGCCGCTGGAAGTGGACCAGACCGAGGTACCTGCCGGTCGGCGTCTCCAGGGGCGGTCGGCACACGTAGACGACGGAGGCCTGAGCCGGCTTCAGGTCCTCGTTGCGGATCAGCGCCAGCGCCTCGGCCACGGTCCCGTCCGGCGGCAGCACGATCGGCTCGGTGGTCATCAGGCCGCCGGCCGTGTGCTCGGCGTAGGTGAGCAGGCGGCGCAGCGGGGCGGCCTCGTCCGGCTCCATCAGCTGGAGCAGCTGCTCCGCCTCCTCGTCCGGCAGCTCGGAGAGCAGGTCGGCCGCGTCGTCGGGGTCCATCGCCTCCAGCACGTCGGCGGCGCGCTCCTGGTGGAGCCCGGCCAGGATCGCCACCTGGTCGTCCTCCGGCAGCTCCTCCATGACGTCGGCGAGTCGCTCGTCGTCCAGGGCGGCGGCGACCTCGCCGCGGCGCTTGGGGGAGAGGTGGTGCAGCACGTTGGCGAGGTCGGCGGGGCGGAGCCGGTCGAAGGTGGCGAGCAGGTTGGCCGCGCCCTGGTCCTCCTCGCGCAGAGCGAACCCGGTGACCGCCGACCACTCGACGGTCATCGCCTCGCCCTTGCGGCGCAGCCGTCCGCCTCGGCCCTTCTCGACGAAGACCTTGTCGATCTCCCACTCCCGCCCCTTGGTGCGCACCATGGCGACGTCGAGGACCGTGACGGTCTCGCCTTCCTCGCCGTAAGGGCCGGTCTCGCGCAGGGTGACCCGGCGGTCGAGCAGCTCCGCCAGGCAGAGCGTCTCGGTGGGACGCTGCTCGAAGCGGCGCATGTTGATGACACCGGTCATGATCACCTGGCCGGACTCCACGCTGGTCACCCGGTTCATCGGGAGGAAGACCCGGCGCTTGCCCGGCACCTCGACCACGAATCCGAGCACCCGCGGCGGCCGTCCGCCGAGCCGCAGGGTCACGACGAGGTCCCGGACGCGCCCGACGGAGTCGGCGTTCGGGTCGAAGACCGCCACCCCCGCCAGATGCGAGACGAAGACTCGTGAGGCGCCTGCGCTCACGCTCACGCGATACCTCCCTGACGCTGCTGACTCAGACCCTGACCCTGACCCGGGCCCCGCGCGACTGAGTCGCTGCCGATGGCCAGGCTACCTGCTATGGGAGGTCTGCCCCTTTTGTGCAGCCTGCGATTGCGCCCTGCGGGTCCGCCGAGCGGGTCGGGCCGGATGGGTCGGGCCGGGCGGGTCGAGCGCGTTCCGCCCACCCTGCTGCTTGGAGCTGCCGTTCCGGCCGTCCCGCCGCTGGGGCGGGACGCGGCGAAGCCGCCCGGGCCGGGCGCCGGGAAGACAGAGCGCCGGGAGGGCAGGGCGCCGGGAGGGCAGGGCGCCGGGGAGACGGGGCGCCGGGGAAAAGCGGGGCGGCGCCGCGCTCAGGCCGGGCGGCGGCGCCTGCGTCCGAGCAGCAGCTTGGGGAGGGCGGCGGGGATCGCTCGACGGGTCGTCGCAGCGGTCGGCACCGGGGCCGCCGTGTGGGCGGAGTCGGGCATCGCGCCGGGGTGCTCGACGCTGGGGCCCTGCGGCACCAGCCGGAGCACGCGGCTGCCCTCGGCCCAGCGCTCCTCGACGGAGTCGTGGTCCAGGGCGTTGAGCCGCTTGCCCTTCAGCTCGTCGACCGCGGCCTGCCACGCCTCCGAGCGGGGGGCCAGCAGCTCCGTCCGGGCGCGGAAGGCGACCAGGCGGCCCCACTTGTCGCGGCTCCGCAGGGTGACGACGAGGTCCACGTCCTCGCCCAGCCCGTCCAGCGGCTGCTCGCCGCCGTCGCCGACGATCACGACCGCGTCCTCCACCCAGGCGTGCCACAGTGCCCGATCGCGCCCGCCGTCGCGTCGCACCCACAGCAGACCGGACTTCTTCGCGGCCTCCTCGATCAGCGCGCGGTCCAGCAGCTCGGCACTCGGCTCAGCAGTCATGCTCACAGGGTATTGGTTCTCCTGTCGCCGCCGGCGGCGACTGTCCAGGGCGTGGTACCCCGTAGAAGCCAAGGCTGTCAGTCACCTACCATGGAAACGCCCCTTACCGACCGTCAACCTGTCGGTTCCTGTGTGGTCGCGCCGAGGAGTCGCCCGTGTCCAGCACCGCCGAGAGCGCCCCCTCGTCCGCGGCCGTCGCGCCGCAGCCGGGCGCGCCGGCTCCGGGCGTGCATCCGGACCTGTCGGCGGTGCCGCGCATCGACTTCCTACTGCTCGCGCTCGCCGTCGGCGGGGTGGCCCTGTCCGCGCCGCTGATCAGCGCCATCGCCGCCCCGGCCGTCGCCATCGCGTTCTGGCGCAACTGCATCGCCACCGGCGTCCTCGCGCCGATCGCGCTGCTCCGGCACCGCGGCGAGCTGCGCGCCATGACCAAGCGGACGGTGCGGCTCTCGCTGGCGGCGGGCGCCTTCCTCGCGCTGCACTTCGCGATGTGGCTGCCCAGCCTGCGGCTGACCTCCGTGGCCACCTCGACCGCACTCTGCACGGCCACACCGCTGTGGACCACGCTCTACCTGCGACTGCGCGGACACCGTCCGCCGCGCGTGGTCTGGGTGGGCATCGGGCTCGCCTTCGCGGGCGTGGTGCTGCTGACCGGCTTCGACCTCACCATGTCCTCCCGCGCCGTGCTGGGCGACCTGCTCGCCCTCGGCGCCGGCATGGCCGCGTCCGGGTACTTCCTGCTCGGCAGCGAGGTGCGGCGGACCGTCAGCACGACCGCCTACACCTTCGTCTGCTATGCCACCACGGGCCTGCTGCTGCTCGTCGCCTGCCTGCTCTCCGGGCAGACGCTCACCGGCTACAGCCCCACCGCCTGGGGGCAGATCGCGCTGCTCACCGCGTCGGCGCAGTTCCTCGGACACTCGCTGAGCAACCGCGTGGTGCGGACGCTCGGGCCGTCCTTCGTCTCCACCGCGATCCTGCTGGAGACACCGGGGGCGGCGCTCATCGCCGCCGTCTGGCTCGGCCAGCTGCCGCCGGTGGCGGTCTACCCGGCCGTGGCCATGATCCTTGCCGGCCTGCTGCTGATCATCCGGGCCGGGCAGCGCTCCTGAACGGCCCGCCGGGTGACGCCGTAGGCTCTGCCTATGCCGCACGCAGCCGACTCACCCCACCCGTCCGACTCGCCCGACGCGTCGGCGCCGGACGCCGTCCTCACCGCCGTCGAGGCGCGCCTCATCAGCACCTTCGGTGAGCCGGACGGTCGCGCAGCGATCACGTTCCTCGGCACCGACCGGATCGAGGTGCTGCGGTTCCCGCAGGCCGAGGGGCTGTACCGCTATGCCACCCTCGGGATGTCCGCCTCGCCCATGAACGACCCGACCGCGCTGGTGGCGGACCCGATCGCCGGCCCGCGCGTGGAGCTGGTGGTCACCGTCCGCGGCGGCCAGGACGGGCTGCTGCGCCCGCTGGCCACGCTCGCGGCCGCGCCGCAGGTGGAGGGGCTGGTCGTGGCGCCGGGCGCCTCGCTGGATCTGGGCGAACCGCTCTGGGAGGGCGCGCCCTTCACGTCCTTCCTGGTCGCCGAACCGGGCGGCCTGGTCGAGGACCTGGAGCTGCCCGAGCCCGCCGAGGCGGTCCGGTTTCTGCCGCTGCTGCCGATGACCCCGAACGAGGCCGCCCACAAGCGCGTCCACGGCGCCGCCGAACTCCAGGAGCGGTGGCTGCGCCACGGTACGGACCTGCGCGATCAGCAGCGCAGGTCCGTACCGCTCGGCGACGCGTGACGTCGGATCAGAACTGCGGCTGGCCCGTCGGGGCGCCGCCCTGCGCGGGGATCTGCGCCTGCGGCAGCGCGCCGAGGAGCTGGTCCAGCTCGTCCCGCCAGTAGCGGTGGATGTTCAGGCGGGTCGGCTTGGCGCCCGGGGTCATCTCGACGTACATCGAGCTCCACACGGTCGCCCGGTTGATCCGGCTGACCGGGAACGCCTGACGCGGGAAGGCCGCGACGACCTCGCCCGGGCGGTTGGTCCACCGGCTCGCGGAGTTCACCACGATCGAGGTGTTGGTCAGCGTCAGGAAGTAGAACCGGCGCGTGAACGCGACGACCATCCCGACCACCGGGATCTCGTCGAAGATCGCGTTCAGCCACGGGCTCGGCCCGGTCTCCACGTGCACGCACGCCATGAAGGTCTCCCCGGGCGGGGCGACCTGCGAGAGCTTCTCGATGACCTGCTGCTTCTGCTTTGCACGGCGAATCGCCACGTACCCACCCCGAGAGAGAAAAGAGGGACGGGCGCGTATCCCCGGCGCCCGTCGAGAGACGCCAGAGGCTAGCAGGTTTTCCAGCCATCCGGCTGACGGGATTTCGGACACGCCCCGACCGGGCGGGGCGGGCTCAGCCGGTGATCGGCTTCGCCCCGGTCGCGAGGCCGACGAGCGCCTCGTAGACGGCCGGATCCGTGGTGTTCGCACCGAGGCTGACGGCCTTTCGGCTGCCGTGGTAGTCCGAGGACCCGGTGGCCAGCAGGCCCAGCTCGGCCGCGAGCCCGCGCAGGCGGGCGCGCGTCTCCTCGTCGTGGTCCATGTGGTCGATCTCCAGCCCCGTCAGTCCCGCTGCGGCCAGGTCCGCGATCGTCGCCTCCGAGACCGTCCGGCCGCGCTTGGACGCCCCCGGGTGCGCGAACACCGCCACCCCGCCCGCCCCGCGCACCAGCGCGATCGCCTCGGCCGGATCGGTCTCCCGCTTGGGCACGTCCGCGCGCCCGCCGTTGGCGAGCCAGTCCTTCGTGAAGGCGGCGTCGACGTCCGCGACGACGCCCGCCTCGACGAGCGCCGAGGCGATGTGCGGCCGCCCCACCGCTCCGCGGCCCGCGATCCGCTCGACCTGCTCCCAGGTGACCGGCGCGCCGAGCGCGCGGCACCGCTCGACGATGGCCTGCGCGCGCCTCACGCGGTCCGTCCGCACCAGCTCCCGCTCCCGCGCGAACGCCGGCTCCTCCGGGTCGAAGAGGTAGGCCAGCATGTGCATCGAGATGCCCTCGACCCGGCACGACAGCTCCGCGCCCGGCACCAGCGTCAGCGCCGTCCCGTGCAGCGCCTCCGCCGCCTCGGCCCAGCCCGCCGTGGTGTCGTGGTCGGTCAGCGCAACGACGTCCAGGCCCGCGACGACGGCGTTCCGCACGAGCTCGGCAGGGGAGTCCGTGCCGTCGGACGCGTTGCTGTGGGCGTGGAGATCGATACGCATGCCGTCCAGGGTAGGGGAGCGCCGCGACCCTCCGGGGGGCGTGTCCAGCGGCGTGCGCCCGGAGCCGCGCCACGGGCCCCGGCCGGGTGCGGCAGCCGGGTGCGGCAGCCGTGGCCGGCCCAGGATCCGCTACTTGAGGATCCGCGGGGACAGCGCCCCGCAGGGCAGGAGCTCCAGCTCCGCCCCCGCGTCGCGGAGATCCGTCAGGACGAGCTCGTCGTACATCAGCAGGCCGGACCGCTCCGGCCAGACCACCGCCCAGAGCCACAGGCCGCGGGCCTCGCCGACGAAGACCGCGCGGTCGTCCGGGGCGTCCGGCACGTGCCACAGCGCCGTGGGGCGCCCCGCCGCTAGGACCTTCGCATGGGGCGGTCGGTTCACCGCGATCGCATCGCCCGGATCGGGCCCGGGCAGCCCGGCGTAGCGCGCGCCGAGGCCCACGCCGAGCTCCTCGGCGATCAGCAGCAGCTCTCCCGGCCCGCCCAGAGGACCGGGGCCGGAGCAGGCGACCGCTGTCGCCCGCGTTCCCGAAACGTCGTCACCCGCATGCGCGATCCCCGTGAAGAGCCAGCCCACCGGCAGCGGCCAGGGCAGCCAGACGGGCACCTCGGCCCTGGCGACGGCCACGCCCAGCGCCTCGACGCTCGGCGGGACGATCGGCTGCAGGGGATAGACCGTCCCGTGCCTGTCGCACTGCCACGTGTCGGTGAACAACCCCGGGGCGCGGACTCGGCCCCCGCACCTAGGGCAACTGGGCTCGCCCCTCATAGAGGAACACGGTCCTCTCTCCCGCCCGCTCCGTCAAGGACGATCACCCGCGCGGGGGACGCCACTTTCGGGGGACGGACCGAGGCCGCCGGAGCGGTCAGACAGCCGCCGGAGCGGTCAGACAGAGGCGTTCCGCAGCGGTCGGATGTAGACGCGGTCGCCCGTCGCGGCGGCGTGCTCGACGATCGACCGGACCGCCTCGGCCTCGGCGATCTGGCTGTCCCCGACCGCCGTTCCGTTCTCGTCGAGGCGGAAGATCTCGAAGCGCATGGACTTCTCCCTTCTGCTGTGTGGTACCAGCCTGAGCCACCCCTGATGCGCCGCGGTTAGCATGCCGTTAAACCTGCGTATCGCCACAGGCCACCGGCCTGACGGCGAATCAGCTGACGGCGTTGGTCCAGAAGGCGGACAGCGAGACCGCCGTCCCCGCGGGCCGCTCCGCGTTGGGCGAGTGCCCGGCGCCGGGCACGACGATGTGCTCGGCGGAGAGCCGCAGCGCCATCTGCGCCTGCAGCTCCACCGGCCAGGCGTAGTCCGTCTCGCCGGAGATCACCAGCTTCGGCAGCGCGGTCTTGGCCAGCTCGTCCACCCGGTCCGGCTCGGAGATCAGCCGCTGCGCCATCGCCGCCAGCGCGCCCGGCACGTTCGCCAGCCAGCGTCGGTGCATGAAGTCCGCGATCTCCGGGTCCAGCCGGACCTTCGCGCCGCTCGCCTCGTCCATCTCCTGCATCGCCTGCCAGATCTCCTCCAGCGTCATCGCCGGGAGGGCGGCAAGCAGCAGCTTCGCGCGCTCGGTCTCGCCGTGCCCGACGGCTGCCGGTCCGGTGCTCAGCAGCGTGAGCGAGGCCCACGGCAGCGGCGAGCCCGTCGCCCGCAGCGCAGCGTCCCGCGCGACGTATCCGGCGAAGGAGTGCGCGACCAGGTGCAGCGGCCGCCCGGCCGCCCGCTCGCGCAGCTCTGCGGTCACGGCCAGCAGGTCGAGACTGAACTCCTCCAGCGTGTACGACTCGACGTCGTCGGGCCCGCCCGTCTCGTACTGCCCCCGCTGGTCGATGGCGATCACCTCGAATCCGTCCTCGGCCAGCGGCTCCAACAGCGCGATGAAGTCCTCCTTGCTGCCGGTGAACCCGGGCACGAGCAGCGCGAACGCCGTCGCGGGCCGCCCCTCGGGCACGGCGTGCAGCGCAGCGAACTCGCCCCGCGCGGTGCCGAGGCGAACGCTTCGCGCACAGGCGGGCAAGGTGAGGAAGGGCGGCGTGCTCATAGGGCTGGAACCTCCTGGCGGTGCGGCGTGCGGAGTCGAGCGTAGCCAGGGGAGATGTCCGTGGGGTGTCGTTGCAGGCTCCTGGGCGTCGCCGGGTCTCCACTTCCCAACGGCCGCAAGCGACGGCCACATGCCAACGGCGCGGCGGGCCCCCTGGGAGGGTTCCCGCCGCGCCGTCTCTGTGGGTACGTCAGGCGCGGGTGCGGGCGCGGGGGCGCTTCGTCGCCGCGGCCTCGGCCGCCTCCGCGGCAGCGGCCGCCGCTGCCGCCTCGGCGAGGCGGACGCTGCGACGC
>NZ_BBPO01000007.1:36381-63071 GCF_000787815.1 Streptacidiphilus neutrinimicus
GGCAGCGCCGCCGCTGCCGCCTCGGCGAGGCGGACGCTGCGACGCTTGCGCTTCGGACGCTCCTCCTCAGCCGCTATCGGCGTCGCCTCCCCACGCTGCGTGGGAACCTCCGGCTCGGCGGCCTGGGCGGCGGCCGAGCTGATCCGCTCGGCGGCCCTGGCGGTCGCGTCGGTCACGCCCGACGTGGCCCGGCGGCGCTTGCGCGGCGCGGGAAGCGTCGGCGACTCGACCGGCGCCGGAGCCTCCTCCTCGGCCGTGGGCGCGGTGAGCCCGGCGGCCTTGGCGGTCGCGTCGGTCACGCCCGACGTGGCCCGGCGGCGCTTGCGAGGCGCGATCGCCGGCGCGGTCGCGACCGACTCCAGCGGCGCGGCGGCCTTGGCGACGACGGCCGTCTCCTGGACGGCTGCCGGGGCCTCGACGGTTGCCGGGGTTTCGGCGACCTCGGTCACGGCCTTCTTGGTGGCGCGGGTGCGCTTGCGGGGGGCTGGCGTCTCCTCGACCGCGGGGGTCTCGGTGGCGGCGGGCGTCTCCGAGGGGACCTCGACGGTGGCCTTGGCGGCGCGGGTGCGGCGGCGCGGGGCCGGCGCCTCCTCGGTGACCGGGGCGATGGCCTCGGCGACCAGTGCCTCGGCGACGACTGCCTCGGCGGCCTCGACGACCTCGGCGGCGGCCTTCTTGGTGGCGCGGGTGCGCTTGCGCGGCGCGGGGGTCTCCTCGACGGGGGCCGTCTCCTGGACGGTTGCCGGGGCCTCGATGACGACCGGAGCCTCGGCGACCTCGGCCACGGCCTTCTTCGTCGCCCGCGTCCGCTTGCGCGGAGCCGGCGTCTCCTCGACCACGGCCGTCTCCTGGACGGCTGCCGGGGCCTCGACCGCGACCGGGGTCTCGGCGACCTCGACGGGCGCCTCGGCGGCGACCTTGGCCGTGCGCGTCCGGCGACGCCGCGGCTCCACCGGAGCCTCCTCCGTCACGACCGGTGCGGCCTCGACGACCGGCGCGGCCGCCTGGGCGACCTCGACCGCGGCAGTCTCGGCCGCGTCCACCTCGGTCTCCGCCGCGATCTCGGCTGCCTGGTCACCGCTGCGCGTGCGGCGGCGACGACGGCGCCCGGGCGCGTCGGCGTTCTCGGCGACCTCACCGGGTGCCGGCGCAGCGGTCGGGGCTGCCTGCGCCTCGACCGTCTCCGCGCTGGCCGTCGCGTCCGCGCCGCTGCGGGTGCGGCGACGCTTGCGGTCCCGCTCGCGACGCCCGGCCGGACGGTCGGCGTCACGCTCGACGTCGCGGTCACCGGTGCGGCCCTCGCCGCGGCCCGCGGGCTTGGTCGCGCCGCGGCGACGACCGCCGCCGGGCTCGCCCAGGTCCTCGATCTCCTCCGCGTCGAGACCGGCGCGGGTGCGCTCGGCACGCGGCAGGACACCCTTGGTCCCGGCCGGGATGTTCAGTTCCGCGTAGAGGTGCGGGGAGGACGAGTACGTCTCCTCCGGCTCGTTGAACTTGAGGTCCAGCGCCTTGTTGATCAGCTGCCAGCGCGGGATGTCGTCCCAGTCGACCAGCGTGACCGCGGTGCCCGACGCGCCCGCGCGGCCGGTGCGGCCGATGCGGTGCAGGTAGGTCTTCTCGTCCTCGGGGCACTGGTAGTTCATGACGTGCGTGACGCCCTCGACGTCGATGCCGCGCGCGGCGACGTCGGTGCAGACGAGGATGTCGACCTTGCCGTTTCGGAACGCGCGCAGCGCCTGCTCACGCGCGCCCTGGCCCAGGTCGCCGTGGACGGCGCCGGCCGCGAAGCCGCGCTTGGTCAGCTGCTCGGCGACGTCGGCGGTGGTCCGCTTGGTGCGGCAGAAGATCATCGCCAGGTTGCGGCCCTCGGCCTGCAGGATGCGGGCGACCATCTCGACCTTGTCGAGCGAGTGCGCGCGGTAGATGTGCTGGGAGATGTTCGCGACCGTCGCGCCTTGGTCGTCCGGCTGGGTGGCGCGGATGTGGGTCGGGCGGTTCATGTACCGGCGGGCGAGGCTGATGACGGCGCCCGGCATGGTCGCCGAGAACAGCATGGTCTGCCGCTGCGCCGGCAGCTGGTCGATGATCTTCTCGACGTCGGGCAGGAAGCCCAGGTCGAGCATCTCGTCGGCCTCGTCCAGCACGAGCACGCGCACGGCGGACAGGTCGAGCTTCTTCTGGCGCGCCAGGTCCAGCAGACGGCCCGGGGTGCCGACGATGACGTCGACGCCGCGCTCCAGCGCCTCGATCTGGGTCTCGTAGCCGCGACCGCCGTAGATCGAGAGAACCCGGACGTTACGGACCTTGCCGGCGACCAGCAGGTCGTTGGTGACCTGGGTGCACAGCTCGCGCGTCGGGACGACGACCAGCGCCTGCGGCGCGGTCGGCAGCTCGGCCGCGGTGAGGCGGCCGGCGTCCACGTCGGCGGCGACGCGGACGGAGTCGATGATGGGGAGTCCGAAGCCCAGGGTCTTGCCGGTGCCGGTCTTGGCCTGCCCGATGACGTCGTGGCCGGTCATGGCGACCGGGAGGGTCATCTCCTGGATCGGGAAGGGAGTGATGATGCCAACGGCCTCGAGGGCCTCTGCGGTCTCGGGAAGGATCCCGAGTTCACGGAACGTAGTCAGGGCTGTGCCTCTTCCGGATGTGGTGCGGCCGATCGCGGGGCGGCCGGGGTGCCCGTCATGGGACGGACACACTGACCGCAACCGGTTGCCTCGATGCGGCTCACGCGCCAGCGCGTCGTTTGACCGTCCGTGGACGTGTTCGTCCGGGACGCGTCCGCGGGGAGCGGACTCGACGGGGCGCAGCGAGCGTCACTTCATGGGAGGCCCGGCGCGGGACCGCGATGGCGCGGTCTGCGGCGGCCCTCGCTCGGCCACTGCGGGGTCGGTCGGAGCCGATCGTGCAACCGACCGGGCATCCGCGTGCGTGAGGCGCGGCGTTCAATCACGTCCATCCAGGTCGTGAAATACACCGGGCCTCGCTACCACCATACCGTCAAGTCGAAGATCGAACATGTGACGCGGACGACATCGGGCTCCTTCCTGCCCGGTTTCGTGCGTCAAGTGCCCTCCGAAGGCCACTAAGGTGCCGCGTATGCAGACCCCTGAGGCACCCAAGCAGGACGAGACGGACGAGCGGACGGCCGACGCCCCGGCCGAGGCGTATCCGTCGATCGGGGACTGGGCGCACTGCTCGGCCGACCCGCAGTACCGCGCGGCGGTGGTCGACCTGCTCGGCGCTCTCGCCTACGGCGAGCTGAGCGCGTTCGAGCGGCTGGCCGAGGACGCGAAGCTCGCCCCCAGCCTGGAGGACAAGGCGGCGCTGGCGGGCATGGCGGCGGCCGAGTTCGGCCACTACCGCGTCCTGAGCGAGCGCCTCGCCGGGATCGGCGAGAGCCCCGCCGAGGCGATGCAGCCCTTCGCCGAGGCACTGGAGTCCTTCCACCGCATGACGGCTCCGGCCGACTGGGAGGAGGGCCTGGTCAAGGCCTACGTCGGCGACTCCATCGCCGCGGACTTCTACCGCGAGGTCGCGGTCCGGCTCGACGACGACACCCGTGAGCTCGTGCTCGGCGTCATGGCGGACACCGGCCACGCGGAGTTCGCGGTCGGCAAGGTCCGCGAGGCGATCGCGGCCGACCCTCGCATCGGCGGACGCCTGGCCCTGTGGGGCCGGCGCCTGATGGGCGAGGCGCTGAGCCAGGCCCAGCGGGTCGTCGCCGAGCGCGACGCGCTGTCGAACCTCCTGATCGGCGGCACCGAGGTGCGCGGCTTCGACCTGGTCGAGGTCGGCAAGATGTTCAACCGAATCACCGAGGCCCACACCCGCCGCATGGCGGCCCTGGGCCTGGCCTCCTGACGCGCTGGCCCGCGGCCCGTCTGGGTCCGGATTCGTGCCTGCCGGGATTCGTGCCTGCTGATCGGGCACTGCGCCCGAGCCGGGGCGGCAAGCTGTCCTGAGCTGGACCCTCCGGCTGAGCGGGCTCTGGGCCTGAGATGGCGGCCCGCGGCCCAGCTGGGGCTGGACTCGGTGGCTGGCCGGGTGGTGAGGTGTCCTGCGCTGGTTCTACGGCTGAGCTGGGCCTCGGGCCTCAGGGCCGGTCGCTTGGCCTGAGGTGGCCTGGCGCCCGAGTCGGGCCTTCGCGCTGCGTCGCCGGCGGGGTGTCCTGCGCCGGGTTGCGCGGCTGACTTGGATGCTACGGACCCCGGCGGCTGTCCGCGGCAGGCGGCCCCGCGCCGTCGGCGTCGGGTTCGGCGGCCTGGCTTCCGTGAGCACGGTCCCGCGCCTGAGCCGGCCGGCTCTGCGCAGTGTGAGGCCCGCCGTTCGCGCTGCCCGCCCGTCCGGCGGGGTGTGGTCAGGCGTGGCGGGGATGGTGCGTTGACCGCTTGTCCGGGCGGGCCAGGAGGGAGACCATCGCGGCGGAGCCCAGGACCGCGCAGACCGTGGTCTCCACCGGGTGGCCGTCGCCGAAGGCGATGTGGGCCACCCCGCCCAGCAGCAGCGCGGAGCAGAGCCCCGTCAGCACAGTCACCAAGCGCGGCGCCGGGAACAGGTCTCCCAGCAACAGGACGGCACCCAGCCCTACGGCCAGTCCGGCGATCGCGAACGCGATCAGCTCGACGGTCATGGTCACGGCCTCCCGGCAGGTGTGGCGCGGGCTTCTCTGTGCGCTTCTTGTGGACGCGGTCGAGAAAGCCCTACCCACAACGAGGCCCGGACATACCAGGACACGCGGAACGCCCTGTTCCCCCCGGAGACCGGGGGGAACAGGGCGTTCACGGTGGTGCGCCCGCCTCACGGCGAGGCGGCCTCAGAGCGTTCCGAAACCGACCTTCTGGCGGGTCGGCTCACCGATCTCCACGTAGGCCAGGCGGTCGGCCGGGACCAGGATCTTGCGGCCGTGCTCGTCCGTCAGCTTCAGCAGCTTGCCGCCGTCCACCGCAGCGGCGACAGCGCTCTCGACCTCGTCGGCAGTCTGCGTGCTCTCGAGAACGATCTCCCGAGCCGCGTTCTGCACGCCGATCTTGACCTCCACGGCTTTCGTCCCTCCGGGCCCATCACAGGCGTTCGTCGTTCACACGCGGCCGACCGGCCACGTGCCGTACGGCCCCACCATACGGCTACGGAGCCGGTCAGCGGGGCCGGTCGAAGGAGGGGCGGTCAGTGCGCCGCGTCCCCGCCGTGCAGCGGGAAGCCCTTCAGGCCGCGCCACGACAGGCCGGAGACCATGCGCACGGCCTCGTCCTGCGGGATCGTCTCGCCCTGGGCCAGCCAGAAGCGCGCGGTGATCTGGCACAGCCCGCAGACGCCGACGGCGAGGAGCATGGACTCTTCCTCGGGGAGGTCGGTGTCCTCGGCGATCACCTTGCTGACCAGGGTGGCGGTGTCCCGGGTGACGCGCTCGACGCGCTCCCGGACCGCCTCCTCGTTGGTCAGGTCCGACTCGAAGACCAGGCGGAACGCGCCCGACTCCGAGGAGACGTAAGCGAAGTACGCCTCGGTGGTGGCCAGCACGCGGCTCTTGTTGTCAGTGGTCGACTCCAGCGCGGAGCGGATCGCGTCGACCAGGGACTCGCAGTGCTTGTCCAGCAGCGCGAGGTAGAGCTCCAGCTTGCCCGGGAAGTGCTGGTACAGCACCGGCTTGCTGACGCCGGCGCGCTCGGCGATGTCGTCCATCGCGGCGGCGTGGTAGCCCTGTGCGACGAAGACCTCCTGCGCGGCGCCCAGCAGCTGGTTGCGGCGGGCACTGCGCGGCAGGCGAGTGCCGCGCGGGCGCTCGGCCGTGTCCTGGATTGCCGTCACGGTGCTCCTCACTCAGCGTATGGTCGTGCCGACGCCGCCTGTCATCTCGGCGCCTGCGGCCATCCTACTTTCGGGTAATGCCTGGTACCGCAGGTCCGGACCCGAAAGTCCCGGCCCAGGCTTGTGAGGATTCCACAAGGATCCCGTCACCGGTACTCGTCTTCGTCGATTCGGACCTCGACCTTCTGTTCGGCTGTGTCCGCTTCGGGCGATTCCAGGGCGACATCCTCCTGGGTGAGGCTCTTCGGCTCCTCGTCTCCGTTCTCCTCGTCGGACTCGACCTCCGGCCGCTCGTCCCCCTCCACTTCGTCCAGGGAGTCGAGCGCGGCGTCGTTGACCTCGGACATGGTGGCCTCCCTGGGCGGGGTGGACGGTCTGGAACGTGGGGCCTGCTCGGTGAGGTCCGGGTGAGGATTCCGGTGCCGTCACGGCACCGCCCTCTTAGCATCGTCCCCATGAGTGGACTGCGCGAGACATTCGAAGCCGAGACCACCACGGGCGGCGACGCGCTGTACCAGGTGCAGGCGCCCGGCAGTCCGCTGTACGCCGAGGCCCAGCCGCCGCGCCGGCCCGGACTGCCGGCCGCCCTCTTCGTCCACGGCCTCGGCGGGTCCACGCGCAACTGGGAACCGCTGATGGCCGAACTCGCCGCGAGCGTCGACGGCCACGCCGTCGACCTGCCCGGGTTCGGCCAGTCCCCGCCGCCGGACGACGGCGACCTCTCCCTCGACGCGCACACGCGCGCAGTGATCGACCACCTCGAACGCAGCGGCCGCGGCCCCGTCCACCTCTTCGGCAACTCCCTCGGCGGCGCGGTCGCCACCCGCCTGGCCGCGACGCGGCCCGATCTGGTCCGCAGCCTCGTCCTCATCTCTCCGGCTCTCCCGGAGCTGCCGCCGCAGACCACCGCCTGGCCGACGGGCCTGCTCGCACTCCCCGGCGCGCCCGGTGTCATCCGCCGGGCGTCGCGCGGCGGATCGTTCGAGTCCCAGACCCAGGCCCTGCTGGAGCTCTGCTACGGCGACCCCGGCAGCATCCCGCCGGAGCGCCGCGCCGTGATGGTCGCCGAGTACCGCCGTCGGGCCCAGCTCCCGTACGCCCTCGACGTCCTCTCGCGCAGCGCCCGCGGCATCGTCCGCGCCTACACCCAACGCGGCGACCACTCGCTGTGGCGCCAGGCCGAGAGCGTCACCGCGCCGGCCCTCCTCGTCTACGGCCTGAAGGACAAGCTCGTCGGCTACCGCATGGCGCGCCGCGCCAGCCGGGCTTTCGCCGACTCCCGGCTCATGGTCCTGCCCCGCGCGGGCCATGTGGCGATGATGGAGTTCCCCGCTCTGGTCGCCGACCGGGTGCAGGACTTCCTGGCGGAGCTCGACAGCCGGGGGCGCTAGCCGGACCGGCCCGGGGCGAGCGGTCCGACGCGGCCGGTCCGACGCGGCCGGTCCGGGGCGGCCGGTCCGGGGCGAGCGGTCCGTGGCGTCCCGGTCCCAGGCGTCGCCGGACGCGAGGCTCGAAGGGGCGAGGCCGGACGGCGGCAACGCGCCGAGGTCAAGGGCCTGCACCCGGGTTCGCGGACCGTGCGACGGGGCGCCGGTCGCCCCGCGCGCTCGCGTGTCGGGGGCGTGGTTCGCGGGGCTTCACTCCTTCGGGTGGTAGGGCGCCGGATGGCCGACTGAGTGTCGGTCGTGGGACGTAGTTTCGTGCCGTCGGCCGAACACGCGTCCCCGCGTCGGGGTTAACCGCGGTCGGCCCGTGCTCGTCGGGGGTCCGCGGCCTGAGCGGCCGCTGCGCGGCTGTGTGCGCGTGGCCCTTCGCCGTTGTCGTCGTCATGTTCCGGACGGAGGTCCCATGCGCATCGCACTGGTCACCGAGAGTGTCTCCTCCGTTGCGTGGAGCGACCGACTGGTCGCCGCCCTGCCCGAGCACGAGTTCGTCCGCGTCTCCCCTTCCGCCGCCGACCGGCCGCGCTCCGCCCCGCCCGTCGGGGCGCGCAGACGCCGCGCCCTCACCGCCTACGGAGAGCTCGTCCGCTCGCTGGTGGAGCCCCGCGCGGCGGGCGGCTTCGCGGCGGCGCTCGGCTCCTTGACGGACGAGGCCCGCGGAGGCGGCCTGCCCGCCCTGCTGCGGTCGGGCGGAGCCCTGCGGACCTTGGAGAACGCCTGGTTCGGCTCGCCCGCGGCCGCCGTCGCGGCAGGCCCCGGGAACGCCGGCATCCCGCTCGTACAGGACGCCCTCGTCGCGGCTGATCTGCTGGAACGTGCGTTGCGGCCGCTCTCCCTGCCCTGGTACGGCGCGCGGGGGGAGCTGGCGGGCGCCGACGTCTGCCATGCCGTGGACGGTCCGTCGTCCGTGCTCGCGGGTCTCGTGGCCAAGCGCAGGCTGGGCCTGCCGCTGCTGCTCACCGAGCACAACCTGCACCTGCGCGAGCGCTACCGCGGCTACCGCGCCTCCCGCTACCGCTGGCCGGTGCGCTCGCTGCTGCTGGCCTTCCACCGCCGGCTCGCGCAGGAGGGGTACGCCCAAGCCGGCGTGATCACGCCGGGCAGCGCCTTCGACCAGCGCTGGCAGGAGTACTGCGGCGCGCCGCGGGAGCGCATCCGCGTCGTCTACGAGGCCACCCCGCTCGCGGATGAGCCGCCCGTCGGGGCGGAGCCGGAGCGGCCGACGCTGGCCTGGCTCGGGCCGATAGAGCCCTGCGGCGGGCTGGAGGCGATGATCAGGGCCTTCGCGCTGGTCCGCGACGAGATGCCGAACGCCCTGCTGCGGGTGCACGGCGAGACCACCGCCGGGGCCTCCGCGTACGAGGAGCACTGCCGGGCTCTCGCCGGCAGCCTCTTCGGCGGCCAGGCCCGTGCGGAGGGCGTGGTCTCCTTCGAGGGCCGCCCGTCGCGGCTGCGCTCGGTCTACGAGCACGCCACCGTCCTGGTGTTCTCGGGCAGCGCGGGGGTGCGCCCGCAACTGCTGGCGCAGGCCCAGCTCAGCGGGCGTCCGGTGGTGGCCGCCGACGCGGGCGCCGCGCGCGAGGTGCTGGGCCCGACGGGCCTGCTCGTTCCCGTCGGCGAGCCCGCCCCGCTCGCCGCCGCCTGCACGGCCCTGCTCGGAGACGAGGAGCGGCGGGAGCGTCTCGGTCACGCCGGGCGGCTGCGCGCCCAGGAGCTGTACGCGGTCGAGCCGGCCGTCGACGCCTTCCGCGCGCTCTATCTCGAGCTCGCGGCAGAGCTCCCCGCCCCTGAGCCCGAGCGAGCCGGCCAGCCCTTCGCACGTCCGGCGGAGTACTGGGTCGGGGCCTTCCCGAAGGGGGTGCCTGCACGATGACGCCTCGTCACGCCTCACGCGGCGGCCATACCCCGCGCCACGGCGGCGCGGCCGGACAGCGCGCCGGCGCACGGTCTGCTTCGGGCTCCGGTTCCGGCCTCGGCCGCCACGCCGGGCAGCCCCGACCCGCGCGGTCCGCGCCCCCGGGCCGCCCGCGCGCCGCCGATCCGGTGCAGGCCCTGATGGAACGCCACCAGGAGCTCTTCGCCGACGCGGTCGACCCACTGGACATCGCCGAGTCACTGGAGCGCTCCGGTATCGGCCCGCAGACCGCGGCGCGCTACCGGCACAGCGACGCCTTCTCGCTCGCCGAGGAGCTCCACGCCCGGGTGCCTCGACGAGCCGCCGCGCCCCTGCCCGTCGAGGGCGAGTGGCGGCGTCGCGGCGGCCCCGCCCTCACCGCAGGGGCCGCGCTGGCAGCGGTGGCCCTGCTCCTGTGGGGTCTGTCGGTGCTGAGCCTGCCGGTCCCTCCCGGGGCACAGGTGGTGGCGTTCGCGGGCGCGGCCGGGCTGACGCTGGGCCGCGGCCTGCCGCTGCCGGAGCGCGCCCTGTTCGCGCTGGGCCTCGGCGGCCTGCTTGCCCTCGCCCAGGGCGCCGGCCCACCCCAGCTCGCCCTGGCGGCCGATGCGGGCATCGCCGAGTGGTGTGCCCGCTGGTACCGCCATCTCGGCTCGGGCCACGTCCGCTCCCGCTCGTCCCGGGAGTTCCGAGCCCGTATGCGACCGGTTCTGCCGGGCGTCGTGCTGGTCCACCTGACCGGCCTGTCCGTGTTGACGGCGGCAGCGCTGGCGCTGCCCGGCGCAGCGGGCGGGTACGGCGCGGTGGCCCATGCGGGCACGGCAGCGCATGCCGCCTGGGCGAGCCGAGGGGCGGCCTGGGCCGTCCAGTGCGGAGCCGGTACCGCACTGCTGCTCGCACTGCTGTTGCGTCACGGTGACCGCACCCCGACGGGCCTCGCCGCCCTCGCCTCGGCCTGCGGCTGCGCCGCGCTTGCGCGGGTGTCACCGGTCCATCCCGACCTCACCACCTGGGCATGCGTGCTGACGGCGGGATCGTTCCTGCCCTTGGCATGGCTCGCCCTGCTGAGCCCGACCGCGCACCGCCCCGCCACCGCCATCCCCCTCGCCGTCGCCGTCGCTGGGGGCAGTGACGGCGACGGGGAGCCGGGCCCATAGCCCCGCGAGGGGGCCCGGTCCCGGCCTCACGCCTGCGGCTATCGGATCGGGCGGAGGCCGCGACGGCCCGGCCACCGGGCACCGGCCACCGGCCACCTGGCACTCCGCGCTCACGGGGGCGCGGAGCGCCCGGCCGGGCCGAGGCTCCTGGCCCTGGGCAGCCCGGTCCGGCTCTGCCGGACGCTCTCCGGTCGACCGCTTGAGGGCTCGCCTGAGGGCTGGGCTGAGGGCACGGCGCCCGCGCGCCTCCGACGCCGGTGGGCGTGAGGAGGCGCCGGGGTCGCGCCGCTTCCGGGCACCGGGGCGCCGCCGGGCAGGGGCGGAGACCAACCATCCGAGCAACGACCGCACTACGTCGACCGCACTACGTACGGAAGGACCCACCTGATGAGGGTGCTGCTGCTGGGCGCCGACGGCTTCATCGGCCGTCGCGTCGCCGATCGTCTCTTCGCCGACCCGGAGCTCCAGGTCACGGTGCTCGGCCGGCGCGACTCGGCGGACATCCGCTTCGATCTCGCCGCCGGCAGCCCCGGCGCTCTGGCGCGGTTCCTCGACGCCGTCATGCCGCGGGTGGTGGTCAACTGTGCGGGCGCCACCTATGGCAGCCCTCGCGACCTGGTGCGGGCCAACACCCAGGCCGTCGCCACCGTCTGCGAGGCGATCCGGCGCAGCCACGATCCGGCGCGCCTCGTCCACGTCGGCTCCGCCGCCGAGTACGGGCCCGTTCCCATCGGGACGGCCACGGCCGAGACCGCCGAGCCGCGCCCGCTCGGTCCCTACGGGGTCACCAAGCTGGCGGGGACGGAGCTCGCGCTCTCCTCTGGCCTCGACGCGGTCGTGCTGCGCATCTTCGACGTGGTGGGCCCGGGCGTTCCGGCCGGATCACTGTTCGGGCGGCTCTCGGAGGGGCTGCGGCGCGCGCTGGAGCGAGGCGAGTCCCACGTCCGTACCGCCGATCTGTCCGCATTCCGAGACTTCGTCGACGTGCGGGACGTGGCGCGTGCGGTCCAGTCCGCCGCTGTCTCGGCCGCGACGGGGGTGATCAACATCGGCGGGGGAGCAGGGGTGCGCATGCGCGACGCGGCGGGGCTGCTGGTGCGGGCGTCGGGCTTCGAGGGGCGGCTCATGGAGGAGTCGCGGGGGCCGATCTCGGGCGCCGACGCCGCTGACCGCCCGATGGAGGTGCTGTGGCGTCAGGCGGACATCCGCACCGCCCGTGAGCGCCTGGGCTGGCGTCCCCGTGTGCCGCTGGAGGAGTCCCTGGCCGACATCTGGATGGAGACGGCCTGCCGCGTCTGAGGCGCACTGCGCGCCTTGACGCCGGGCGTCGTCCGTCGACCTGAGGACACGATGACGTCCCGCCTCGCCGTCGTCTCATCAGATGTCTCGCACATTGGACCAGGGGCGTCGGAATAGGCGTGCGCGTGGCACTGTTGGCCAGGGAAACACATCGCCTGACCACCACCGGAGTCCCCCGTGTCGCTGCCACCCCTGGTCGAGCCCGCCGCCGAGCTCACCGTGGACGAGGTCCGCAGGTACTCCCGCCACCTGATCATCCCGGATGTCGGGATGGACGGGCAGAAGCGGTTGAAGAACAGCAAGGTGCTCTGTGTGGGCGCCGGTGGCCTGGGCTCGCCCGCGCTGATGTACCTCGCCGCGGCCGGCGTCGGCACCCTCGGCATCGTCGAGTTCGACACCGTGGACGAGTCGAACCTGCAGCGCCAGATCATCCACGGCCAGTCCGACGTGGGCCGCTCCAAGGCGGAGTCCGCGCGGGACTCGGTCAAGGAGATCAACCCCTATGTGAACGTGATCCTCCACGAGGAGCGCCTCGACGTCGACAACGTCAAGGAGATCTTCGCCGAGTACGACCTGATCGTGGACGGCACGGACAACTTCGCGACCCGCTACCTGGTCAACGACGCGGCCGTGCTGTTGGGCAAGCCGTACGTGTGGGGCTCCATCTACCGCTTCGACGGTCAGGCCTCGGTCTTCTGGGCCGAACACGGCCCCTGCTACCGCTGCCTGTACCCGGAGGCCCCGCCGCCGGGCATGGTCCCCTCCTGCGCCGAGGGCGGCGTGCTCGGCGTGCTGTGCGCGTCCATCGGCTCGATCCAGGTCAACGAGGCCATCAAGCTGCTGGCCGGCATCGGTGAGCCGCTGGTGGGTCGTCTGATGATCTACGACGCGCTGGAGATGACGTACCGCCAGGTCAAGGTCCGCAAGGACCCGAACTGCGCGCTCTGCGGCGAGAATCCGACGGTCACCGACCTGATCGACTACGAGGCCTTCTGCGGTGCGGTCTCCGAGGAGGCCCAGGTGGCCGCCGCGGGCAACACCATCACGCCGAAGCAGCTCAAGGAGTGGCAGGACACCGACGAGGACATCTTCCTCATCGACGTCCGCGAGCCGGCCGAGTACGAGATCGTCAGCATCCCTGGCGCCACGTTGATCCCGAAGAACGAGTTCCTGCTCGGCAACGCCCTGGAGAAGATGCCGCAGGACAAGAAGATCGTTCTGCACTGCAAGACCGGCGTCCGCTCCGCCGAGGTCCTCGCCGTCCTCCACGCGGCCGGCTTCGCCGACGCGGTCCACGTCGGCGGCGGCGTCATCGGCTGGGTCAACCAGATCGAGCCGGAGAAGCCCGTCTACTGAGCATCCGGTCTCCCGACCAGCGAACCGATCGCCGATCACTCCCCTGACCTGCGGGGGAGTGATCGGCGTTTGTCATTGGCCGCAGTGTGGCAGTACTCCCAGCCCGCACGTCGCTGGGGATCGGATCAGCGGCAGAACGACGAGCTCCCCGATATCGATATCGCCGAACGCGTAGACATCGATCATCGACTTGCAGTCGGCTAGCCAGGGCGCGTGCCCGGTCGAGCTTCGGGGGCTCCTTTGCGTTCGCGCTCAGAGCGCGCCGCGGCGCTGCAGGTAGCTGAAGCATCCCCAGCCGGGGAGGACCGGGAGCCAGAAGGTCAGCAGGCGGAACATCAGCACCGCCGGCCCCGCGATGGTGGCCGGCACCCCGGCGGCGGAGCTCAGCAGCAGGATCAGCGCGGCGTCGATCGTGCCGATGCCGCCGGGGACCGGGACCGCGGATCCGGCCGCGTTGCCGGCCAGGTAGACCACGGCGATGGCGGCGAAGCCCGCCGTGCCGCCGAAGGCGAGCACGCAGGTGTAGAGGCAGGCGATGAACGCGATCGACACCAGGATAATGCCGCCGAAGCCGGTGGCCAGTTTGGACGGGGTGCGCAGCAGGTCCAGCATGCGCGGGATCACGCCGATGAAGAGGGTCCGCAGCTGCTGGAAGACCCAGCGTCGCAGCGGCGGGATCGCCGTGACGATCAGCACCACGACAGCCGCCACCAGCAGCACCGTGATCACCGTGCGCGCCGAGGGCACGTCCGAGCTGTTGGCTGTGCCGGCGATGAAGCCGAAGCCGAGCAGCAGCAGGATGTGCATGCCCAGGCCGACCAGCTGCGAGGCGCCGACGCTGGCGACGGCCTGGCCCGACCGCACGCCGCAGCGCTGGAGGAAGCGCGCGTTCAGCGCGACGCCGCCGACGGCCGCCGGGGCGACCAGCTTCACGAAGGAGCCCGCCACCTGGGCCGCGAAGGTCCGCCAGAACGGCAGTTGCTCGGGCACGAAGCCCGCGAGGCTCATGGCCGCGCCGACGTAGCTGGCGATCGAGGCGCCCACCGCGATCATGATCCAGCCCCACTGCGCGTGGGCCAGCTTGGTGAGCGGGTTGTTGGTGAGCTGGCCCACCAGCAGGTACGCCGCGAAGGCGCCCGCGACAAGGCTGATCAGGGTCTTCGGCTTGAGCCGCTCCAGCTTGGCGGGCTCGACCGGGGCCTGCGGCACCAGGGCGAGGATCTGCTCGCGGATGAGCGAGAGCAGGTCCGTCGGGTCCGGGTGGGCCTCCAGCGCGTCCTCGACCTTGGTCCCGCCGGCGATCTTCGCATCCCGCTCCGCCTGGACCGCGGCCTTGGCCTGACGGTGGTACGCCTTCAGGTCCTGGCGGGTGGACCGGCTGAGCCCCACCGGTTGCAGCATCGGCAGCGCCGCGGCGGTGCGGGAGGTGCCCAGCACCTCCGTGGCGGAGCCGACCGCGCGCTCGGGGCCGACTCGCAGCGCGATCGTGGTCAGCAACTGGGCGACGTCCATGCGCAGCGCCAGGTCACCGGCGGCGATGTCGCCGCCGGCCAGGTTGACCAGGCAGGTGCCGCCGTCCTCGGTGACCAGCAGCGCCCTGGAGGTGAGCTGTCGGTGTGCGATCCGGCGGTCGTGCAGGATGCGGACGGAGGTCCAGGCCTCGGCGAGGATCTTGTCGGTGATCTCCTCGTCGGCCACGTCGGCGAAGGCGCGCCCCTCGATCCGTTCGTAGACGAGGATCACTGCGTCCGGGCCCAGCTCGGAGGTGGCGATCAGGTGCGGCGAGCGAGCCCCGGCCGCGTTGGCGGCGTAGGCGATCAGGGCCTCCTGCTCCAGCGCCTGCCTGAGCGACTGCGGGCTGGAACGGGTGGCCACCGCGCGCAGCCGCAGCCGCCGCCAGAGGCGGTAGAAGAAGCCGGAGGCCTGCTGCTCACGGTCGATGACGTGGACGTCGAGCGGCGGCCCGACCTGCTGGACCACGAGGTAGCGGCGGGTGCCCTCCGGGCCGTCGGGGGAGCGGTGCGCGGTGATCGGGTCGAACCCGACCTTGCGCAGACCGGCCAGCAGGTGTTCGCCGGTCGGCCGCACGTTGGGGCTGCCGACGGCGTAGAGGGTGCCGTAGGCGACGGTCAGGCCGAGCAGGATGGTGATCGCGATCGACAGCGGGGTGGTGTTCCCGCCCACCAGCTCGGAGAGGCTGTCGAGCAGCACGACCAGCCAGAGCGCGACGCGCCAGCGGGGTCGGCTCGACATGCCGACCGCGGTCATGTACGCGATGACGGGTGTCAGATAGCCGTGTACCGGATCCGAGGCGGTGCCGTTGTGGGTGACCACCAGCGCGCCGTAGACGGGCGCCGGAGCGGCCTTGAGGACCCAGAGGTCCACCCCGAGCGAGATGCCGTGGGCCAGCACGGCGGCGAGCACGCCGTCGGCGACCCGTAGCCCGTCGCGTTTGATCAGCCGCTCCACGGCGAAGGCGACCGGCACGATCAGCACGGCGGCGGTGGAGAAGAAGCTGGTCAGCGTGACGAGGAAGCTGGGCAGCCGGTTGGCGCCGGAGTTGATGTCGACGGTCAGGCCGCTCGTCGTCGACTGGGCGATGCTGGCCAGCACCAGAACAGCGGCGATACCGAGCAGGCCGAGCAGGAAGCGCAGCAGGTCGGAGGGCCGGTGCGCCCGGGCGGGCAGCAGCGGCTCGTTCACGGCGACGCTCACGTCGTCCGGCCCGGGGCCGTCGAACCCCTCGCCGTTGCTGTCGGTTCCTTCGCCGTTGCTGTCGGTGTCGGCGGCGCTGTCGGTGGCGTCGGCCCCCTGGGCGTCGTCGGCTGCGGGGGCGCGAGTGTCGTTGTCGGCGTTGCCGTCGCTGTTGGCCTGGGCGACCGAGCCGGAGGAACGCTTCACCAGATCGACGGGCGGGGTCTTCCGCTCCGTCCGCTCCGCCGCGCTATCCCGATCCGCCGCGTGATCCCGCTCCGGCTCCGGCACGGACCCACTTGCGGATCCGTTCGCGGAGCCGTCCGCTGACGGGTCCACGGGGTCGGATGCGGGCATGCGTCGGGGCGCGTCGGCAGAATCCGCCGCGCTCGTGGCCCTCGGTCCGGTCATCGCTCCCCGTGTGCCTTCTGTCCGTCCGCCTGCCGTCGTCCCTTCATCAGGGCCCCTTCAGGTCATTCAAGGGTGGCATGGTCGGATCGAGCGCGCGGCGGTGAGGTGTCCCCGTGCCGACCCTCGGCGGATGCTACATTCCCCCGGCTGGGTGAGCGAGGATGTTCCCCGCCGCCATCCCCCCAGGGTGTCGTGCTTCCGCACGCATTGTCGTAGGCGTGCGACACAATGCCGGATGTGAACGAAGGGGCGGCAGAGTCGGAGCTTACGCCGTACGTAGAGCGCGTTCTCGACGTGACGGAGGGCATTCCGGCCGGACGGGTGATGACCTACGGCGACGTCGCCGAGTACCTCGGCGAGGGCGGTCCGCGGCAGGTCGGACGGGTGATGGCGCTCTACGGCGGGGCCGTGCCGTGGTGGCGGGTGATCCGTGCGGACGGGCGGCTGCTCCCGGGCCACGAGCTGCGTGCTCTGGAGCAGTACCGGGTCGAGGGCACCCCGCTGCGCGAGGTGGCGGGGCAGCACATGCCCCGCGTCGACCTGCGCCGCGCCCGCTGGGACGGGCGTTCGTGCTGAGCCGTTCGCGCTGAGCCGGTGGCTGTGAGGCGTGGCGTATCCCACGGATCCGGCGATTCGGGAGACAACGACGGGGCTGTCGGGGCAGGATCGTAGGCTCGCTCCCGGACGGAGTGCCTGAGGCGCACCCCGTCCCCGTGTGCCGCCTCGCTTGCTTCGTTCCTGGATCCGCCCATGACCACCTCCCTCCCCGCCGGCGCGTACCGTCTGGTGCGTGAGCCGGTCGCGCCTGCGGTGCCGCCTGCGCTGGACGAGTACCAGCAGGCCGTGGTGGACCACCGGGGCGGGCCGTTGCTGGTGCTGGCCGGTCCCGGCACGGGCAAGACCACGACGCTGGTGGAGGCCGTCGCCGCCCGGATCGCACAGGGTGTTCCGGCGGAGGAGATCCTGGTGCTCACCTTCAGCCGCAAGGCCGCGGTGGAGCTGCGCGACCGGATCACCGCCCGGGTGAACGGCTCCGGCGGCGCGGCCAGCGTGAGTAGCGTGGGCGGGAGCGCGGCCGTGCCGCAGGCCACGACCTTCCACTCTTTCTGCTACGCGCTGCTCCGCGCCCACCAGGAGCCGGACCTCTACGCCGAGCCGCTCCGCCTGCTCTCCGGCCCCGAGCAGGATGTCCTGGTCCGCGAGCTGCTGACGGGCGGCGCGGAGGACGCGCGCGCGGGCGTGCCCGGCGGCCCGGGGTGGCCCACGGAGCTGCGGGCCGCCCTCACCACGCGCGGCTTCGCGGACGAGGTCCGCGCCGTGCTGGCGCGCGCCCGCGAGCTGGGCCTGGGCGAGACGGAGCTGGCCCGCTTCGCCGCGCGCGTGGGGCGCCCCGACTGGCAGGCGGCGGCCCGCTTCCTCGCGGAGTACCTGGACGTGCTCGACGGCCAGGACCTGCTCGACTACGCCGAGCTGGTGCACCGCGCGGTGCTGCTCGCCGAGCGTCCGGAGGTCGGCGAGCAGCTGCGCCGGACCTTCAAGGTCGTCTTCGTCGACGAGTACCAGGACACCGACCCGTCCCAGGTGCGGCTGCTGCGCGCGCTGGCGGGCGGAGGGCGGGAGCTGATCGCGGTCGGCGACCCGGACCAGTCGATCTACGCCTTCCGGGGCGCGGACGTCAACGGCATCCTCGACTTCCCGCACGACTTCCCGCAGGCGGACGGCCGTCCCGCGCCGGTTCGGGTGCTGCGCGTCTCGCGTCGGGCCGGGCGCCGGCTGCTGGCGTCCAGCCGGGTGCTCGCCGAGCGGCTCCCCGCCGGACGCCTCCCGGCCACGGCGCTGGCGGCGCACCGGGGCCTCGTCCCGGCCCGCGAGGGGGGCTCCGTCGAGGTGCTCACCTTCCCCACCCCCGGCGCCGAGCTCGACAACATCGCCGACCTGCTCCGTCGGGCGCACCTGGAGCAGCAGGTTCCCTGGGCGGACATGGCTGTCCTGGTCCGTGCCGGATCCCGGTCGCTCCCGGGCCTCCGTCGCGTGCTGACCTCCGCCGGCGTCCCGGTCGAGCTCGACGGCGACGACCTCCCCCTCCACGCCGAACCCGCCGTCGCGCCCCTTCTCACCGCCCTGCGCATCTGCGCCCTCTCGGCTGCCCGCTCCCGCCGCCTCATGGCGCAGCGCGGGCACGATCACCCCATCCCCTCCCAGCCCTGCCCCCAGGACGACGTCGCTGACCGAGGCCCCGAGACGTCGGCCGCCCCCGCTCCCGATGCCCACGCCGACGCCGACGCCATCGCGGGGGACCCGGCCGTCGTCGAAGGCTCCCTGCACGTCGGTGACCTGCGCTTCCGCTCCGCCGTCCTCGACGCCGAGGAGCCGCTGACGGTCGAGGTCGCCGAGCAGCTGCTGACCGGGCCGCTCGGCGGGCTGGACGGCGCGGATCTGCGACAGCTCGGGCGGGCGCTCCGGGAGGAGGAGCGCGGCGCCCTGCGTGAGGTGCCTGCGGAGGTGCGGCGCGCCGTTCGTCCCGCCGGAGAGCTGATCAGGGAGGCGCTCGCGGAGCCCGAGCGGCTGGTGCTGCTCGCCGGGCCCGCCGCCCGCCGTGCGCGCGAGCTGGGACTGTTGCTGCGCAAGGTGCGGGACCTGCTCCTCGGCGGCGCGACCGCCGAGGACACGCTGTGGGTGCTGTGGGAGGCGAGCGGTTCCTGGCGGGAGCGACTGGAGCGCGCCGCCCTGCGCGGCGGCGCCGCCGGGCGCAACGCGGACCGGGACCTCGACGCGCTGTGCGCGCTGTTCGAGACGGCGGCCCGCGCCGAGCTGCGGGCGGGCGGCCCGCGCGGCGCGCTGAACTTCCTCTCCGAGGTCGAGCAGCAGGACATCGCCGCCGACACCCTCTCCGGCCGGGCGGTGCGCCCGGACGCCGTCCGGCTGATGACCGCGCACCGTTCCAAGGGCCTGGAGTGGCGGCTGGTCGTCGTCGCCGGGGTGCAGGAGGGCCTCTGGCCCGACCTGCGCCGTCGCGGCTCGCTGCTGGAGGCGGACCGGATCGGCGTGGACGGGATCGCCGAGCCGATGCCGCAGAGCGCGCTCCTCTCCGAGGAGCGCCGTCTCTTCTACGTCGCCGCCACCCGGGCCAAGGAGCGGCTGGTCGTCACTGCTGTCCAGGCGGCCGCCGAGGACGGCGACGAGCCGTCCCGCTTCCTGCGCGAGCTGTACCGCGAGCGTCCGGACGGCACGCGTGTCCCGGACGTCCGGGTCGAGGACGTGACGCACCGGCCGCACCGCGCCCTCTCCGTCGCCGCGCTGGTCGCCGAACTGCGCGCGACCAGCGTCGACCCGGCCGCCTCACCGCAGCTGCGCGAGGCGGCCGCCGAGCGGCTCGCCCGGCTGGCCGCGCTGGTGGACGAGGACGGCCTGCCGCTCGTGCCCGCGGCGAACCCGCACCGCTGGTGGGGGATGGCCGACCTGACGGAGAACGAGGTGCCCGTGCGCGACCCCGCGCAGCCGGTGGAGCTGTCCGGCAGCGCGCTGGAGTCGGTGAACGCCTGCGCGCTGCAGTGGTTCCTCGGGCGCGAGGTCAGGGCGCAGGAGGTGTCGAGCGGCGCGCAGGGCTTCGGCAACGTCGTGCACGTCCTCGCCGAGGAGGTCGGCGCGGGGCGCACCCCGGCGGATCTGGACGTGCTGATGGCCCGTCTGGACCGGGTCTGGGACGCGCTCGCCTTCGACGCGCCGTGGAAGTCCGAGCAGGAGAAGGGCGAGGCGCGCGCCGCGTTGGAGCGGTTCCTGGCCTGGCACAGCACCGAACGAGGACGCCTTCCCGTCGCCACCGAGCAGCCGTTCGACGTGGAGCTCAAAGCCGGCCCGTACGCGGTGCGGATCCGCGGCACCATGGACCGCGTCGAGCGCGAGGAGGCGACCGGCGCCGCCTATGTCGTCGACTTCAAGACCGGGCGCAACGTCCCCAGCAAGGCCCAGGTCGAGCAGCATCCGCAGCTCGGCGTCTACCAGCTCGCGGTGCGCGAGGGCGCGGTGGACGACGTCTTCGACGGATCCCGCCCCGAGCCGGGCGGCGCCGAGCTGGTGCAGTTGCGCCAGCCCGAGTCGAAGGTCGTCGCGGACGCGCCCAAGGTGCAGCACCAGCCGGGCCTGGCGGAGAACCCGGCCGGCCCGCAGTGGATCGAGGGCCTGCTGGCGGAGGCGGCCGACCGGGTGCTGCGCGAGCGGTTCGTCCCCACGACGGGCGACCAGTGCGGCCACTGCTCCTTTCATGCCAGCTGTTCGGCCCGTCCTGAAGGGCGTCAGGTGGTGGAGTAGCGGGCGCAGACAGGGGGACCGAAAGGCTGTGCCGGGGCTGTGCGACCATGTGCGCCCAGCTCTCGAACACCAAGGAACCAAGCGCAAGTGAACAAGACTCACCGCATATGGGGCACTTCGGTCGTCAGCCTCCTCCTTGCGGTCGGCGCGACCGCCTGCGCCGCCGCTGCACCCTCGGCCGCCTCGGGCTCCGCTCAGGCTTCGGCCTCCGCGTCCGCCGCGGCTCCGGCCGACGCCGTGGCGGGCCACACGGATCCGCTCGCAGGTCAGACGCCCGGTCAGATCCTCGCCAAGGTCAAGACCGACATGCTCGGTCTCACCTCGGTCCACTCCACGGCCCAGCTGCACGACTCGGGCAAGAACCTCGGCTGGGACTTCTACGAGGTTCCGGGCAAGGCCTGCCGCGGCACGCTCTCGTCGGCGTCCGAGGGCAGCTTCGGCATGATCGTGAAGGGGGACAAGGCCTGGCTCAGGCTGGACGCTTCCATGCTCAAGCAGGTCGGCGGCAGCAGCGCGGTCGCGATGTTCAAGGACAAGTACATCGTGACCTCCTCCACGTCCGGCCAGTTCTCCTCGCTCACCGAGATGTGCGACCTGACCAAGACGATGTCGCAGTACATGGACGACGCGACCGGTGTCACGCGTGGCGGGACCACCACCGCGGACGGTGCTCCGGCCGTGAAGCTGACCGCCCCCGACGGGTCGGTGATCCTCATCTCCGACACCGCCACGCCCTACCTCGTCTCGATCACCAAGACGGGCAGCTCCGCGGGCGCCATCCGCTTCGACGGGTTCAACCAGCCGCTGGACATCACGCCGCCGCCCGCCTCGCAGGTCGCCTCGTTCCCCGGCATGTGAGCCCGGGCTCAGGGCAGGCGTCCGCAGAGCCGAAGCGGCGCTGTCGGACGCCCGCGCTACCGTGTCACCCATGCCCGGCCGCCTGACCAGTCCCGAGGAGCTCAAGGAGCTTCTCGGGATTCCGTTCACCGAGGAGCAGCTGCGCGCGATCACCGCGCCGCTCGCCCCCGCTGTGATCGTCGCGGGCGCGGGGTCGGGCAAGACGACGGTGATGGCCGCGCGCGTGGTGTGGCTGGTCGGCACCGGGCAGGTCCGGCCCGAGCAGGTGCTCGGCCTGACGTTCACCAACAAGGCCGCCGCTGAGCTGTCCGAGCGCGTCCGCAAGGCGCTGCTACGCGCCGGTGTCGGCGCGGACGCCGAACCGGTCCCGGTCGGCGGCGGTGCGGTCGGCAGTGGCGCGGGTGCGGTGGCCGACGGGGACGGCGGTCTCGGCGAGCCGGAGATCTCCACCTACCACGCCTTCGCCGGTCGGCTGCTGAAGGACCACGGGCTGCGCATCGGCCTGGAGCCCGACGTCCGGCTCCTCGCCGACGCCACCCGCTTCCAGCTCGCCGCCCGGGTGCTGCGCCAGGCGCCGGGGCCCTATCCAGCGCTGAAGGACGGCGTCTCGTCCCTCATCGCCAAGCTGGTCAAACTCGACGGCGAGCTGGCCGAGCACCTCGTCGCCCCTGAGGCCCTGGCCGCGTACGACACCGCGCTGCTGGCCTCCCTGAACGGCGTCAAGCTCAGCAACGAGGCGCTGCGGGCAGTCCCGGTCGCGGCCGAGGCGCGCCGCGAGCTGACCGAGCTCGTGGTCCGGTACCGCGCCCGCAAGCGCGAGGCCCAGCTGATGGACTTCGGCGACCAGATCGCCGCCTGCGCCCGGCTCGCCCAGACCCGGCCCGAGGTCGGTGCGCTGCTCCGCGAGCAGTTCGCCGTCGTGCTGCTGGACGAGTACCAGGACACCTCCGTGGCACAGCGCCTGATGCTGGCCGGTCTGTTCGGGGACGGCACCGGCCACCCCGTCACCGCCGTCGGCGACCCCTGCCAGGCGATCTACGGCTGGCGCGGCGCCTCCGTGGCCAACCTGGACGAGTTCCCGCACCACTTCCGCAACGCGGACACCCCGCGCGGTCCGGAGGGGCTGCGCGCTGCGGACGCCGGGCGCGACCAGGAGGCCGTGCGCGGTGCGCAGGCCGAAGAGGGCGTGGGGGCCGAGCAGGACACGGGCGGCCGCGCTCCGGCGGGACGCACCGAGGGCCCGCCCGCCGCGCGCTACTCGCTCAGCGAGAACCGCCGTTCCGGCGGACGGCTGCTGGCCTTCGCCAACGACCTCGCCGCACCGTTGCGCGCCATGCACGAGGGCGTCGCCGCGCTGCGCCCCGCGCCGGGGGAGGAGCTGGCCGGCGGGCTGCGGTGCGCGCTGCTGGAGACCCACGAGGCGGAGGTGGCCTGGGTCGCCGACAGCATCGCCCATCTGGTGCGCACCGGGACGCCGCCGGGCCGGATCGCGGTGCTGTGCCGCGCGGGGCGTGAGCTCTTTCCCGACGTGCACGCCGCCCTGGTGGCCCGAGACGTGCCGGTCGAGGTCGTGGGCCTGTCCGGGCTGCTGCACCTGCCCGAGATCGCCGACCTGGTCGCCACCTGCGAGGTGCTGCAGGACCCGACGGCCAACGCGGCGCTGGTCCGGCTGCTGACGGGTCCGCGCTGGCGGATCGGTCCGCGCGACCTCGCCCTGCTGGGCCGCCGCGCCAGGGATCTGGTGCGCGTCGCGGCGGGTGACGACGGACGGCAGGACAAGTTGGAGCAGGCCGTCGCCGAGGCCGACCCGACGGAGATCGTCTCGCTGGCCGACGCGCTGGAGTCCTTCCTCTACCCGGGCCAGGCGGGCGAGTCGGAGCTGCCCTTCTCCGCCGAGGCGGCGGCCAGGTTCCAGCGGCTGGCGGCCGAGATCCGCGAGCTGCGGCGCGCGCTGGCCGAGCCGCTGATGGACGTGCTCCACCGGGTGCTGACGGTGACGGGCCTGGAGGTGGAGCTCGCGGCCTCCCCGCGTGCCCTCGCCGCACGCCGTCGCGAGACCCTCTCCGCGTTCCTCGACGTCGCGGCCGGCTTCGCCGACCTGGACGGCGACCCGTCCCTCGGCGCCTTCCTCGGCTTCCTGCGCACCGCCCAGGAGTACGACCGCGGCCTCGACAACAACCTGCCGAGCGGCGAGGACACCGTCAAGGTGCTCACCGCCCACAAGTCCAAGGGCCTGGAGTGGGACGTCGTCTTCGTTCCCGGTCTGGTCAAGGGGGCGTTCCCGAGCGGGACGGGGCGCGAGCGGTGGACCTCGCGTGCTGAGGTGCTTCCGCACGCCCTGCGCGGCGACGCGCCGGCGCTGCCCGCCGATCCGGCCTGGACCTCGGCGGGGCTCAAGGCTTTCGAGGCGGCGATGAAGGAGCACGCCGCGACGGAGGAGCTGCGCCTCGGCTATGTCGCCTTCACCAGGCCACGGGCTCGGCTCCACGCCTCCGGCCACTGGTGGGGGCCCACACAGAAGCGGCCGCGCGGTCCCTCGACGTTCCTGACGGCCCTGCGCGAGTTCGGCGAGCAGCGCCCGGGAGCGGGAGCCGGAGTCGAGATCGAGCACTGGGCCGAGCCGCCCGCCGAGGGCGAGCAGAACCCGGCGCTGGACGAGACGGTCGAGCACCTCTGGCCGCTGCCGCTGGACGCGGCGGCCCAGTCCGCGCGCCGGGCCGCGGGCGCGCGCGTGCTGGCCGGGCCGCGCGGGGAGGCGTCCCCGCCGCCGGAGACCGGGGAGGAACGGCGGCTCGTCGCGTCCTGGGACCGCGATCTGGAACTGCTCTCCGCCGAACTGCTGCGGGCCCGGTCGCGGGTGCGCGACGTGCCGCTGCCCACCTCCCTTTCCGCCTCCCAACTGCTGCGCGTGGCCGCCGATCCGGACGGCTTCGCCCGCGAACTGGCCCGGCCGATGCCCCGCCCGCCGCAGCCCGCGGCCCGGCGCGGCACCCGCTTCCACGCCTGGGTCGAGTCGCGCTTGGCCGTCGAGCCGCTGCTGCTTCTGGGCGAGGACGAACTGCCGGGCCTGGACGACGTCGGGATCGAGGACGAGCGTGACCTGGCGCGGCTGAAAGAGGCGTTCCTTCGTACCGAGTACGCCGGGCGCGCGCCGTACCGGATCGAGGAGCCGTTCCAGATGGTGCTCGGCGGCCGGGTGATCCGTGGCCGGATCGATGCCGTCTACCGCACGGAGACGGGCTTCGAGGTCGTCGACTGGAAGACCAACCACCGCGAGACCGCCGACCCGCTGCAGCTCGCCCTCTACCGGCTGGCCTGGGCCGAGCGCGAGGGGGTCGCACCACACCGCGTGACTGCGGCGTTTCTGTATGTTCGTAGCGGAACAGTGGTGAGGCCCGAAGGGCTCCCGGACCGCGCCGGGCTGGAGGCGCTGCTGGACTCCGTTACTCCGAATGGGGATCGCGTCCAGGGAGCCGCGACCGGGGCTTCGTGAAAGGGCTGTGCAGCCTGTCCAATTCGCGCCTAATGTGGGGACGTTAACCAGTCAACTTCGATCCAACGTTGAACTTTTTCTGGCCGCGGTTGGGGCCGCGGCCGGACGCCCTCGGGCCGACCAGGCTCTCGGGCCGCCGGTTCGCTCACCCGCCCACGCTCAAGCACCCTCGTTGCACCTTGTTGCACAGTGCCCGCAGGAGAGACGACGTTGACTGCCGCCGGTAGGTTCCGCCAGCTCAGCCGCAGGGGCCGCTGGGTGCTGCTGCTGCCCTTCCTCGGCGTTGCCCTGGTGTTCGTGCTGGACCGGGCGAGCAACAACCCCGACGTCACCTTCGAGCCCGCGCTGTCGGCGGGCCCGGCGCTCGCCGCCGTCGTCAGCAGCAACGTCTGGTTCCCGCTCCTGGTGGGCGGGGTCGCCATCGGCGAGGCCTTCGTCATCGCCGCGGAGGACCGGACGATGGCCGCCTCCGTCCACACCGCGAGCGTCCTCGCGATCGTGCTGATCAGCGCGATCGGCGCGGCCAGCGTCATGCTGCGCAACCGGCAGGAGCGCGCGCTGGCCGACGCCCGCCTGGTCTCCGAGGTCGCCCAGCGCATTCTGCTGCGCTCCATCCCCGAGCGGATCGGCCCGGTCCGGGCCGCCGTCCACTACGCGGCTGCCGCCGCCCACGCCCGCATCGGCGGCGACCTCTACGAGGTGGTGCAGACCCGGTACGGCGTCCGGGCCGTCATCGGCGACGTCCGCGGCAAGGGGCTCGCGGCGGTCGAGACCGCCGCGGCGATCCTCGGCGCGTTCCGCGAGGCCGCCCACCAGGAACAGGCGCTGGACAAGGTCGCCGCCTGGCTCGCGGACAGCCTCGGCCGGGCCCTGCACGAGAACGGCGCCGAGCACGAGGGCAGCGACGAGGAGTTCGTCACCCTGGTCCTGGTCGGCGTCGGCGCCGACGCGGTCGTGGAGATCGTCAACTGCGGCCACCCGGCACCGCTGCTGCTGCGCCGGGGCACCCCGGTCCGTTTCCTCGACCCGCCGTCCAACGTGCCGCCGCTGGGCGTGCTGGAGCCGGAGGACGTCCACCCGCCGATCCTGCGTCTGCCGCTGCACGAGGACGACCGGCTGCTCCTGTACACCGACGGCGTCATCGAGGCCCGCAACAGCTGGGGCGTCTTCTACCCGCTCGCCGAGCGCGTCCCCGACTGTGCGACGGCGGACACCCCCGCTCTCGTCCTGGAGCGGATCCACGAGGACGTCCGCCGCCACGTCGGCCACCAGCTCGGCGACGACGCGGCGATGCTGCTCCTGCAGTACGCCCCGCTCCCCACGACGGGCGCGGTCGCACCCAACCGCTCCGTGGTCCACCCCCGCGTCTCCACCACCCAGGCCGACCAGCTCCCGCTTCTGGACCGCAGGGACTCGCGCGAGTAGCGCGAGTAGCGGGGGCAGGCGGCTGCCGGCAGCTTCTGCTCGCGGCCACGGCCGTTCGGCGGCAGGACGTCAACCGCGCAGCGAAAGCTCCACGAGCAGCGGCCGGTGGTCGGACACCCCGGTCCTCGGCGTCTCGACGCGCTGCACGGCGGTCCGCGGGACGCCGACCGTCAGCACGTGGTCGAACTGCACGGCGGGCCGGTGCGCGGGGTAGGTGGGGGTGCGCGCCAGATCGCGCCAGCCCTGCAGCTGGCCGCGGGGCGATGCGGCCCGGCGCGGTCGGCGGGGCCTCGGCCGCAGCGGCAGGCGGCCGCGGTCCACCACCGCGGCCCCGCCCAGCACCGTGCGCGGGACCGGGCCGATCAGGTTGAAGTCCCCGAGCAGCAGGTAAGGCGGCGGCAGGTCCGCGATCCACCGGCGCACGCCCGCGAGCTGGCCCATGTTCCAGCCCGGCACGAAGGACAGGTGCGCGGCGACCACCGTGAACGGACCGGCGGGCCCGTCCAGCACGGCGGCGAGCGCCGCGCGCGGCTCGTCAGGGACTGGGG
>NZ_BBPO01000007.1:63296-66524 GCF_000787815.1 Streptacidiphilus neutrinimicus
GTCCAGCACGGCGGCGAGCGCCGCGCGCGGCTCGTCAGGGACTGGGGTGAGTCCGCGGCGCCCCGCCACGCGCAGCGGCAGGCCGAACGGCGCCGGGGGGAACCGCCGGGCTCGCCAGTGCAGCACGGGGAGGCGGGTGAGCAGCGCGGTCCCGTAGGCGGGCTGGTCCGCGTCGCGTCCCGCGTCGTCGGGGCCGTAGACGCGGAGCGTGGTCGCGTCGGGCGCGTGCACCCAGCCGGCGACGGGGGCCGGGCGCCCCACGACGGCGGCGGCGAAGCGGTAGTCGCGAGCCCTCAGCGCCTTCGCGCCGACGGCGGCCTGGTCGATGCGTCCGGAGCGTTCCTGGAACCGGTCGACCTCCTGGAGCGCGAGCACGTCCGCGTCGAGAGCGGCGATCGCGTCCGCGAGCGGCGCTTCCGGTACGTCGCCCGGCCCGTGGTCGGCCGAAAGCGGTCTGCCGTTGCGGTCCATGGGCTGGCCGTGCAGGAGGTTGAAAGTCGCGACGCGCAGCTGGCTCACGGGACGAACCTACGCCAGTCGGGCCGGGGCACAGGAACGGCGGGGGGTGCTCGGTCGGCCCCGCCGGCACACTCGCTGGTCGCGCGCGGCACGCGAGCGCTCCGGCGTGCGCGCTCCGGAGGGTGCCGCTCGGGTGGCGCGTCAGGGAGGTCGTTGTGATCAAACGCGCTTGCCGGGCGGGCGCCGCTTCGAACTAGAGTCGTGCCATGAGCTCTGCCGAAGCCCCGGACAGCGTCGTCCGCGCCTACATCGACCAGCACCGTCCCGCCTTCCTCGACGATCTCGCCGAGTGGCTGCGCATCCCCTCCGTCTCCGCCGACCCGGGCCGGACGGCGGACGTGCGCAGGTCCGCGGAGTGGTTGGCCGCCAAGCTCCGGGAGACCGGCTTCCCGGTCGCGGAGGTGTGGGAGACGGAGAACGACGGCCTGCCCGCCGTCTTCGCGGAGTGGCCCTCGGGCGACGCCGGGGCTCCGACCGTCCTGGTCTACGGCCACCACGACGTCCAGCCCGCCGCCCGGGAGGACGGATGGGCCACCGACCCCTTCGAGCCGGCCGTCGTCGACGGGCGGATGTACGCGCGCGGCGCCGCGGACGACAAGGGCCAGGTCTTCTTCCACACGCTCGGCGTGCGCGCACATCTCGCCGCGACCGGCCGCACCAGCCCGGCCGTCAACCTCAAGCTGCTGGTCGAGGGCGAGGAGGAGTCGGGGTCGACGAACTTCCTCGACCTCATCCGCCGTCAGTCGGAGCGCCTGACCGCCGACGTGGTGATCGTCTCGGACACGGGCATGTGGGCCGCCTCCACGCCGACCGTCTGCACGGGCATGCGAGGTCTCGCCGACGCCGAGGTCAGCCTCTACGGCCCGGACACCGACATCCACTCCGGCTCCTTCGGCGGCGCGGTCCCCAACCCCGCCGACGAGGCCGCGCGGCTCGTCGCAGCCCTGCACGACGCGGACCGCAGGGTCGCCGTCCCCGGCTTCTACGACGGCGTGCTCGAACTGACCGAGCGCGAGCGGGAGCTCTTCGCCGAGCTGCCGTTCGACGAGGACGCGTGGCTGCGCGTCGCCAAGTCGCGCGGCACCCAGGGCGAGGCGGGCTTCACCACCCTGGAGCGCATCTGGGCCCGCCCGACCGCCGAGGTCAACGGCATCTGGGGCGGCTACACCGGCCCCGGCGGCAAGACCATCGTCCCGGCCGAGGCGCACCTCAAGCTCTCCTTCCGGCTGGTGGCCGGCCAGGACGCCGAGAAGGTGCAGCAGGCGGTGGCCGACTGGGTCGGGCGCCAGGTGACGCCCGGCATCCGCCACGAGGTCGTCTTTCGTGGCGCCACCCGCCCCTGTCTGACGCCGCTCGACCACCCGGCCCTCCAGTCGCTCACCCGGGCGATGGGGCGGGCCTTCGGGCAGAAGATCCTGTTCACCCGCGAGGGCGGCTCCGGACCCGCCGCCGACCTCCAGGACGTGCTCGGGGCACCGGTGCTCTTCCTGGGCATCTCGGTGCCGTCCGACGGCTGGCACTCGATCAACGAGAAGGTCGAGCTCGACCTGCTGGTCAAGGGCGTGGAGACGTCGGCCTACCTGTGGTCCGAGCTGGCCACCGGCTGGGACCGGTCCGGCGACGGGTCGGGCGGCCGATCCGGCGGCGGGTCCGTCCCGGGCGACGGCGACGGACCCGACACCGCGTCTGCGGGCAACTGATCAAGGGGGAGGGAACCGTGACGGTTCAGCAGCAATTCGTCCGCACACTTCCGCTGGCGCGCGCGGGCGTGGACCGCGCCGCCGAGCGTCGCCTGGACGAGCCGTGGCTCGCCGCGGCCTGGAGCCACCCGAACACCCGGGTGCTGGCGGTTTCGGAGGGCAAGGCCTTCGTCGTCGACACCGAGAGCGGCACGGACCTGGTGCTGCTCAGCACCTTCGACGCCCCCGACGAGGGCGAGCGCTTCTTCCTCGGCTGCGACGAGCAGGGCGTCGCGTATTTCGCGGTGGCCTGCGCCCAACTGCCCGGCCGCCTCGACGGCCCGGAGCGCCCGGCCGGCCTGCGGGAGGTGGGCGGCCTGCTCGGCCCGCGCGACTCCGGCCTGCTCGTCCACGCCGCGGCGCTGGAGAACTGGCACCGCTCGCACCGCTTCTGCTCCCAGTGCGGACACGCCACCGACGTTGCGGCGGCGGGGCACGTCCGCCGCTGCACCTCCTGCGGGCGCGAGCACTACCCGCGTACCGACGGCGCGGTCATCATGCTCGTCACCGACGAGCAGGACCGCGCCCTGCTCGGCCGCCAGGCCCTGTGGCCCGAGGGCCGCTACTCCACGCTGGCCGGCTTCGTGGAGCCCGGCGAGTCCCTGGAACAGGCGGTGGCCCGCGAGGTCGCGGAGGAGGCCGGCGTCCGCGTCGACCTCGACTCGGTCGAGTACGTCGCCTCCCAACCGTGGCCCTTCCCGGCCAGCCTGATGCTCGGCTTCACCGCCAAGGTCGATTCCCGTGACGGCAGCGCGGACATCCACGTCGACGGCGAGGAGCTCGACGAGGCGCGCTGGTTCTCCCGCGAGGAGCTCGCCGCCGGGATGGCCGCCGGGACCACCCTCCCTCCGTCGGGCATCTCCATCGCCCGCCGCCTCGTCGAACTCTGGTACGGCGGCCCCCTCCCCGAGTCGACCCCGTAACGTCGGGCCGACCCGGCAGCGGGGGCTGCCGCCGTAACGTCGGGCCG
>NZ_BBPO01000007.1:66670-132572 GCF_000787815.1 Streptacidiphilus neutrinimicus
GGGCCCCCCCGGGCGGGGGGGGCGCCGCCGTAACGTCGGGCCGACCCCGCAGCGTGGGTTGCCGCCGTAACGCCGGGCTGCGGCCGTCACCCGGGCTGCGGCCCTGGCGCTGGGCTGATCCCGGGGCGCCGGGCCGACCACGTGACGGCGGCCCGACGCCCAGCGCGCGCCCGATCCCGGCACGGGAGCGAGCGGTCCGGCGCGGGCGCCCTGGGCCCGCGGGCGGCGGCTCGTGCGCGCATGCCTCGGGCTGCTCGGCCCCGTGGCGCGGTCCGGCCCGCTCCCTGTGGCCGGGCCGCTGCTGACGCCGGGACAGCGTGGCGGCCGCGCTTCGGCCGCATGTTCGCGGGGCGCTGCCAGTCTGACGGTCCGGCCCGTTCCCCCAGCCCGCCCTGCATGCGGGAGCCGCCGCAGGTCGGCCCGCCCCGGGCTGCGCGGCCGCATGGGGCCGCTCTCGGTCAGAGGCGCGCGCCCGGGGCCGCGGTCACGCGCCAGCTTCGCTCGAAAGCGTGATGGCGGGGGTGACCCCTGCACTTGCACCGGTGGACGCCGCTGCGGGCTGTCCCGCGGTGTGCTCGGTCGCGGCGTCCTCCAGGCTCTTCGCGTCGAGGGCGAGCACGCAGGTGACCGTCTTGCCGGTGAGGCGGACCACCACGTCCCAGCTCTCGGCCAGCAGCCGGACGATCTGCAGGCCCCGGCCACCCAGCGCGTCCTCTCCGGCCTCGCGCGCCGACGGGAGCGTCGTGCCCTCGTCCGTCACCGAGACGCGCAGGCCCGAGTCGGTCAGAGCGAGCGTGAGGTCGACCGGGCCGCTCCCGTAGCGCATGGCATTGGTGACCAGTTCGGAGACGATCATCTCGGCGCTGTCGACGAGATCGGTCGCGCCCCATGCCGCCAATGCGGTGCGGGTGATCCGGCGGGCGTGCCGGACGTTGCGCGGGTGGGGCGGGAAGGAGGCGACAGCCGCCCAGGCTCTCCGGTCGTTCATCGTTCATGCCTCCAGGGCAGGATCATGAGGGCACGCAAGTAGTTGGGATAATCCGGATTGAGCCAGCCTTGACCGATGTTGGCTCGTTTCCCTGAGCCCGCGCAAGTGCAATGGCTACATTCTCGGGGTGAACATTTCCCGAGGGGCGGGCCAGGCCCCTAAATATCAGCGGCTGGCCGCGGACCTGCGGCGCCGGATCATGGACGGGGAGTGGCAGGGCGGCGTGCCGTTGCCGGTGGAAGGGGAGTTGGAGACCCAGTACGGGGTCGCTCGTAATACTGTCCGACTTGCTGTTGATGTTCTCGTCAATGAGGGACTTCTGGTCCGAGTCCAGGGAAAAGGGACCTATCTCAAGGACCACACCGTCGTCGATCATCACGCCTATCGTGCACCGACCGTCGCCGTTCCAGGAACCCCCCTTGGCGCTGCTTCCTCCGTATATGCGGAAGAAGCCCGGGCGGCCGGTCGGAAATTGACATCCGACTTTCAGATGCTGATCGTAAGAGCCACCACTGACATCACCGAACGCCTCCGGCTCGCCCCGGCGGAGGCCGTGGTGCTCCGGCGGGTGCTGCGCTATCTGGACGGCGAACCGTGGTCGGTCGAGGAGAGCCACTACCCCGTCCGGCTCGCCGCCGCGACCGCGCTCATGGATCCGGACCCGGTGCCCGGCGGCGACGAGGCCGCGCTCGCGGAGGCCGGTCACGCCGAGACGGGCTGTGTGGACGAGTTGTGCGCCCGAATGCCCAACCCCGACGAGGCCCGCTGGTTCCAGGCCGGGCCGGGCGTGCCGTTGCTTGTCCAGTTGCGCACCGGCCTCACGCAGTCAGGTCCGGTGCGGGTCACCGAGACCCGGTACTGCGCGGATCGGAACCGGTTGGTCTACACGCTCGGCTCCGCGGAGCCCGTCGCGTCCTCGGGTCGGGTTCCGGCGCAGACGCAGAGATGACCGGCCCCGGGCACACGCCCGGGGCCGGTCACCATGCGGTCGGGGTCAGGCCAGGGCGGCCTTGACCTGCGCGAGGGACGGGTTGGTCATCACCGTCTCCGCGCCGGTGGAGGAGAGCGCCAGCACGGTCGGCACCGTCTGGTTGCCGTTGTTGACCTTCTCGACGAAGGCGGCGGACGCCGGGTCCTGCTCGATGTTGATCTCGGTGTACTCGATGCCCTCACGGGTGAGCTGCGACTTCAGCCGCTGGCAGTACCCGCACCAGGTCGTGCTGTACATCGTGACTTTGGCGGACATCCGTATCGCTCCTCTTGGGTCGGGCCCGGCGTTTGCGTTGCCGGTAGGCCCAACGCGGCCGCACGGGGCGACATTCCCCGCGCCCCTCGTCCGGGCCGGTCCGTCGTATCAGGTGACCGGCCCTGTGGACAACGTGGCTCTGGTTGTCGCTGCGGCTTGAGAGGATGGGCGGCATGCAGGTAGAGCTCCCCGGCACGCTGCCGTCCTTCGCAGGTTCCCACGAGGCCGATCCGGGCGGGCGCCGCGACGCCGACGCCGTGCTCGCCGGGCTCGACCCGGAACAGCGCGCCGTCGCCACGGCGCTGCACGGGCCCGTCTGCGTCCTCGCGGGCGCGGGGACGGGCAAGACACGCGCCATCACCCACCGGATCGCCTACGGCGTGCGCAGCGGCGTGATGCAGCCGCAGCGGGTCCTCGCGGTGACGTTCACGGCGCGCGCGGCGGGGGAGATGCGCGGCCGGCTGCGCCAGCTCGGCGTGGAGGGCGTGCAGGCGCGCACCTTTCACGCGGCCGCGCTGCGCCAGCTCCAGTACTTCTGGCCGCGGGTGATCGGCGGCGAGCTGCCGCGTCTGCTGGAGCGCAAGGTGCAGCTGGTGGCCGAGGCCGCGGGCCGCTGCCGGATCCGCCTGGAGCGCACCGAGCTGCGCGATCTGACCGCCGAGATCGAGTGGGCCAAGGTCACCCAGACCGTGCCGGAGGACTACCCGGCGGCCGCGGCCAAGTCCGGCCGGGAGACGCCGCGGGACCCGGCCGAGATCCGGCAGGTCTACAAGGTCTACGAGGAGCTGAAGCGCGACCGGGGCGTGATCGACTTCGAGGATGTCCTGCTTCTCGCCGTCGGCGTGCTGGACGACCGGCCCGAGGTCGCCGAGCAGGTCCGGGCCCAGTACCAGCACTTCGTCGTCGACGAGTACCAGGACGTCTCGCCGCTCCAGCAGCGTCTGCTGGACCTGTGGCTCGGCCCGCGCTCGAGCCTGTGCGTGGTGGGGGACGCCAGCCAGACGATCTACTCGTTCACGGGCGCCACGCCGGAGTACCTGCTGGGCTTCCGCACGCGGCATCCCGACGCGACCGTGATCAAGCTCGTGCGGGACTACCGCTCCACCCCCCAGGTGGTGCACCTCGCCAACGGCCTGCTCGCACAGGCGCGCGGCCAGGCGGCCCAGCACCGCCTGGAGCTGGTCTCCCAGCGCGACACCGGCCCGGAGCCGGTCTACCTGGAGTACCCGGACGAGCCCGCCGAGGCCGAGGGCACGGCCAAGCGGATCCGGGCCCTGCTCGACTCGGGCGTCCGCGCCAGCGAGATCGCGGTGCTGTTCCGCGTCAACGCGCAGTCCGAGGTCTACGAGCAGGCCCTGGCCGACCAGGGCGTCCCCTACCAGCTCCGCGGCGCGGAGCGCTTCTTCGAGCGTCCCGAGGTCCGTGAGGCCGGCTTGCTGCTGCGCGGCGCCGCCCGTGCGGGCGGGGGCCCGGTCGACCCGCTGCTGGAGGAGACCCCCGAGCGGCTCGCCGACCAGGTGCGGGCCGTGCTGTCCACTCGGGGCTTCACCCCCCAGCCCCCGGCGGGGTCGGGAGCGGTGCGCGAGCGCTGGGAGTCGCTCGCCGCCTTGGTGCGCCTGTCCGAGGACTTCGAAGCGGCGCAGCACGCCGCACAGCAGCCGGCCAACCTCGCGGCCTACGTCGCCGAGCTGGACGCCCGTGCGGCGGCCCAGCACGCCCCGGCCGTCGAGGGCGTCACCCTCGCCTCGCTCCACTCGGCCAAGGGCCTTGAGTGGGACGCCGTCTTCCTGGTCGGTCTGACCGAGGGCATGATGCCGATCACCTACGCCAAAACGGACGAGCAGATCGAGGAGGAGCGGCGGCTGCTCTATGTCGGCGTCACCCGGGCTCGGGTGCACCTGGGATTGTCCTGGGCATTGGCCCGTTCCCCCGGCGGTCGCGCTTCGCGCAGCCCCTCCCGTTTTCTCGACGGCCTGCGGCCGGGCTCCGCGCTGCGCGCCACGGGCGGCGGCCGGGGCGGCGCGGGCGGTCAGGGCGGGCAGGGCGGGCGTGCCTCGCGGAGCCGCTCGCCGATCAAGTGCCGCGTCTGTGGCCGGGTGCTCACCGAGGCCGTCGAGCGGAAGCTGCGGCGCTGCGAGGACTGCCCCTCCACGCTCGACGAGGGTCTGTACGAGCGCCTGCGGGACTGGCGCGGTCGCACGGCCAAGGAGCAGGGCCTGCCGGGCTACTGCGTCTTCACCGACGCCACGCTCATCGCCATCGCCGAGCAGCAGCCGGGCTCGCTCCCGGACCTCGGCCAGATCTCCGGCGTGGGCCGGGCCAAGCTGGACAAGTACGGCGAGGCGGTGCTGTCCTTGTGCGCCGGGGCCGATCCGTCCGGGGTCGAGGCGAAGCTCGACGCGGGTGCGGGAACCCGGTCCGGGGGCGACGCCGAGCAGGGCGATCAGGGGGACATCTCGGACCTCTGGGGCGACCCGGCACCTGCGACGACGCCGGTCGAAGACTCGCCGGAAAAATAGTTTGCGCGCGCAGTGCGGACCCTACTAGCGTGCCGAGCACGGTCGAGGAAACGAGGCCGAGCCCACTCAGGCACTACCTGGAGCGGGCGTTACTGCTGTGTGCTGTACAGCCCTCGGGCTGTGCTGCAAGCTTGAAAGAAGTGACCATCTACGGGCCCGCGACGCCAGCGGACCCCGAGCGCGCCGAAGGGAGGCGGACATTGTGATCACCATGACGAAACTGGCTGGCCAGACGGTGACCGCCGCTGACTTCGGTATGCGCAGCGTTGCCCTGCCCTGTGTCAAGGCCAGTGGTCTGTCCCTCGCCGGTGCCCTTGTCGACGCCACCCGTGTGCGCGTCGCCACCGAAGGCGCTGTCGTGGATGCCACCACTGCCGCCCTGGCCGGCAATGGCTTCGGCGCGTGGGATGCCCGTCGTCTCGAGCGACCGCTGTCGGCACCCGTAGCGATCATGGCCGCCCCTGGCGGTTATGGCGACGCGGCGGGTGCCGGAAGCTCCGCGAAGCAGCAGTCCCAGCAGCACCAGCTCCACACGCAGAAGATCGCCGCAGCGGCGATGACGATCCGGGCCCTCCGCGGACCCGACCCTGGGATAGAACGAACCTGAGCCTGCATCAGGTCGGCTTTCCAGGGCCGCGGAACCCGAATCGGGATCCGCGGCCCTTCTGTTTGCCCACAGGCACGACAGAACCCAATCGAGCACACCGACTCAGACAGGAAGACGACGCGACCGTGTCACCGGTGACCACCCCGCACGCCCCGTCCGCATCCATGGCCGACCACTTCGACGACTCCCACCCTCCGGAGGTTTCTCTGATGCAGCTCACCGCGTTCGAGGAGGCCGACACGCTCGGCGTCCCGATCCCCTGCCGCTCCCTCGACCCCGAGGTCTTCTTCGCCGAGACCCCCGCGGACGTGGAGTACGCCAAGTCCCTCTGCGGCACCTGCCCTGTCAAGGACGCCTGCCTGACCGGCGCGCTCGAGCGCCGCGAGCCCTGGGGCGTCTGGGGTGGGGAGCTCTTCGTCCAGGGTGTCGTCGTGGCCCGGAAGCGGCCGCGTGGTCGCCCGCGCAAGTCCGAGGTCATGGCGTGACCGCCGAAAGCGCGCTGCGCAGCTCCATCCGCGAGATCGCCGATCCGGTGATCGATCCGAACCCTCTCGACGACAAGCAGGTCCCTCCGATGAACCGTCCCGCCGACGAACGTCCCCGCCCCGCGCTGCACACCGAGACTTCCCAGAACAGGACCCTCACCATGCAACTCATGCCCGAAGCCCTGGCCCGTGTCCACATGCAAGAGCGAATGCAGGAGGCCGAGCGCGAACGATTGCTGCGCGCCCTGCAGTTGAGGCGCCGCGCCGAGCGCGCCTCGCTGCGCGCCCGGCGCGCGCTCGCCGCCGTCGTCCTCTGAGCCGACGACACGTCAGCACGTCAGAGCCGAACAGCGGAACCGAACAGCGGAACCGAACCGGCGTCACCGTACGCAGATCCGTTTGAACAGTGATCGGGCCCGCCTCCCCTCGGGAGGCGGGCCCGAGGGCTTTCCGGCTGGCCGCAGCCGGTCCGGAGAGCCTCAGGCGAGGGCTTCCTCGTCGGCGAAGCCGGGCAGCCACGCGAGCAGCTCGTCACGGAAGGGGGCGGTGGCGTCCAACTGGCACAGCACCCCGATGGTGCTGAGCGTCACCCGGTGGATCAGCAGGTACGACGGGGGCAGGTTGAGCTGGCGCCCCAGCGCGTAGGCGGGCGAGCGGGGGTCCCCAACCCGCGCCGCCTGGGCCCGCATCCAACTGCGGGTGAACCGGAACTCGTCGACGGCCGCCGGCTCGATGATCGGCAACACGTAATCGAGCACTGCGTCCGCGTCCAGCTCGATGGTCGGCTTGACGAAGCCCTCCTGCCGCAGCATCTCCAGGACCCCGTTGGCATCGCCCTGCAGCGCCAGGCGCAGCGCCGTCCCTATCGGCAGCGGCAGCCCCTCGGGAAGTCGGTCGACGGTGCCGAAGTCGAGGACGCCCAACTGCCAGCCCTCCGCCGGGCCGTCGTCGACCAGCAGGCGGAAGTTGCCGGGGTGCGGATCCGCGTGGAGCAGCCCGGTGCGGGCCGGTCCCGCGAAGAGGAAACGGGCCAGCAGCCGGCCCGCCCGGTCCCGCTGCTCCTGTGTGCCGGAGGCGATGATCTCCGAGAGCGGGACGCCCTCCAGCCACTCGGTGACCAGGACCTGGTCGCCGTGGTGCACCACCGCCGGAACTCTGATCTCCGGGTCGTCGGCGAATTCCTCGGCGTGGATGTCCTGGGACTCGGCCTCCAGCGCGTAGTCGAGTTCCTCCGTGATGCGGTTGCGCAGCTCCGCGATCAGCGGCTTGACGTCCAGGCCCGGGATCAGCGGGCCGATCAGCCTGGCCACTCGGCTCAGCTGGGTGAGGTCCGAGAGCAGGGCGTCGCCCGCACCCGGATACTGGACCTTGACGGCCACCTCGCGTCCGTCGTGCCAGACCGCCCGGTGGACCTGGCCGATCGAAGCGGCCGCAGCCGGCTTGTCCTCGAAGGAGACGAACAGATCCGGCCAGTCGGGCCCGAGCCGCTCGGCCAGGGCGCTGTGCACGGAGGCGGCAGGCATCGGCGGCGCGGCCTCCTGGAGCTTGGTGAGGGCCGCCCGGTACGGGCCCGCCACCTCCTCCGGCAGGGCGGCCTCGAACACGGACAGCGCCTGTCCGAACTTCATGGCTCCGCCCTTGAGTTCGCCGAGCACCTTGAACAGTTGGTCGGCGGTGCGCTGCTGCAGCTCTGCCGCCACCTCGTCAGCGGGCCGGCCGCCGATGCGCTTGCCGAGGCCGAGAGTGGCGCGTCCGGCTATCCCCAGCGGCAGGGCAGCGAGTTTCGCCGTGCGGGTCACTGCCTTGCGTGGAAGATCGCTCACGGATGCCTCCCTGCTCCGTGGACGCGCTTCGGGCCGTGGGCCCGGGCGGATCCTCGTCCGGTGCGTGTGTGGTGCGTGCGGCTGAGCTCATTCTGCCCCGGGTTGCCAGCAGCAGCCGCAATCGGGGTGCGCCTCCAGCGACCGGCGGCGCATCGAGCCGTCGACCATGGAGATGTCGACCCACCCGCCCAGGCTAGGCGGTGCCGCACCGTCCAGGTAGATCAGCGCGTGCAGCGCCGCGGTGGACGCGACCGTGGCCGCCAGGGTGGCGTCGCAGGCGCCCGGCGCGGGCCGGCCGCTGCAGTGCTGAGCCAGGAGCAGCGGCCAGCTCGGGTCCTGCTCGGCGCGTCGGCAGGACAGGCAGCGCCCGCACGGGCTGTTGCCTGGCAGGACCAGCGGCCCCACCGAACCGGTCGTCTCCACCACACCCGCGTACAGGTGGGGGAGCCCGGCCTGCACCAGCGCCTGCCCGAGCTCCGGATCGGGCAGGCCGCGCGGCGCCACCACGACGAGATCGGGGAGCCCCTGGGCGGCGGCCGTCTCGTCGGGCCGCCAGGGCGCTGCGCGGCGGACGGCCGCCTTGGCCGCGTCGGTCCGCAGCCGGCCAGTGTCGTCGGGGCGCAGCCCCGCCGGCGAGGCGTCCTCGGGCCGTACTCGGCCCGCGTCGCGCACGCGGACCCTCCCCACCCCGGCTGCTGCGAGCAGCGAGGCGACCGCCGCCCCGACCCGCCCGGCCCCGCGCACCTCGACCCGGACCTCCCGGCGGGCGAGCAGAGCGGCTGGCGCCGCGCCGGGACCGGGCCGGGCGAGCGAGAGGGCGGCCAGATCCGGTGCCAGCCTCGCCCGCTCTTCGGGCGGAAGGGCCAGCAGCGGCCGGTGGGCGGCGCTGTCGTCGAGGGCGTCGCAGGCGAGCAGCTCCTCCAGCAGCTCGTCGACGCGCTCGGGGCCGATGCCCAGGCGAGCCGCCTCGCCCGGCAGCGCGGCCAGTTCCCTCGTGCCGTCCAGCAGGTCCAGGAACCGCACCTCGTCGGGCGCGGCCGCCACCGTGCCGCCGTGCCGGGAGTCGAGGCCGAACTGCAGCGTCTCCCGGTCGCGCCAGGCGCGGTGCAGAGCGGGCTTGAGACAGGGGCGCATCGACGTCTCCGTTCCGAGCGGGGGTCCTGCCGGATCTGACGCGCTCAGCATGCACCTGAGGCGGAAAACATGCGCAAAGTTATCCACAGGGCTGTGGATATGGTCTGATGATCGCTCAAATCCGCTGTGAGTTGGTCCGACTTTGGCGCGAATCCGCCCTATTCCCACCGTCGCGACGACCACCCGAAGGGAGAAATTCAGCCAATGGGTGGGGACTTTTGTCGGTCCCGGCAGGTAGCGTCTTCGACGTGGCTGCTGGACCGGAGCACCGTCCTGCTGCGCCGCGCAGGCCTGCTCTGGCAACAACCCAGAGCCGGTTGTCGGCGCAGAACGTCGAGGTGCGCAGAAGCGCCCGCCGCAGCCGCACGGTGTCCGCCTATCGCGAGGACGGGCGCACCGTCGTGCTGATCCCCGACCGCATGTCCGCGGCCGAGGAGAAGCGCTGGGTGGAGCGGATGCTGGATCGGCTCGACGCCCGGGAGAGTCGGCAGATCCGCGGTGACGACGAGCTGGCGGCGCGCGCCTGTGAGCTGTCCAGGAAGTACCTGGGTGGCCGGGCCAAGCCGCGGAGCGTCCGCTGGGTCACCAACCAGAACACCCGCTGGGGCTCCTGCACCCCGTCGGAGGGGACGATACGCCTCTCCCACCGGCTGCAGGGCATGCCCGAATACGTGGTCGACTACGTGCTGCTGCACGAGCTCGCCCACCTCCTGGAGCCGGACCACGGGAGCCGGTTCTGGGCCCTGCTGGAGGCGTATCCCCGCACCGAACGGGCGCGGGGCTACCTGGAGGGAGTCGTCGCCGCCCGGCTGCCTGCGCAGCGCGAGAGCCACTGAGGCCGCGCACATCGAGCAGTCAGGGCGCCTTCGGCGTCCCCGCCTCGTCCGCCCTCGCCCGGGCTCTGCGGGCCGGGCCTCTCAGCCCGGCCGCGTCAGGGCAGCCGGAGTCGGCACGGCCCGAGCGAGCTGCACGGCTCGAGTCAACGCGTCTCGAGTCGGGCCGGCCCACGTCACGTCAGCCCACGTCACGTCAGCCCGCATCAGCTCAGCGTGATCCTGGCCAGCTCCGTCAGCCGCCGGACGGAGGCGTCGGTGTCCGTCGGCAGCCCGTCCCACGGAAACCAGCGCAGGTCCAGGGACTCCTCGCTGATCTGGGCCACCGCGTCGGCCGGGGCGACGATCAGGTACTGGACGTCCAGGTGCGTGTTCTCGGGCTGGTCCTTGCCGGCGCAGCGCACCGCGTGGCGGTCCAGCTTGGCGGGCCCCTCCCCGACCAGGGCCAGGCCCTCGGAAATGCCGGACTCCTCCCGGGCCTCGCGCAGGGCGGCAGCGGCCAGGGTCGTGTCCTCCGGCTCGCAGTGACCGCCCAGCTGCAGCCAGCGGCCGACCTTGGGGTGCAGGGTCAGCAGCACCCGCCCATGCTCCGCGTCGACGACCAGGGCGCTCGCGGTGATGTGGGCGGGACGGCAGCTACGCCAGACCCCGTCGGCGCGGGCGTCGAGGTGGGCCAGGTAATCGTGCCGCAGGAGGTCCTGCTCGGGGTCGGGCGCCTCCCAGGAGCTCAGCGTCCTCACGGCGTCCGCGTGGAGCGCGGAGAGGGAGATCGTCTCGGTGCGCGAGATCACTGCTCGGTACCCGGCTTCCCCTCGTCCTCCTCGCCCGGCTTCCCTTCGTCGGACTCGCCGGCGGAGGTGCCTTCGGCCGAAGGCTTCTCTTCGCCGGAGTCGGCATCGGAGTCGGAGCGCGTGTCGGCCTCGGGGGCGCCGGGGCGTCGCCCGGCCGCCTCGTTGAGCATCTCGTCGAGCTTGGAGAAGTCGATCCCACCCTCGGCGAGGTCGGGGGCGGCGGCTCCATGTACGAAGCCGTCCGGGTCGTCCAGGTCTGCCGCGGTGGGGAGCATGTCCGGGTGACCCCACAGGGCGTCGCGGCCGTCGGTGCCGCGGGCGTCGGCCAGCGAGGCCCACAGGCGGGAGGCGTCACGGAGGCGGCGCGGGCGCAGCTCCAGGCCGACCAGTGTGGCGAAGGTCTGCTCGGCCGGGCCACCCGTCGCACGCCGGCGACGCAGGGTCTCGCGCAGGGCGGCGGCGTGCGGCAGGTGCGGGGAGGCGGCGGCGTGGACCACGGCGTCCACCCAGCCCTCGACGAGCGCGAGGGCCGTCTCCAGCCGGGCCAACGCGGCCTTCTGCTCAGGGGTGTCCTCGGGCTGGAACAGCCCGCCCCCGAGGGCCTCCTGCAGCGACTCGGGGTTCGTCGGGTCGACCTGACCGACCAGGTCCTCGAGGCGGGCGGTGTCGACCTTGATGCCGCGCGCGTAGGCCTCGACGGCGCCGAAGAGGTGCTGGCGCAGCCATGGCACGTGGGCGAAGAGGCGCTGGTGCGCGGCCTCGCGCAGGGCGAGGTACAGGCGGACCTCGTCGGCGGGCACGGAAAGCCCCTCGCCGAACAGCTCGATGTTCTGCGGCAGGAGCGCTGCCTTGCCGGCCGGGCCCAGCGGCAGGCCGACGTCACTGGAGCCGAGCACCTCGGCTGCCAGGGCGCCGAGCGCCTGGCCGATCTGGGTGCCGAACATGGCCCCGCCCATGCTGCGCATCACACCGAGCAGCGGGCCGGCCATGGCCTGCATCTCCTCGGGGACCACGCTGCCCATGGCGTTGCCGACCCGCTCGGCGACCGGGTCCACAAGCTGCTGCCAGGTCGGGAGGGTGGCCTCGATCCACTCCGCCCGGCTCCACGCGACCGCCGAGGCCGCGCCGGCGGGCAGCGCCGTCGCCGAGTCCAGCCAGAGCTCGGCGAGGCGCATCGACTCGGAGACGGCGGACCGCTCCGACTCCGCGACAGAGCGGTCCTTGGACCCCGCCTCCTCGCTGCCCTGCACGACCGCCTGGCGGGCGATGTTCTTGGCGAGCTCCCAGTTGACCGGCCCGCCGTCGAAGGAGAGCATCTGGCCCAGCTGCTGGAAGGCGGCGCCGAGGTCGTTGGGGTTCAAGCCGCCGAAGATGGCGGCGAAGGGGTTGTCACCGGCGTCGCCGGAGCCGCCCGTGCCGCCTGGCAGACCGGGAAAGCCGGGGAATCCGAATCCGAACGGGTTGCCGCCCTGGCCACCACCGCCTGAGCCGCCGCTTCCGGAGCCGCTGCCCCCCTGGCCGCCGCCGCTCCCCGAGCTGCCGCTGCCACCCCCGGAGCCGCTGCCGCCGCTCCCTGAGCCGCCGTCGCCGCCCTGGCCGCTGCCGCCGCCGCTGCCCTTGTCATTGTGGCTGCCTGAGCCGCCGTGGCTGCCGGAGCCGCCCTGCTTCCCCTCCATGCCCTCCTCGGGCTCCTCGGGGGGAAGGCCGAAGCCGAAGGGGATGTCGCTCACGAGTCGCCTCGATCTGATAGGCCGGCGCCGGAACACGGCGGGTGCCGGGTGCACCGCCATGCCCTGGCCTCGGGCAGGATGGACCGGTACGTGACACTTACGTACGCATCAAAACTAACCGTGGAGGATAGCCGGTGAGTTCCCCGCCTTCGGACGTTCGCTCTCGGCTGACCGGTGACCAGGTGGGTCCGGCGGGTATGGAGGAGGCCGAGGTGGGCCGACCCGAGTACACCGGACCGCCCCTGGTCGTGGCCGTCACCGGTGCGGCCTCTGGCATGGGCGAGCGCTTGGTGCGCCGCCTGGCCGAGGCCCAGGGCGTGCGGCGGGTGCTGGCGATCGACGAGCGTCGCGGCGAGGCCCGGGGCGTCCAGTGGCGGGTTCTCGACGTGCGGGACCCCGCCGTGGCCGAGCGGCTGGCCGGCGTGGACGTGGTGGTCCACCTCGCCCTCGACCTCGGGATGGAGTCGGATCCCAAGGCGCGGTCGGCGTACAACGTGCGCGGCACCCAGACCGTGATCACCGCCGCGGCGGCCGCGGGGGTGCACCGGGTGGTGCTGTGCACTTCCGCGATGGTCTACGGGGCTCTGGCCGACAACGAGGTCCCGATGGCCGAGGACGCGCCGCTGCGGGCCACCGAAGAGGCCACACTCGTGGGCGACCTGCTGGAGATCGAGCGCCTGGCCCGCAGGGCGCCGCACGTTCACCCGGGGCTCTCGGTGACGGTGCTGCGCCCGGCCGTGCTGGTCGGGCCCGGGGTGGACACCGTGCTGACCCGGCACTTCGAGGCGCCGCGCCTGCTCGTGGTGGCGGGCTCCCGGCCGTGCTGGCAGTTCTGCCACGTCGACGACCTGACCACGGCGCTGGAGTACGCGGCGCTCGGCTTCGTCGAGGGCGAGGTCACCGTGGGCTGCGACGGCTGGCTGGAGCAGGAGGAGGTCGAGCAGATCACCGGCATCCGCCGGATGGAACTGCCCGCCTCGCTCGCGCTCGGGACGGCTGCCCGGCTGCACCGGCTCGGTCTGACCCCGGCCCCGGCGGGGGACCTGGCCTACACGATGTATCCGTGGGTGGTCTCGGGGAGCCGGCTGCACGAGGCGGGATGGCGGCCGCGCCACAGCAACGAGGACGTGCTGGCGGAACTGCTGGCGCAGGTGTCCGGGAACCACGCGGTAGCCGGCCGTCGCCTCAGTGGCAAGGACGCTGCGACCAGCCTGGGTGCGGCAGGAGCGACGGTGGCCCTGGTGGGAACGGCGGCGCTGGTGCGTCGGGCCCGTAAGCGGCGACGCGTCTGAGCCCGAGGGGACGGAGTCACGGCTCGAGAAGGGGCAGCGGGCGAATAGCGGGGCCTTGGCGGAAATCAGATGTCACGATGCGGAATCGACTCTTGAGCCCCGCCTCCGATCCGTCATCATGGAGGCCATGAGCCCCAACACGACGGCCGACGACCCGATTCGCCTGCTCGCGCTCCGTGAGACCGCGCTGTCGCTCGACGAGGTCTACGCCGCGGTGCAGCACGACGCCGCCGGCGGGACCGACGTCTTCATCGGCACGGTCCGTGACCACGACGGCGGCAAGGGCGTCACCGCTCTGGAGTACAGCGCGCACCCCACCGCGGAGGCCGAACTGCGCCAGGTGGCGGAGAAGGTCTGCGCGGATTTCCCGGTTCTCGCGCTCGCCGCCGTGCACCGGGTCGGACTGCTGGAGATCAACGATGTCGCAGTGATCGTGGCGGTCTCCTGCGCCCACCGTGGCGAGGCGTTCGAGGCCTGCCGACGCCTGATCGACACGATCAAGCACGAGGTGCCGATCTGGAAGCACCAGCGTTTCGGCGACGGCACCGAGGAGTGGGTCGCCGCCTGTTGAGCGGCCGGTGAGGTCCACCTGAATCAGGGGTGCCGCGAGCCGATGTGTCTCGCCCGTCCGCCGCACGGGTATGGATCGGGTGCGTGACCGGCATGGCCCGGTGATCGTTGTGCCGATCAGCGACTAGTCTGCTGATATCACGATGATCTGGGAGAACGACATGGGTGTGCTCGCCTGGTGGATCATTCCGCTGGTGGGTGGTGTGCTCGCCGCACTCTGGGTGACCTGGTCCTCCCGAACCCGCTCGACGGGCGACCGGGATTCCGTGCAGGGCTACGAGCGCTTCCGTGAGGCCATGGAACGCACGACTGACCGGCCGGAAGCCTAGTCCGCCGGGCGTGACCGCGCGCGCGTCCCGTACTGTCGTGCCATGCCACGCCGCTCCGCGACGATGCTCGCCGCCACGTTGATGCTCATAGCGCTCTTCTGCGTCGCCCTCGTGGTGCCGGCGCCCTACGCCGAGATGAGCCCCGGGCCGACGTACAACACGCTGGGTGAGCAGAACGGCAAGCCGGTCATCGTCATCACCGGTCACCCGACCTTTCCGACCACGGGCAACCTGAACATGACCACGGTCGAGGTCAGCAGCGCGGACTACCAGCCGAGCCTGGTCTCCGCACTGATCGGCTGGGTCAAGAGCGACATGGCGATCGTGCCGCACAGCACGCTCTACCCCGACAACCAGACCGAGCAGCAGGCCCAGCAGCAGAACGCCGAGGAGTTCTCTGCCTCGCAGGACAGCGCCAAGGCGGCCGCGCTCGGCAGTCTGGGCTACCCGGTCAAGGCGGAGGTCGTGGTCGCCGCGGTCGTGGAGGGCAGCCCCTCGGTGGGCAAGTTGCACGCCGGTGACGTGATCCTCGCCGTGGACGGCACCCGCGTCACCGACCCCCAGCAGGTGTCCACCCTGGTCACCAAGCACCAGCCGGGTCAGGACGTGGTCTTCACGGTGATCCCCAAGGCGAAGACCTCGGACATCACCCAGACGCCGGCCCAGCAGGCGGCGGTCGAGCAGAGGGTGACCATCACCACCGCGAAGAACCCGGACACCGGCAAGGCCATGGTCGGCATCCAGCCGGACGTCGAGCACACGTTTCCGTTCGACGTGCAGATCAACTTGGGTGACGTGGGCGGGCCGAGCGCCGGCCTGATGTTCGCGCTCGGCATCGTGGACAAGCTCAACGGCACCAACCTGACCGGCGGAAAGTTCATCGCCGGCACCGGCACCATCGACGCGCACGGGAACGTCGGGCCGATCGGCGGCATCAGCATGAAGCTGATCGCGGCCCGCGACGCCGGTGCGCAGTACTTCTTCACCCCGGCCGACAACTGCGCCGAGGCGGCCTCCTCCACGCCGAGCGGCCTCACCCTCGTCAAGGAGACCAGCCTCAACGGCGCGCTCCAGGCGCTCGCTGACATCCGCTCGGGCAACACCGCGGCGCTGCCGTCCTGCGCGGCCAAGTAGTCCCTAACGGCCAAGTAGTCCCGAACGGCCGAGTAGATCCCGACCGGCAAAGCAGTTCCGACCGGCCAAGTAGTCTCGATCGCCCGAGCGGGCGATCGGCCGTCAGCCGATCCGGCTGACGGCCGAGCCGGTCAGCTGAAGGTGGTCAGCAGTGCGTCGGCGAGGCCGGGGACCAGATCCGGGCCGGTGAGCACCTCGCGGGCGGAGTCCTTCTCGCGCAGGCGCAGCGCGGACTCCCGGCTCCCGTCGCGCAGTACGGCGACGGTCATCCGGACCTCCTGACGCTCGGGGTGCTTGGCGACGAAGGCGGCCAGTTCGCGCTCGCCCTTGCCCTTGGGCAGCTGCGACTCGGCGGAGGGCGGGAGGATCAGCCGCTCGACGACCAGGGCGCAGCCGACGACCGCGTCCGGCCAGGCGATGGTGCCCAGGAACTCGTCGAGCTTGGCGTCCCTCGGGAGCTCCTCCTGCTCGATCGGGGTCAGCTCGCCCTCGGCGCCGGACTCCAGGCCGAGCTGACGGGCCAAGGCGGGTTCGTTCGCCAGGAGCTTGCCCGTGTCCACCAGGGCGAAGAGGCGAGCGGGCTGGTCCCAGCCGAGGCCGGCGACGTACTCGTCGATCTCGAGTGCGGCGCGGGTCAGCGGGCGGGCGGCGGGGGGTGTGGCGTCGGACATGCTCCATATCCTCACATGTAAGCGGGAACTCAAATAATCGTCGTCGGAGTTGGACTAGCGGTCCCTGGAACCGCGCCGAGCCGGGGACGACCTGCCCAGTCGATGACGAGCTCCCCGAGGACCCGCCTTGGTATTCCAGATGCCGACGCCCGGCCCGACGCGGCGCCGTCCGCGCGTGCTGCCGCTGGCCTCGGCGATCTCGGCGGGCCTGATGCTCGGCGCCCTGGCGGTGCTCGTCGCACCGACCTGGGCCCAGTTCACCCTCTTCCTGGTCTTCGGCTCCGTCATGGCGCTGCTCGTGGGCGGCAATTGCTGGCTCGCGCACCGGCTGCGCCAACCGCTGAGCGTGATGTCACCCGAGCAGGTGAGCCTGGACCCGTGCCGTCAGCTCGTCGCGGGACGCAAACCGGTCCTGCTGGCGACGGTGGCCGGAGTGCCCGGCGTGCTCGCGGGGGCGGCTGCGGCGACGCATGCGGAGCTGTGGCAGGAGACGGTGCGCGGCGCCGAGTGGGGAGTGCGGGATCCGATCCTGCACCGGCCCTCGGGGTTCTATCTGACGACGGTGCCCTGGTACCGCTTCCTGGTCGACTTCGGCTTCGCCGCGATGGTCGCCTCGCTCGCGGCGGCCGGTGCGGTGCACTACCTGTACGGCGGACTGCAGCTTCAGGACCGGCGCAGACGCAGCACCGCCGCCGCGAGGGCTCAACTGTCGGTGCTGTGCGCCGTACTGCTGGCGCTGAAGGCGGCGGCGTACTGGCTGGACCGCTTCGAGATCGTGGGCCGCGCCGGTCAGCTGGGCCCCCGCGAGCTGGGCGCCTGGCTCCAGGCGAAGTCGGTCCTGTGCTGGCTCGCGCTCATCTGCGCGCTGCTCTTCCTGACCGTTCCGATGCGCCACCGCTGGCTGCCGGCGCTGACCGGCCTCGGGCTGCTGCTGTTCTGTTCGGGCCTGGTGGGCGGGGTCTACCCGCTGCTCGTCCGCTATCTCGGTTGAAGAGCTCCTCTGAGCACGTGCTAGGGTTGAGACACAACGACGCGGGGTGGAGCAGCTCGGTAGCTCGCTGGGCTCATAACCCAGAGGTCGCAGGTTCAAATCCTGTCCCCGCTACTCAAGGACGAAGGCCCGGTGCGCACGCACCGGGCCTTCGTCGTGACCAGTCGGCGTCGGGTGGTGTTGTCGTGGTTCGCTGTCCGAGCCTTCGGTATCGCCCCTGGTTATATCGATTTGCTCTGATCGGCTGCGACGTCGTACAGTAGAGGCACAACGACGCGGGGTGGAGCAGCTCGGTAGCTCGCTGGGCTCATAACCCAGAGGTCGCAGGTTCAAATCCTGTCCCCGCTACTGAAGACAGGCCCGGTGCACACGCACCGGGCCTGTCGCATGTCGGACGTCAGGGGATGTCCCGCTCACGCTCGACGCGGCCTTCCGGTGCGCCGACACGCGCGGGACGCAGCCGAACGGGTGGGGAATCTGACGGGCGGTCTTATCGGATCTCGGCAAGGGAAGATGGGGGTCGCGGGAGGTCGGAGCCAGGCTGGGGGCGACCACTCGCACAGGTGTTGCACGGTAGATCTGTCGCGATATCGACAAAGCGCTGAAGTACCCTCACAAGCTGCGGTATACCAGGTGTACGCGGGTTGCGGATGGTGCGACGATGAGCTCCACAGGGGCGATTGCGTACCAGGGGTGCCCGCATCCCCGGCGGACGCGGGAGTCGACATGTCGGTAATGGCTGGAGGCCCGACCGGGGCCGAGCAGGCGGGGCGGCTGCCTTTGCAGCGCGGCCAGGACGCCCAGCTGACCGGCACGGCCCTGTCCGGTCAGCCGCTCGCCGACCCGACGCAGTCCGACTCCGAAGGCTCGAGACCGGACGCGGCCCTGACTGAGTCCCCACCGGCCTTCGGCGCGGTGCCGTCGCCCCCCACCTCCGTCGGAACCCCGCTTGCTGCGGCGTCGTTCGCCGGATCCATGCTCGACGGCGCGGCGATCGACGAGACGGTGATCGAGCCCGACCTGGACGGTGTCGCCAGGGGTGTCGCCAGGGTAGAGGCCCACGTCGGCGGGGAGAGCGCGGCGGGCGCGGAGAGCTTCGAGGAGGTGCTCGCGGCGCGTGAGCGGGAGGCGCTGGAGCAGCGCTACCGCGAGGCCGCGGAGGCCGGTGACGCCGCGGCGGCCAGTCTGCTGGGCGCTCTGCTGCTGCGCCGGGGCGACCTGGAGGCGGCCGAACCCTACCTGCGCCGCGCCGCCGCGGCCGGCCTGCGGGCCGGCGCCAACAACCTCGGTGTGCTGCTGCACCAGCGCGGGCACCGCGACGAGGCCGGGACATGGTGGCGCGAGGCCGCCGTCGCCGGCAGTGCGCCCGCCGCGCACGCCCTCGGGCTCCACCTGCGCGACCGCGGCGACGAGTCCGCCGCCGAGTACTGGCTGCTCCAGGCGGCCGAGCAGGGCCACACCGGTGGTGCCTACGCCCTCGGCGACCTACTGGAGCACCGGCAGGACGCGGTCCGCGCCGAGCGCTGGTTCCGCACGGCCGCCGAGGTCGGCCACCGCGAGGCCGCCTACCGGCTCGGTCGGCTGCGCGAGGGCGCAAGGGACGCTGCCGGAGCCGAGCCCTGGTACCGGCAGGCCGCGGCCCGCAGCCACACCGCGGCGTCGCTGCGCCTCGGCCACCTGCTCGAGGCGCGGGGCGAGCGCGAGGAGGCTGCGCGCTGGTACCGGCAGGCGGCGCAGGCGGGGGAGGCGCGCGCGGCCTGTGCGCTGGGCTTCCTGCTCCGCGACCAGGGCGACGCGGTCGGGGCCGCCGACTGGTGGCGTGAGGCCGCCGAGGCCGGTGACGGTGCCGCGGCCAACGCGCTCGGCGCGCTCCACGACGAGTGGGGCGAGACCGAGATGGCGCAGCAGTGGTACCGCTCCGCCCTCGACGCCGGGGACCACAACGGGGCCTTCAACCTCGGCCTCATGGCGGCGGCCCGCGGCCATGAGGCGATGGCCGAGCAGTGGTACCGGCGCGCGGCCTACGCGGGCCACCGCGAGGCGAGCAACGCGCTAGCGGTGATGCTGCTCCAGCGCGGCGACACGCCCGGCGCCGAGCCGTGGTTCTGCAAGGCCGCCGAGGCGGGTTCGGTCGACGCCGCCTACAACCTCGGCATTTTGCACGCGGAGCGCGGCGAACTGCACTCGGCCCAGGAGTGGTACGCCCGCGCGGCGGCCGGGGGCCACGCCGACGCGGCGCTGCAGTTGGGTGTCGCGAAGGAGCGGCGCGGTGATCTGGGCGCGGCGGCGGCCCGGTACCGGCTGGCTGCCGACGGCGGTTCGGTCGAGGGTGCGTTCCGCCTCGCCGTGCTGCTGGAGCGGTGCGAGGACGAGACAGGGGGCCGCGGCGAGGACCCGGAGCGCTGGTATCGCAAGGCGGCCGAGGCCGGACACGGCCGCGCCCAGGTGCGCATCGGCGTCCGTGCGGCGGAGCGCGGCGAGACCGAGGAGGCGGAGCGCTGGTATCGCGCCGCCGCTGAGGGCGGCAGCCGCAGCGGCGCGTTCAACCTCGGCCTGCTGCTGGCCCGTGAGGGCGGGGAGTCCGAGGCGCTGCGCTGGTACACCCTCGCGGCGGAGGCCGGTCACGGGCGGGCCGCGCTCCGGCTCGCGCTGGTCGCGGCACGCCGGGGTGAACTGCGCGAGGCGCGGGTCTGGTGTGTCCGCGCGGCGGAGCTCGGGCCCGCGAGCGTCACGGAACGTGCGGAGCGCCTGCTGGAGGCGCTGAGCGCTGAGCTCTCGGCGTGAGCTGTGAACCGTGAGTCGTCAACCGTGAGCTGGGAACCGTGAGCTGGGAACCGTGAGCCGTCGACAGTGAGCTGTGAACCCTGAGGCTCAGGCCCTGGCCTTGGCGCAGTCGGGGCAGAGGCCGCGGTAGGTGACCTCGACGCCGGAGATGGCGAAGCCGTAGCGCTCCGCGTCCGGAAGGGAGCCGAGCGGGTCGCCTGCCGGGTGGACGTCGCGGATCGTGCCGCAGGACTCGCAGATGAGGTGCTGGTGCGCGTGGCGGGCGTTGGGGTCGTACCGCTTGGCGCGGCCGTCCGTCGAGACCTCCAGCACCTCGCCCAGGGTGACGAGCTCACCGAGGGTGTTGTAGACCGTCGCCCGGCTGATCTCCGGAAGCAGTTCCACCGCGAGGGCATGGATCTCGTCGGCGGTGTAGTGGACGTGGTCGCCGTCCAGGACCTGTGCGACGACCCGTCGTTGCGCGGTGAGTCGCCATCCGCGATCCCGGAGCCGTTCCAGCAGGTCACTCATAGGGGAGAGGGTAGCAGGGGGCCGGAGAGCGTTCGGTTTTGGACAAGATCCAGTACTGGACGAAGGCCTCTCGGGCCGCCGAGTTTTCGGGTGGCCGAGCCTCAGACGGCGGAGCTCTCGGTCCCCGCCTCGGCCTCGGTCCCCGCCTCGGCCTCGGTCCCCGCTTCGTCGGCCGCCTCGTCCAGCCAGGCTTCGGCCTTCTTCTCCGCGCGGCGCTTGAGCAGGACCAGGCCGATGACCACGACGACCCCGGCGCCGACCGCGAGCCAGCTCGCCAGCGAGGCGTAGTGCTCGACCCGGTGCCAGCCGGCGCCGGCGAAGTAGCCGAGAAGGACGAAGCCCGTGGCCCAGATCGAGCCGCCGAGCAGGTTCCACCGGGCGAAGGTGCGGTAGGGCATCTCGGAGACGCCGCACAGGCCGGGGACGAGCGCGCGCAGCGCCGCGGCGAAGCGGCCGGCGAAGACGGCCTTGCCCCCGAGGCGTCGGATCAGCTCCTTGCTCTGGCGGATGCTGGCGGGCTTGATCAGCCGCTCCGGCAGGCGGGCTAGCAGCGTGTCGCCCCAGCGCTTGCCGACGGCGTAGCCGATCCCGTCGCCGATCACCGCTCCGAGGATCGCCATGAGCAGGACCGCCCAGAGCTGGGTGTGACCGCTGTAGGCCGTCACGCCCCCGATCACCACCGCGGTCTCACCCGGGATCAGGAACCCGAGGAAGACCGAGGACTCCAGGGCGGGGAGCAGGAAGACGGCGATCAGCACCAGCGTCCCGTTGAGCGAGAGCAGGTGGTCGCTGATCCAGGACATCGGCGGTCCTCATGACAGGAGGCGGACAGGACGGGATCTCACCGTACCGTCCATCCGGGTAAGCGCGCGGTCAGCGACGAGCGCCCCCGGCAATCAGGGGTCCGACCATGAGGAGCCCGGCCCTGGTCTCGGCCCCGGTCTCGGTCTCCGGCCATCCGGCGCGGCGGGGCCGGTTCGGGTTCGCTCCCCAGGCCGACGGGAGCATCAGCCCAAGCGGTGGAGTGCCTCGCCGTGCAGCAGGCCGTTGCTGACGAGGGCGTTGCCGCTGCGGACGCCGGGGATGCCGTCGAGGCCGGTGAAGCGGCCGCCCGCCTCCTCCACGATGACGCAGTTGGCGGCCATGTCCCACAGGCTCAGTTCCGGTTCGGCGGCGATGTCGACGGCGCCCTCGGCGACCATCATGTAGGACCAGAAATCGCCGTAGGCGCGGGTCCGCCAGCAGGCGCGGGTGAGGTCGAGGAAGGCGTCGAGCTTGCCGCGCTCCTCCCAGCCGGTGAGCGAGGAGTAGGAGAACGAGGCGTCCTCGAGGCGGGAGACCTCCGACACGCGGATGCGACTGGCGCGGGTGAGGCTGCGGCCCGTGAACGCGCCGGTACCGCGAGCCGCCCACCAGCGGCGGCCGAGCGCGGGGGCGGAGACGAGTCCGACGACGGGCTGTTCGCCGCCCGGACCGGCCTCCATCAGCGAGATCAGAGTGGCCCAGACCGGGACGCCGCGGATGAAGTTCTTGGTGCCGTCGATCGGGTCGATGACCCAGCGGCGGGGGCTCTGGCCGGTGGTGGTGCCGAACTCCTCGCCGAGGACGGTGTCGCGTGGCCGGGCGCGGGCCAGGTCGCTGCGGAGCAGATCCTCGACGGCCTTGTCCGCGTCGCTGACCGGGGTGAGGTCCGGTTTGGTCTCGACGGCGAGGTCGAGAGCGCGGAAGCGGTCGAGGGTCACCGAGTCGGCGTGGTCCGCGAGGACGTGGGCGAGGCGCAGATCGTCGGAGTAGTCGGCCATGCCCCGAACAGTAACGATCTCGACCGGTGTGGGCCAGCGTCGTCCACCCCGGGCCGCGTCGCGGTCCAACCCCGTCGCGGTTCAACCCCCTCGCGGTCCAACCCCGTCGCGGTTCAACCCCGTCGCGGTTCAACCCCGTCGCGGTTCGACCCCGTCGCGTGGGTCCGGGCCGGTCGCGTGGGCGGGACGTCGCGTCAGCGGGCGGAACGACCCGTCAGTGCGCCCCTCCGCTGAGCTGGAGGCCGATCACCCCGACGAGGATCAGGGAGATCGAGACCAGCTTGAGGACGGATACCGCCTCGCCGAGCCAGATCATTCCGACGATCGCGGTGCCGCCCGCGCCGATCCCGGTCCACACGGCATAGGCGGGGCCGACCTCGAGGGACTTCAGAGAGAGCGTCAGCAGGCCGAAGCTGCCGAGGGCGAAGGTGGCGAAGCCGACGGTGGGCCAGACCTTGGAGAAGCCGTCGCTGAGCTTCAGGCAGACGGCGAATCCCGTCTCCAGAACTCCCGCGACGATCACCAGCAGCCAGGCCACAGCGTCCTCCGGGGAAGCGGACGGTCACTTCTCACCATGATCGATGCGGGCCCGGCCTTTGGCATCTCGTGACATCGCGGCGGCTCCGCTCCACCCGTCCACCCCTCCACCTGCGGGCCCTGCGGGCCCCGCGGGCCCCGCAGGTGGAGCAGAGCCGACTGGCCGAGGTCAGTCGCCCTCGCGGGCCTCGCGGGTGGAGAGAAGACGGCGCAGGGAGTAGAGGCGGGCCGGGTCGGCGTGGCCCTCGGCGACCCAGGCGTCGAGGGCGCAGTCCGGCTCGTCGTGGGAGCAGGCACGAGGGCAGTCGGCGGTGCCCGGTTCGAGGTCGGGGAAGGCGTGGATGACGCGGGACGGTTCGATGTGGGAGAGGCCGAAGCTGCGGAAGCCCGGGGTGTCGATGACCCAGCCGGACTTCTGACCCTTCGCCGCGGGGAGGCGCAGCGCCAGCGCGGAGGTGGTGGTGTGGCGGCCGCGCCCGGTGACCGCGTTGACGTGGCCGGTCTGCCGCTGATGGTCGGGGACCAGCGCGTTCACCAGCGTGGTCTTGCCGACGCCGCTGTGGCCGATGAAGACCGTCGACAGCCCGCGCAGCAGCTCGCGGACGACTTCGGCGCCGTCGGTGGCCAGGGTGTCGCGGCTGGTGACGACGTGTTGGAGGCCGAGCGGCGCGTAGGTCTCCAGCAGCGACTCGGGTGCCGCCAGGTCGGACTTGGTCAGCACCAGCAGCGGCTCCATGCCCGCGTCATAGGCGGCGACCAGGCAGCGGTCGATGAGGCGGGGGCGCGGCTCGGGGTCGGCCAGGGCGGTGACGATGGCCAGCTGGTCCGCGTTGGCGACGACGATGCGTTCGTAGGGATCGTCGTCGTCCGCGGTGCGCCGCAACACGGAGTCGCGCTCCTCGACGCGGACGATGCGGGCGAGCGAGCCGTCCTCGCCGGTGAGGTCGCCGACGAGGGCGACGCGGTCGCCGACGACGACTCCCTTGCGGCCGAGTTCACGGGCCTTCATCGCGGCGATCTCACGCTCGCGCTTGGTGCCCTCCTCGACCAGGCAGGTGAAGCGGCCCCGGTCGACCGTGAGGACCAGGCCTTCTGCGGCGTCCTCGTGCGTCGGACGGATCCGCGTGCGCGGGCGGGAGCCGCGTCGGGAGGGGCGTTGGCGGATGTCGTCCTCGTCGGCGTCCTTGCCGTAGCGGCGCATGGCGTTACCCCCTAGCCCTTTCCGCCCGTGCTGGCGGTCGGCAGGGGGCCTTCCTTCGACCCGAGCAGCGCGGCCCACAGGTCGGGGAAGCCGGGCAGCGTCTTGGCGGTGGTGGCGATGTTCTCGACCTCGACGCCGGGGACGACCAGGCCGATCACGGCTGCGGCGGTGGCGAGGCGGTGGTCCTCGTAGGTGTGGAAGACGCCGCCGTGCAGCGGGCGCGGCGAGATGCGCAGGCCGTCCTCGGTCTCGGTGACGTCGCCGCCGAGGGCGTTGAACTCGCGGGCGAGCGCGGCGAGCCGGTCCGTCTCGTGCAGGCGGAGGTGCGCGATGCCGCGCAGCGTCGAGGGGGAGTCGGCCAGGAGCCCGACGGCGGCGACCACGGGCGTCAGCTCGCCGACGGCGTGCAGGTCGGCGTCGATGCCGTGGACCCGGCCCGTTCCGGTGAAGCGCAGCCCGTCAGCTGTGAACTCGCAGGCACCGCCCATCCGTGTGAACAGGTCCCGCAGCTCGTCACCCGGCTGACTGGTGCGCGTCGGCCAGTCGCGGACGGTGACGGCGCCGCCGGTGACGAGGGCGGCGGCCAGGAACGGCGCGGCGTTGGAGAGGTCCGGCTCGACCACCACGTCCCGGCCGAGCAGGGCGCCGGGGGCGACGCGCCACACGTCCGGCTCGCCGCCGTCCTCGGGCGCGTCGACCTGGGCGCCGGCGGCGCGGAGCATCTCCACGGTCATCCGGATGTGGGGGAGGGACGGGACCGGGTCGCCGACGTGCCGGACCTCGACGCCGTGCTGGAAGCGCGCGCCGGAGAGCAGCAGTGCGCTGACGAACTGCGAGGAACTGGAGGCGTCGACCGTGACCGTGCCGCCGACCAGGCCACCGGTGCCGTGGACGGTCATCGGCAGCGCGCCCCGGCCGCCGTCCTCGATGCGGGCGCCGAGCGAGCGCAGCGCCTCGATGACGCCGCCGAGGGGGCGTTCGTGCGAGCGCGGGTCGCCGTCGAAGTGGACGGGGCCGTCGGCGAGCGCGGCGACCGGCGGCAGGAAGCGCATCACGGTGCCGGCGTTGCCGACGTCGATGGCGGCTGGTCCGCCGAGCGGCGCGGGCAGCACCCGCCAGGCCTCACCGCCGCCGCTGACGCCGCTGCTGGAGTTGAGGGTGTCCTCGACGCCGATGCCGAGCGCGCGCAGGCCGTCGGCCATGAGCTGGCTGTCGCGGCTGCGAAGCGGGCGCCGGACGTAGCCGGGCTGGGCGGCGAGAGCGGCCAGCACCAGGGCGCGGTTGGTCGCGGACTTGGAGCCGGGCACGGTGACCACCGCGTCCACGGGATCGGTCGCGGTCGGGGCGGGCCAGTGCAGCTCGGTCATGAGCACACAGCTTAGGCCCCGAACCGATGGGGGCTCGGAACGGCGACCGCAGAACCGGCCACTGATCCGGCCTCCTGGACGGCCGCTGCCGGTGAGTCGTCACGGGAGGCGGTGAATCGTTATGGGAGGAGCCAGCGGGCGCCGAGGGCGAGGGAGCCGAGCGAGACCACGAGGAAGAAGCCGACCCAGAGGATGCCGGGGAGGCGGGTCAGTCGGGCGAGCTGGTCCGCGTCGGAGTCGCGGGCCTGGCGGCGGGCGCGCTTGGACTGGAGCTCGATCACCGGCCGGACGCCGCCGAGCAGCAGGAAGAAGACACTGAGGTAGGCGAAGGCGCCTTGCAGTTCCGCGCCGCCGAACCAGGAAACGGAGAAACAGAGCGCACCGGTGGTGAGCACGGTCAACACACCGAAGGCGTTGCGCACCTCGATCAGCACGCCGAGCAGCAGCGCCACCACGGCCCACAGCAGCGCCGTGGTGTGGCCGGCGGAGAGCAGCCACGCGCCGCCCAGCCCGAGGAGGGAGGGGGCGATGTAGCCGGCGGCTGCGGTGAACACCATGCCGGGGCCGTAGGGCTTGCCAGAGGAGACGGTCAGGCCGCTGGTGTCCGAGTGCAGCCGGATGCCGTGCAGGCGGCGGCGCATCAGCAGCGCGATCAGCGCGTGCCCGCCCTCGTGGGCGATGGTCACCACGTTGCGGGTGAACTGCCACACAATCCGCCAGCCGACCGCGAGCAGCGCGACCGCGGCCATGGCCCAGACCACGGCGGGGCTCGGCTCCGCCTGGGTGCCGGTCACCTGCTCCCAGACCTGGCTGATGCTGTGCGCCTCCATGTCGCTGTGCCTCTGCTTCCCGGTTCCTGCGGTCGTCGGACGAGGCGTGCAGCCTCGCACAGGTGGACGCCGGAGAGCCACGTCGCGGTTCGCCCGGGATCAGCGGGGCGTTGTCACGAGCGGAATAAAACTCTAGGGTAATTTACCCATGGGTAATATCTAGGCCGCTGGGAGCAGCCCTCATGCCCGAGACCGTCAGCCGTCCCCGAACCGACCCCGGCACCCCCGCTCGCGCGCGCTCCTGGTGGGGCTGGGGCTACACCGACGCACATCCCGCCGACGCGGAATGCCTCGCCATGGGCGCCCTGCTGCCGGGCACCCTCGCCGCCCCGCTCCCGATCCCGCAGGTGGCGGACCTGGCCATCGGCCGTCCCGCCCTGACGCCGCCGTCCTCCCTGGAGCGCCTGGTCACCGCCGATCCCGAGGCGCGCGCGGCACACGCCATGGGCAAGGCCTACCGCGACGTCATCCGCGCCCTGCGCGGCCGGCCGGGCCGGATCCCCGACCTCGTCGCCCACCCCGGAAGCGACCAGGACGTCGCCGACCTGCTGGACTGGGCGGGCGGACACGAGGTGGCCGTCATCCCCTTCGGCGGCGGATCGTCGGTCGTCGGCGGGGTCGAGTACCGCGGCGACGACCACCGCGCCGTGCTGTCGCTCGACCTGACCTCGATGGACCGGGTCCTGGAGATCGACACCGCGAGCCGCTCCGCCCGGATCCAGGCCGGGGCGCTCGGTCCCGTGCTGGAGGACCAGCTGCGGCCCCACGGCCTCACCCTGCGCCACTTCCCGCAGAGCTTCGAGTTCTCCACCCTGGGCGGCTGGCTCGCCACCCGGGCGGGCGGCCACTACGCCACGGTCCACACCCACATCGACGACTTCGTCCAGTCCCTGCGGGTGGTGGCGCCCGCCGCCACGGGCGCGTCCTGGCGGCTGCCAGGATCCGGGGCGGGACCCTCGCCCGACCGGCTGTTCCTCGGGTCCGAGGGCGCGCTCGGCGTCATCACCGAGGCGTGGATGCGCCTGCAGGAACGGCCGCGCCACAAGGCGTCGGCGTCCGTGGCCTTCACCGACTTCGGCCGTGCGCTCGACGCGGTGCGCGCTGTCGCCCAGTCCGACCTGGCCCCGGCCAACTGCCGTCTGCTCGACCCCGGCGAGGCCGCGCTGTCGGGCGCCTCGCGCGACGGTTCCAGCGTCCTGGTCCTGGGCTTCGAGTCCGCCACCGCCCCGGTGGGCGACCGACTCGCGACCGCGCTGGACCTGGCCCGCGCCCACGGCGGCCGTGGCGGGGCGCCGACGACGGACCGCGACGAGCCGGCCCCGGCGGGCGACGCCGCGGTGAGCGCGTGGCGCTCGGCGTTCCTGCGGATGCCCTACCTGCGCGACGGGCTGGCGCGGATGGGCGCCGTCGTCGAGACCTTCGAGACCGCCGCGACCTGGGACGTGCTGCCCGCCCTGATCGACGCCGTCCGTACCGAGGTCGGCGCGGCCGCGCTGAAGGCCACCGGCCACCCGGCCACCGTCAACTGCCGCCTCACCCACGTCTATCCGGACGGCGCGGCCCCGTACTTCACCGTCGCCGTGGCCGGCCGCCCCGGCGACGAGGTGGAGATCTGGGACGAGATCAAGGCCGTCGCCGGCGACGTCCTGCACCGTCACCGCGCCACCGTCACCCACCACCACGCGGTCGGCCGGGACCACCGTCCCGGTTACGACCGGCAACGTCCCGAACCGTTCGCGCTGGCGCTGCGCGCCGCGAAGGACGCACTGGATCCGCACCACGTCCTCAACCCCGGCGTGCTGCTCGACTGAGGCGGCGCGATCGGCTCGGACGGCAGCGGTCGGGGTTGCCGCCCGCCGGGCCCGGCGCCGGCGGACGGTCGCGCCGAGGTTCCCACCCCGGCCACGGAGGGGACCTGGCAAGGTGGAACCCATGTGCGGACGGTACGCGTCGAGTCGTAAGCCCGAGGACCTGGTCGAGCTCTTCGAGGTGAAGAGCTGGAACGCCCAGGAGGCGCTCGTGGCCGACTACAACGTCGCCCCGACCAAGGACGTGTACGCGGTGCTGGAACGCCCCCTCCGGGAGCTCGGACCGGACCCGGTGCGCCAGCTGCGGGTACTGCGCTGGGGCCTGGTCCCCTCCTGGGCGAAGGACCCGGGTGTGGGGGTGAAGATGTTCAACGCGCGCGCCGAGACGATCCACGAGAAGCCCGCCTACCGTCGGGCGTTCACGACGCGGCGCTGTCTGCTCCCGGCCGACGGCTACTTCGAGTGGCACACCCCCGAGAAGGAGCCCGGCCAGAAGAAGGCGCCGAAGAAGCAGCCGTACTTCGTGACCCCGAAGGACGGCTCGGAGATGGCCTTCGCCGGGCTCTACGAGTTCTGGCGGGACCGGAACATCCCCGAGGAGGACCCGGCCGCGTGGCTGACCACGTGCACGGTCGTCACGACCGCCGCCGAGCCGGAGCTGGCGGCGGTGCACCCGCGGATGCCGCTCGTCCTGCCGCGCGACCGGTGGGACGACTGGCTGGACCGCTCCCGCACCGATGCGGACGAGCTGCAGGCGCTGCTGGCTCCGCCCACGCCGGGCCTGATGGAGCTGCGGCCGGTGGGAGCCGCGGTCGGCAACTTCCGCAACAACGGGCCCGGGCTGCTGGAGCGGGTCGAGCCGGAGGAGATCGAGGAGACGCTCTTCTGACAACATGGACGCAGAGCGGACGGGAATGTACAGGTGAGCTCTCTGGTTGAGGCCACTGACAGGATCGAGTCAGATCGCACGCGTCAGTGGAAGGCAGCTCATGGTCCCAGCAGCATGCCCCGCCCGCCCGGAGGAGAACGCCCAGTCGTTCCTCGCCTGGGCCGACTGGCCTGTCGCGGGCGATTCCGCGCAGAGCCAGATAGTCTCCATGGCGAGCACGAACGGCATCGCTGAGGAGGTGGGTCCGGTCGCCGAGAAGGACACCGAGGAGACCGAGGCGGAGCGCGCCCAGCGCTTCGAGCGGGACGCTCTGGGCTACCTGGACCAGCTCTACTCCGCCGCCCTGCGGATGACGCGCAACCCGGCGGACGCCGAGGACCTGCTCCAGGAGACCTTCGTCAAGGCGTTCGCCTCCTTCCACCAGTTCCGTGAGGGCACCAACCTCAAGGCCTGGCTCTACCGCATCCTGACGAACACCTTCATCAACTCCTACCGGAAGAAGCAGCGCGAGCCGCAGCGCACCGGTGCGGACGAGATCGAGGACTGGCAGCTGGCGCGGGCCGAGTCGCACATGTCGACGGGCCTGCGGTCGGCCGAGGCGCAGGCGCTGGACCACCTCCCCGACAGTGACGTGAAGGAAGCCCTGCAGGCGATCCCGGAGGAGTTCCGGATCGCGGTGTATCTCGCCGACGTCGAGGGCTTCGCGTACAAGGAGATTGCCGACATCATGGGGACACCCATCGGTACGGTGATGTCCCGACTGCACCGCGGGCGCCGCCAGCTGCGGTCCCTGCTGGAGGACTACGCCCGTGAGCGCGGGCTGGTCCCGGCCGGTACTGGCACGGGGGATGACCGGAAAGGCGCGGACTCATGAGCTGCGGCAACCACCACGACACTCCGTGCGAGGACGTGCTCGACCACTTGTACGAGTACCTCGACAACGAGATGGGCGCAGCGGAGTGCGCGAAGCTGCGCGAGCACCTCGACGAGTGCAGCCCGTGCCTGGAGAAGTACGGGCTGGAGCAGGCGATCAAGGCGCTGGTGAAGCGCAGCTGCGGCTGTGACACCGCCCCTACGGACCTGCGCGGCAAGGTCATGGCCCGCATCGAGCGGATCCGCGCCGGCCTTCCGGTCGAGGGCGACGTCCTCTCGGAGCACTCGGCCGCCCCGGCGGCGGAGTAGGCGCAAGCCCGCGCATTCCGCGCGGAGGGCCGACGCAGGCGAGCCGTTGACCTGCTCGGTTGTGCTTTTTCGGCGCCATCTGGCTTGCCGTTTCCAAGATTTGACGCGCCGGACGTTTGAAACCGCGCCATGTGAAGAAATGGTGCTGTCCTGGCCGCATCAAGACCGCGGGCCTGGGTAAGCAGTCACCCGATCGTGGAGTTTTTCGTGGAACGACCGCTGCTGTGCGGCCGCTGTGCGATGAACTGAGGCTGGGCCGGGGACCATGGCGAAAGCGGAGCGGAGTCGGTGGCGGAGGCGGGCGGGCAGCCCCTGGCGCGTGGGGGGCGGGCCTACGCGGGGGCGGTGATCGTCGGGGCGTTGGTGTGCGTGGTGGCCTGCGGGGTCGGTGCGGGGCCCTGGAGTCGGGTCGCGGTGTTGGCCGCGCTGCACGGCGCGTGCGAGTGGCTGGTGCGGCGTCAGGCGCGGGTGGGGGCGGTCGCGGGGGCCGTGTCCAGAGAGGCGACCGCACGCTGGGCGGCGTTCTTTCCGGTGCTGCTCGCGGCGGCGGCCCTGCTGCGGCCGGGGCCGGCCGCGCTCGTGCCGGTGCTGGGCGCGCTGCTCGCGCCCGCCGCGCCGCCGCGCGCGCTCCGGCGGCTGTGGAACGCGGCGCAGTTGGCGCTCGCGACATGTGCGGCAGCCGGGGCCTTCCGTGGGCTCGGCGGGCCCGAGCAGCTGGCGCGGCATCAGTTCCCCGCCGTGCTGGGGCCGACGGTGGCGGCGGCGCTGGCCTTCTGTGTGGTCTCCGGGGTGCTCGCGGCGGGGATCAGGATCACTGCGGAGCGGGCCGATCCGCGCACGGTGTGGGGCGGGGTGCTGCTGCGCTCGCTCGTGCCGTGCCTCGGCTACGGCCTGATCGGGCTGATGATGGCGGTCCTGTGGCAGGGCCGGTACGGCGTCTTCTCGGCCGTGCTGGTGCTGCTGCCGCTGACGGTGTCCTCGTGGGTCTTCGCCCAGTTCCAGCAGGAGGAGGCCGCGCATCAGGCGACGGTCAGCGCGCTGGTGCAGGCGGTGGAGATCAAGGACGAGTACACCCGCGGGCACAGTGAGCGGGTCAGCCGGGCGTCGGTGCTGATCGCGCGGGAGCTGCGGATGGCGGAGGAGCGGGTCGCCTCGCTGCGGATCGCCGGAGTGCTCCACGACATCGGCAAGCTCGGCGTGCCGACGCGGGTGCTGCGCAAGAACGGCCCGCTCACGGACGACGAGCACGAGGCAGTGCAACTGCACCCGACGTTCGGGCACGAGATGGTGCGCGGCATCGGGTTCCTCGGGGAGGCCCGGGAGGGCATCCTGCACCACCACGAGCGGATGGACGGGCGCGGTTACCCGTCCGGACTGGCGGGCGATCAGATCCCCGAGTTCGCCCGGGTCATCGCGGTCGCGGACGCCTTCGACTCGATGACCTCCACTCGTTCCTACCGGCGGGCGCGGCCGGTGGACGAGGCGGTGACGGAGCTGGAACGGTGCTCGGGCACCCAGTTCGACCCGACGATGGTGGGCGCGCTGATCCGGGCGGTGCGACGGCACGGCTGGAGCCCGGCGCAGCCGAGGCCGGGCGACGAGGACGCGCCGGATGTGCCGCTCGGCATTCGGGAGCCGAGCCGAGCGGGCGTCGTCGGATGACGCCCGGCGACTCAGCCGACCGGCGGAGCCCCACTCCGCAGGCGGCGCAACCGCCTGCTGTGCCGTCACAGCAGCCGCAGCCGTCACAGCCGCACCCCCAGTTGCCTCAGCCGCACCTACAGCCACCCCAGCCGCACCTACGGCCGCCACACCTTCAGCCGCCAAAGCCGCCGCCACCGCAGCAGGGCCCGCGCCAGCGCGAGGCCCCTCAGTCACAACAGTCCCGCCAGTCCCAACCGCCACAACAGCGGCGGCAGAAGCCCCCCACGCTGGCCCCCACGCCGGCCCCCACGCCGACCGGCCCGCAGGCCGGGACCACCCGGTCCGCCGGCCCGAGGGAAGCGGACCAGGCCACGTCGTCCTGGCGGTGGCGGCGGGCAACAGTGCACGCCGCGGCCGTTCTGCTGGTGCTGGCGTCACTCGGCTGGGTCAGCGCGTACGGGTTCGTGGAGCCGTGGACCGCGGTGGTCTTCGGGGTCCTCGTCGCCGTAGGCGAGCTGGCCCGGACGGCGCTGCCGGGGGAACGGGACCACGCGCCGCTGGGGGCGGCGGGCGCGCTCGGCTACGCGCTGCTCGGCAGTCTCGACGGGGCGCGCACCCACCACGGCGTGGCGCAGGTCGTCCTGGTCTGCACGGCGGGGGCGCTCATCGGGACCGTGCCCCGCCTGCTGCGGCGCCGACGACCCAAATGGGGCGCGGTCTCCCGACGGGTGCTGAGCGTCGGCTTCGCGGCACTGCTGTTCCAGCCGTTCTACAACCGGGGGGCGCTGCTGCGGCACGGTCTCGAACACGGGCCGGGCTACGCCGCCTACGCGGCGGTGTGCGCCGCGCTCTCCGCGGGGGTCGACGTGTCGCTGGCGGCGGTGCTCTCCGGGGCGCCGTTGCCGCGGGCGTTGCGGGACGAGGCGTCGGCGGTGCTGCGGATCGGCTCGGCGGTCGCGGCCACGGGCGTGGTGATCGCCATCGCGGCGGGCGAGATCGGCCTGTGGGCGTTGCCGCTCTTCTCGGTGCCGCTGCTGCTGACGCTGGCCGGATTCCGCCGCTACGCGGCGATCCGGGCGACGCAGCGTCAGACCATCGCGAGCCTGGCGCGGGCGACGGAGGTGGCCGGATACACGCTGCCGGGCCACGCCTGCCGGGTCTCCGACCTGGCCTGCCGCGTCGGCCGGGAACTCGCGCTGTCCGACCAGGAGTTGCTGCTGCTCGAGTACGCGGCGCTGATGCACGACATCGGCCAGCTCTCGCTCGTCGACCCGATCCCAGGCGGCGCGACGGCGCTGCTGGACGACGAGGAGCAGCGTCGGATCGGGCGGCTCGGCAGCGAGGTGATCCGCAGGACCGGGGTGCCGCCGCAGGTCGCCGAGATCGTGGCCCGCGCGGCGGAGCCGTACCGCCGTGCGGACGGGAGTCTCGACGAGGCGGTGCCGCTCGCCGCCCGGATCATCCGGGTGGCGAACGCCTACGACGACCTCGCATGCGACGACCCGGGCCCGGCCCGCCGCGAGGAGGTCTTGGCCCAGTTGCGAGCGGGAACCGAGCGTGACTACGAACCTCGTGTGGTGGAGGCCCTGGTCCGTGTCTTTCCACGGATCGCCGGGTAGGCAGCGGGCAAGGGGGTGCACGTGGTTGGATGCAGAGGCAGGGCCTTGCGGGTCCATGTGTCGACCTGTGGATGTGGCAACGCAACGTGTGCACGCCCTCGGCGTAGTGGTTACGCCAGGTGCTGGGGACCGACAAGCGGCAGGCTGAGGTGAAGATCTTCAATCGAGCACGGCAGAGGCCGTCCGCCAGCTGGCGGCAGACCACCGACCGCGCCTTCACGCTCATCGGGGACGGTCGGCTGGACGACGCCGGCGCATTGCTGGTCCGGGCGACGGACCTGGAGCCCTGGCTCTCGGACTCGTGGTTCAACCTGGCGTTGCTGCACAAGTTCCGCCGGGACTGGGACCAGGCGCGCGCGGCGGGGCTGCGCGCGGTCGCCCTGCTGGACCGCGGTAGCGGCGTGGGCGCACCCGACTGGTGGAACCTCGGCATCGCGGCGACCGCCCTGCAGGACTGGGCGCTGGCCCGGCGCGCGTGGCAGGCCTACGGGCTGCGCGTCCCCGCCGGGGACGGGCCCGTCGGCCTGGACCTCGGCACCACGCCGGTCCGGCTCTCCCCGGAGGGGGAGTCCGAGGTCGTGTGGGGCCGAAGACTGGACCCGGCCAGAGTCGAGGTGCTGAGCATCCCGCTGCCGTCCTCCGGGCGGCGCTGGGGCGAGGTCGTCCTCCACGACGGCTCCGCGCACGGGGAGCGGGTCGCGGACGGCGTGCCGTACCCCGTCTTCGACGAGATCGAGCTGTGGGCGCCGTCGCCCGTCCCGACGCACGTCGTGCTGTTGCAGGCGACGACGGAGGGTGACCGGGACGAGCTGGAGCGGCTGGTCTCCGAGGCCGGCTACGCGGCGGAGGACTGGACCTCGTCCGTGCGGCTGCTCTGCCGGGCCTGCAGTGAGAGCCGGATGGCCGCCGATGACGGCCACAGCGGGGCGCACGACCCGCACGACGACGGTCCGCTGGGTCGGCTGAGCCACCACGCCCAGGGGGAGCTGTGGGTCCCCGAACGGGAGTGCGGCCTCGCCGCGCCCGCGGGGCTGGTGGGGGAGCTGCTGGACCGCTGGGTTTCCGCGGCCCCCACCCGGAGGGCGTACCGGGATCTTGAGGAAGTCTGCTGAGGTGCCACGTACCCTTTGACGGAAGAGCTGAGCACAGTCGAAGGCGAGAGCATGTCGGAAGAGCAGTTGGAAGCGCCGCAGCAGGTGATCGGTGAGGAGCCGGACACCTCGCGCGGCACCGTGCGGCCCATCACCGTGGTCGGAAACCCGGTGCTGCACCACCCGTGCGCCACGGTGACCGAGTTCGGCCCCGAGCTGCACGCGCTGATCGACGACATGTTCGTCAGCATGTACGCCGCCGAGGGCGTGGGCCTGGCCGCCAACCAGATCGGGGTCGGGCAGCGGGTCTTCGTGTACGACTGCCCGGACGACGACAACGTCCGCCACATCGGCGTCGTGGTGAACCCGGTGCTGGACGAGCTGGAGCCGTCCCAGCGGAACCTGGACGACGGCAACGAGGGCTGCCTGTCCGTGCCGGGCGCCTACGCCGAGCTGCCGCGGCCGGACTTCGCCGTGGTGCGCGGGCAGGACAGGGACGGCAAGGACATCGTCGTCGAGGGCACTGGCTTCTTCGCCCGCTGCCTGCAGCACGAGACGGACCACCTGAACGGGTACCTGTACATCGACCGGCTCTCCAAGCGAGACCGCAAGGACGCCCTGCGGCAGATGGAGGAGAAGTCGCCGCGGTACGAGGTCGTTCCGAACGAGTGAGTCAACGCAAGGGGCGCGTCCACCCGCACGGGTGAACGCGCCCCTTGGGCGTTTCCTGGGTCTAGAAGTCGTCGTCGAAGGAGACGGAGCCCTCGACGGCGATCTGGTACGCGGAGACCCGGCGCTCGAAGAAGTTCGTCAGCTCCTGGACGTTCTGCAGCTCCATGAAGGCGAACGGGTTCTCCGAGCCGTAGCGGATCGGCAGGCCCAGACGGGCGAGGCGCTGGTCGGCCACGCACTCGAGGTACTGCCGCATGGACTCGGTGTTCATGCCCGGCAGGCCCTCGCCGCACAGGTCCTGGGCGAACTGGAGCTCCGCCTCGACAGCCTCCTCCAGCATCGCGGTGACCCGCTTGCCCATCTCCTCGTCCCACAGCTCGGGCTCCTCGGCCCGCACGGTGTCGACGACGCGGAAGGCGAAGTCCATGTGCATGGACTCGTCGCGGAAGACCCAGTTGGTGCCCGTCGCCAGGCCGTGCAGCAGCCCGCGCGAGCGGAACCAGTAGACGTACGCGAAGGCGCCGTAGAAGAACAGGCCCTCGATGCACGCCGCGAAGCAGATCAGGTTGAGCAGGAAGCGACGGCGGTCTTCCTTCGTCTCCAGCCGGTCCAGCTTCTCGACACTGTCCATCCAGCGGAAGCAGAACTGGGCCTTCTCGCGGATGGAGGCGATGTTCTCCACCGCCGCGAAGGCGGCCGTGCGGTCCTCCGGGTCGGGCAGGTAGGTGTCCAGCAGGGTCAGGTAGAACTGGACGTGCACGGCCTCCTCGAAGAGCTGGCGCGACAGGTACAGGCGCGCCTCCGGGGAGTTGATGTGCTTGTAGAGGGTCAGCACCAGGTTGTTGGAGACGATCGAGTCGCCGGTCGCGAAGAACGCGACCAGCCGGCCGATCATGTGACGTTCGCCCCCGCTGAGCTTGGCCAGGTCCGCGACGTCGGAGTGGAGGTCGACCTCCTCCACGGTCCAGGTGTTCTTGATGGCGTTGCGGTAGTGCTCGTAGAAGTCCGGGTACCGCATCGGGCGGAGCGTCAGCTCGAAGCCCGGGTCCAGGATGTTCTTCTTCTGGGCGCCGTTCGGCTCGGTGGTCGTCATTACTGGCAGGCCTCGCAGGACTCGGGGTTCTCCAGGGAGCAGGCGACGGCTTCCGCCTCCGCCACGACCTGGGTGGTGGCCGCGCGGGCGATCCGGGTCGCCGGGCGCGAGCGCAGGTAGTAGGTGGTCTTCAGGCCGACCTTCCAGGCGTACGCGTACATCGAGCTGAGCTTGCCGATGGTGGGCGCGGCCATGAAGAGGTTCAGCGACTGGCTCTGGTCCAGGTAGGGCATGCGGGCGGCGGCCAGGTCGATCAGCGCGCGCTGCGGCAGCTCCCAGGCCGTGCGGTAGAGGCGCTTGTACTCCTCCGGCAGGTCGGTGATCTCCTGGGCGGAGCCGTTGCCCTCGCGCAGCTCCTCACGCGTGATCGCGTTCCACAGGCCGAGCTTCTTCAGGTCGGCCACCAGGTACGGGTTGACCTGGAGGAACTCGCCGGAGAGGGTCTCGCGCTTGAAGAGGTTGGAGACCTGCGGCTCGATGCACTCGTAGACGCCCGCGATGGACGCGATCGTCGCGGTCGGAGCGACGGCCAGCAGCAGCGCGTTGCGCAGACCGGTGTCGGCGACGCGGGCGCGCAGCGCGTCCCAGCGCTCCGGCCACTCGGTCGTCACCGCGAAGTGGTCGATGTGGAGCTGACCGCGGGCGGCGCGGGTCTCGTCGTAGGCCTCGTGGCGGCCCAGGCGCTCGGCCAGCTCACAGCTGGTCTCGTACGCGGCCAGCATGATCCGCTCGGAGAGCTTCGTCGACAGGGCCTTGGCCTCGGCGGAGTCGAAGTCCAGGCGGAGCTTGAAGAAGACGTCCTGCAGGCCCATCATGCCCAGGCCCACCGGGCGCCAGCGGGAGTTGGACGCGCCTGCCTCGGGGGTCGGGTAGAAGTTGATGTCGATGACCCGGTCGAGGAAGGTCACGGCGGTGCGGACGGTCGCGTCGAGGCGCTCCCAGTCGATCGAGCCGTCCTCGTTCACGTGCGCGCCGAGGTTGACGGAGCCGAGGTTGCAGACGGCCGTCTCGGAGTCGTCGGTGACCTCGAGGATCTCGGTGCACAGGTTGGAGGAGTGGACCGTGCGGCCCGGCAGCGCGGTCTGGTTGGCGGCCCGGTTGGAGGCGTCCTTGAAGGTCATCCACCCGTTGCCGGTCTGCGCGAGGGTGCGCATCATCCGGGCGTAGAGGGTGCGGGCCGCGATGGTGCGGACGGCCTTGCCGGACCGCTCGGCCTCGACGTAGGCGGCGTCGAACTCGGCGCCCCACAGGTCGACCAGCTCGGGCACGTCGCCGGGGGAGAAGAGCGACCAGTCGCCGTCCGTCTCGACGCGGCGCATGAACTCGTCCGGGATCCAGTGCGCCAGGTTGAGGTTGTGGGTGCGCCGGGCCTCCTCACCGGTGTTGTCGCGCAGCTCGAGGAACTCCTCGATGTCCGCGTGCCAGGTCTCCAGGTAGACGCAGGCCGCGCCCTTGCGGCGGCCGCCCTGGTTGACCGCGGCGACGGAGGCGTCGAGGGTGCGCAGGAACGGGACGATGCCGTTGGACTGGCCGTTGGTGCCGCGGATCAGCGAACCGCGGGAGCGGACGCGGGAGTAGGACAGGCCGATGCCGCCGGCGTGCTTGGACAGGCGGGCGATCTGCGCGTAGCGGTTGTAGATCGAGTCCAGCTCGTCGAGCGGCGAGTCCAGCAGGTAGCAGGAGGACATCTGCGGGTGCCGGGTGCCGGAGTTGAACAGCGTGGGGGAGCTCGGCAGGTAGTCCAGCCGGCTCATCAGCCCGTAGAGCTCGGCGACCTCGGCGACCGACGCGGCGTCGCCGCCGACCTCCAGGCCGCAGGCGACGCGGAGCATGAACTGCTGCGGGGTCTCCACGACCTGGCGGGTGATCGGGTGGCGCAGCAGGTAGCGGGAGTACAGCGTGCGCAGGCCGAAGTACTCGAAGCGGTCGTCGCCGTGCGGGTCGACGACGGCGTCGAGGGCTTCGGCGTGGGCGGCGACGAAGGCGGCCGTGGCGTCGCCGATCAGGCCCTCGCGGTGGCCGACGGCCACGGACGCGGCGAAGCAGGTCGCGCCCTGGCCGGCGGCCTCCTCGCGGATCTCCTCGGCCAGCAGGCGCGCGGCGAGGCGCGAGTACTGCGGGTCCTCGGCGATGAGCGCGGCGGCGGCCTCCATGGCGAGCCCGCGGAGCTCTGCGTAGTCGGCCTTGGCGCTGCGGCCGCGCAGCGCGGCGGCGGCGACGCGGCCCGGGTCGACGGCGGTGAGGTCGGTGGAGCGCTCGGTCAGGGTGACCAGCAGGGCGGTGCCGGGGGCGTCCGCGCCCGCGCCGGGTCCGTGGTCGGACTCCTGTGCGGGCTGGGGCAGGATGGCAACGGCGGTGTCCGTCATGTACGCGCTCGCTCCTCGTTGGCGGCCGGTGTCTGAGAGGTGCTCAGTCGGACCGCGTGAGAAGGCAGGCGGGAACAGGGCAGCGCGAAGCCGACCCGGCGGCCCACCCACGAGGCCCGGCGTTGCGGCGCCCGCGGCCGGGCAGGCCGGGGCGTGCTGGCGGCAGGTCCTCGGACTCGCGGCAGGCCCGTTGTCGTGCGGGCGTGGCAGCCGCTCACCGTTGCGGGGCAGCCCCGGATTCTCACCGGGTTCCCCTGCGTCGACAGCGAGCATGAGCATACATCTAGGGGCGAGCGCGTCGCGCAGCACCAGATGTTGTGTCGCCGGTTGGTTCGTTCGAGTAATCGTTCGATCACCCGGGTGGGTCGGCGGTGGTTACGCAGACGAGCCGCTCAGCTCCAGGGCGTAGGTGAAGAGGTCCAAGCCCGGGAAGGGCGACCAGTCCCGCTCGGGGGTGCGGACGAAGCCGAGCCGCTCGTAGATCCGGTGGGCGTGGGCCATGCCCTGCTGCGAGGACATGACGATCCGGGGCAGCTCCAACTCGACCGCGCGGGCGATGACCGCGCGCACCATCAGTTCCCCGACGCCGCGTCCGCGTGCCGACGGCTCCGGCGCGACGGCGAGCATCCGGAACTCGCCCTCGCGGCCCTCGGCGAGGTCGGCGTAGGGGGAACCGGGCGGCGCGAAGGTGACCGAGCCGAGCACGACGCCGGTGTCCTCCTCGACGGCGACGAGCAGTTCCGCCTTCTCGGCCCGGTCCCGGGGGTCGCGCAGCAGTTTGGCGTAGTCGGCGTCGCGCGGGATGTGACCGTCGGTGATGAAGGCCTCGGCGACGAGGTGACCTGCGGCGTCGTATTCGGAAGGGAGGGCGGGACGGACGATGATGCTCATCCCTGAAGTGTGCCCGACGCCCCGGCGGCCTCCGAGAGCGCGGTCGCCGAAAGGCGCGACGGACCGTCACATGCCATCGTCGATGCGTGATGAACTGGCGGCGGAGCGAACGAGACAGCGGACGAGACAGCGGACGACGCGGGGCCGTGGGACTGGCGGCCGGGGCGCTCTGCGCGGCGATCGGCCTGGCCGGATCGGTCGCGCTGCCGGCGACGGCGGCGCGCGCGGCGAGCCATGCCACCGCCACGAGGGCCGAAGCCTGCGCGGGGTCCAAGCGGTCCAACCCCGTGGCGGTGACGCTGCGCGGCGTACGGTCCGCGTACTCGGCCGGCGGCCGCTGGTCGACGCTGCGGCTGACCCTCCACAACGGGACCCGGACCGGCTGCGGGCAGCTCAAGCCGGTCCTCGTCTACGGCGCGCGCGACAGGACGCTCCGCGTGGACGCGGTGCGGCTGGAGACCCGGCTCGACGGGCACTGGCGGGCGGTCCCGCTCAGCGCCGCGCTGGGCGAGCTGGCGGCCGCGGTCGGCCCCGCGGGCGGCCTGTGGCTGCGCGCGGGCCAGACCACGACCCTCACCGTCCGCATGCGCGTGGCACGCAGCGCTCCCCACGGCGAGTGGCTCTCCCTCGCCGTCGCCTACGCACCCCTGCGGCGCAGGGGCACCACGGTCTCCTGGCCGGTGGGCGTGACCAACCCGTCCTACTTCCGCGTGGTCGCGAGCCACGCCTCCACGACCCGGCCCGCCTAGCCCCACCCCAAGGCCTCCCTGCCCGCCCGCCGAGCGGCCGAGGCCGGGGCGCGGCCGACGCGATGCCGCGGACCGCCCACGACGACCACGTTCACCGGGTCGACCGGGCGCCCCGTGCACCCGTGCCGAGGCGTCACCGGGCGGCCGGCCGCCGGGCCGCTGCGGGCAGTCGTGCCAAGGGGCCGCCCGACGACCGCGTTCACCGGGTCGGCCCGGTGCCGCGTGCGGCCGTGCCGAGGCGTCGCGAGCCGCCGGTCACCGGCTGCCGTTCAGCGCGTTCACCGGGTCGGCGGGGTTGCCGAGCTGACGCTCGGTTCGACGGCCGGAGGCCCGAGACCGAGGTGCGTGGGGCTCAGGCCACCGGGAGGTGGGGGAGGATGTTCCAGCAGTCGAGGGTGAGGGCGCCCTTGGCGTCGCGGAGCCAGCGGGTGACGGAGGTGTTGGCGACGGCGCCGGTGCGGGTGAGGTCGGTGAGTTCGCCCTCCTGGAGGTCGTCGATGACGTGGCGGAGCAGCAGCACCACCGCGTCGTGGGCGACGATCAGGACACGCCGGTCGGGTTCCGTCTCGTACAGGTCGCGCAGGGCGCTGCGCAGGCGCAGCGCCACGTCGGAGTAGGACTCGCCGCCCGGGGGACGCCAGCGGAGCTCGCCGAGGAGGCGTCTGCGCGCGGCCTCCTCGGGGTGGCGCAGCTCGATCGCCGCCGAGGTGAGCATCTCCAGCAGGCCCAGCTCGCGGTCGCGCAGCCGCTCGTCCGTGCAGAGCTCCGGCAGCGGCAGGCCCGCGCGGTCGAGCTCCTCGACGATGAGCTCCGCGGTCTCCTGGGTGCGCAGGTAGGGGGAGACCCAGAGGCTGTGCGGCAGGCCCTCGCCGCTGCGGGAGGCGATCCAGCGGCCGAGCGCGCGTGCCTCCTCGCGGCCGTGCGTGGTGAGAGAGAGGTCGGCGTCGCGGCAGCTGATGCCCACGTCGAGCGCGCCCACGGCCTCCGCCGCGTGGAAGGCGGCGTTGGCGGTGCTCTGGCCGTGCCGGACGGCGGTCAGCGACAGCGGGCCCGGCAGCGCGGGAAAGAGCCGCCGGGGCGCCGTGCGCAGCGCCCTCGGGTTCGGGTCGGTCAGTGCCACGGGTCGCCCCCTGGGGATCGACTGGCCCGCCGCCGGAGTGCGAACGGGCCGCCGTTCCAGTGTGCGGGAGCGGGCGGCCCGTTCTAAGGGCGCATCAGGTGGTGACGGGGGCGATCACGTCCCTGCCGTGCTCCGGTCCCTCCGTGTCGCTGCCGGCCGGCGTGTCCGCCACGTCGGCGACGTAGTCGGCGGCGACGGTCTCGTCGACGCCCTCGGGGGCCTTCACGGCCTTCAGGACCAGGGTGAGCACGACCGCGACGGCGATGTTGAGCACCAGCGCGGTGACGCCGATGTAGCCGATCTGGCCGATCACCGGGATGTTCGCCGAGCTGCCGCCGAAGTGCGTGCCGGGCTTGCCGGCCGCGGCGACACCGTAGGCCTTCCAGGTTCCGTACGTCATGCCGGCCGCCCAGCCGGCCAGCAGCGCCCAGCGGTGGAACCACCGCACGAACAGGCCGCCGACGATCGCCGGGAAGGTCTGCAGGATCCAGATCCCGCCGAGCAGCTGGAGGTTGATCGAGAACTGCTTGTCGATGCCGAGCACGAAGCCGAGCGCCCCGAGCTTGACCACCAGGGAGACCAGCTTGGCCACCTTGGTCTCCTCGGCCGGGGTGGCGTCCGGCTTCAGCAGGTCCTTGTAGATGTTCCGGGTGAACAGGTTGGCCGCGGCGATCGACATGATCGCGGCGGGGACCAGCGCGCCGATGCCGATCGCGGCGAAGGCGACGCCCGCGAACCAGCTCGGGAACATCTGCTGGAACAGCTGCGGGATGGCCAGCTGCGAGTTGTAGCCCTTGACGCCCTTGCCGACGCCGGCCGAGATCGCCATGAAGCCCAGCAGCGAGAGCAGTCCCAGCATCAGCGAGTAGGCCGGCATGACCGCGAGGTTGCGCCGCACGGTGAGCCGGTCCTTGGCCGCCATCACGCCGGTCGCCGAGTGCGGGTACATGAACAGCGCCATCGCCGAGCCGAGCGCGAGGGTGGCGTAGGCCCACTGCGCCTGCGCGCCGGGGATCATCGAGCCCCGCGGCTTGCCGGTGGCGGGGTTGGTCCTGGCCATGGCCGTGGCCGCGTCGTGGAAGATGTGGCCGTAGCCGCCGAGCCGGATCGGGATGTAGATGATCGCGACCAGGACGACGACGTAGACCAGCGTGTCCTTGACGAAGGCGATCAGCGCGGGCGCGCGGAGGCCGGAGCTGTAGGTGTAGGCCGCGAGCACCGCGAAGGCGATCAGCAGCGGCAGGTCCTTGCCGAAGCTGCTGCTGCCGCCGACGTGGAGGGTGTCCAGCACCGCCTGGATGCCCACGAGTTGCAGCGCGATGTAGGGCATGGTCGCGAGGATGCCGGTCAGCGCGACAGCCACCGCGACGCTCTTGCTGCCGTAGCGGCCGCGGGCGAAGTCGGCGAGGGTGACGTAGCCCTTGCGGCGGGCCACGGACCAGAGCCGGGGCAGGAAGAGGAAGACGAGCGGCCAGGCGATGATCGTGTAGGGCACCGCGTAGAAGCCCTGCGCGCCCACGCCGTAGATCAGCGCCGGGACGGCGATGAAGGTGTAGGCGGTGTACAGGTCGCCGCCGAGCAGGAACCAGCTGATCACGGTGCCGAAGGAGCGGCCGCCGAGGCCCCACTCGTCCAGGTGCTGCGCGTCGGTCGCCCGGCGCCAGCGGGCGGCGACGAAGCCGATCACGGTGACCAGCAGGAAGAAGAGGATGAAGACGGACAGCGCCGTCCAGTCGGTCTTCACGCCTGCTCACCCCCACGGGCGAGGCGCCGCGCCCTGCGCTGCCGCTCCTCGCGGGTGAACAGGACGTAGGCGAGCCCCGTCATCAGCGCGGAAAGGATCACCCAGAGCAGCTGGTACCAGTAGAAGAACGGGATCCCGACGAAGGCGGGCTTGTCGGTCGCATAGGAGTCGACCCACAGCAGGGCGACGAAGGGCGCGACCAGGAGTACCGCGCAGACCACGCGTACGGGCGTGACCAGCGGGAGCTTGGCTTCCGTTGGCTGGGACATGAACGACGGCTCCCCCATGAGTCGTTGACGGTTAGTTGATCAACTGTCACAGGGGAATCTAGACCCTCGTCGCGCTCACGTCACGGGGTCGCGCGGAGACGACCCGCGGACTCACGCCTCCGGGCGGCGCAGGCGGGTGGTGAACTTGTAGCGGTCGCCGCGGTAGACGGAGCGGACCCACTCGACGGGCTCGCCGCCCTCGTCGAAGGAGTGGCGCGAGAGCAGCAGCATGGGCAGGCCGACGTCGGTGCCGAGCACGCCGGCCTCGCGCGGGGTGGCCAGCGAGGTCTCGATGGTCTCCTCGGCCTCGGCCACGTGCACGCTGTAGACCTCGGAGAGCGCGGTGTACAGCGAGTTGTACTTGACCAGGTTGCGGCGCAGCGCCGGGAAGCGCTTGGCGCTCAGGTGCGCGGTCTCGATGGCCATCGGGTCGCCGTTGGCCAGGCGCAGACGCTCCACCCGCAGCACCCGGCCGCCGGGGCGGATGTCCAGCAGTTCGGCGAGCCGGTCGTCGGCGGTGATGTAGCCCACCTCCAGCAGGCGGGAGGTGGGCTCCAGGCCCTGGGCGCGCATGTCCTCGGTGTAGGAGGTGAGCTGGAGCGCCTGGGAGACCTTGGGCTTGGCGACGAAGGTGCCCTTGCCCTGGATCCGCTCCAGCCGCCCCTCGACCACCAGCTCCTGCAGGGCCTGCCGCACGGTGGTGCGGGAGGTCTCGAACTCGAGCGCGAGTGTGCGCTCCGGCGGGACCGGCGTGCCGGGCGCCTGCGTCTGGGTGATCTGCAGCAGATGGCGCTTGAGGCGGTAGTACTTCGGGACGCGGGCCGTGCCGCCGTTCTCCTGCGTCTGGGGCGCTTCCACGCCCACGCCCCCATCCGTCGTCATGCGGGTTCTCGTTCCTTTCGGTGGGGTCCTCGCCTGGTCGCCAGGGCCGTCGTCGGCACGCTGCTGCGGGACCAATGGTGGCACGTCGGCGCTGACCGGCAAGCACCGCCGAGACTACTGGCAGGCCGGACGCCGACCGGTCAGGCGATCCGGGCGACCTGCGCCCCCGGGCCCGCCAGCGCCTCTGCCGCCGCGACGCCGCAGACGCGGGCGCCGCCGAAGGTGGTCAGGGTGGTGACGCCGCGGTCGGCCAGCACCGAGTCCACCCCGTAGGCGGTGCCGATCTCGACGACGACGGCGTCCGGCCGGGCGGCCGTCAGCTCCAGCGTCGCCCGCTGCATCCACGGGTGACGGTGCAGGTCGCGCACGACGATCACGAGCGGACGCCCGACGGCCGCGCCCAGCAGCGGATCGGTGTCGACCCGCCCCTCGGCCGCGTCGACCGCGGTGCGGATCAGCCCGGCGGTCTCCAGCCGGGCGGCCGGAGCGCCGACGCGCGCGGTGGTGGTGCCGGGCAGGAATTCGCCCAGCGGTCCGGCCAGGCCCCAGGGGGTCTCCGAGCCGACGGCGAAGTTGGCGGCGGGGGAGAACTCGACCACGTGCGGCACACCGTGCAGCGGGGTGAGCGCCCCGTGCACGCGCAGCGCACGCCGTGCCGCCGTGAGGCCGATGCCGGGCACCGCCGCCTCCTTCGTCTCGCTGCGCAGCCGCGCCGACCAGCGGGCGACGGCGCGGTTGCGCTCGGCGGCCTGGTGCAGCCGCTCCTCCGGCAGCCGGCCCTCGCGGACCGCCCAGAGCAGCGCGTCGCGCAGGTAGAGGAAGGTGGCCTCGTCCTCCAGTCCGCCGCCGACGCAGATGGTGTCCGCGCCGACCGCGATGGCCTTGACGGTTCCCTCGGCGATGCCGTGCGTGCCGGAGATGGCGCCCATCTCGATGCCGTCGGTGACGATCAGCCCCTGGTAGCCGAGCTCGTCGCGGAGCAGGTCGTGCAGGATGGCCCGGGACATGGTGGCCGGCAGGTCGGGGTCGTAGGCCGGGAAGAGGATGTGCGCGGTCATGATCCCCTTCACGCCCGCGGCGACCGCGGCCTTGAACGGGACCAGGTGCTCGTCGAAGCCGTCGGCGGTCAGGTCGATCCGGGGCAGACCCAGGTGCGAGTCGGCGGCGGTGTCGCCGTGGCCGGGGAAGTGCTTGGCGCAGGCGGCCACCCCGGCCGACTGGACGCCGCGCACGTACGCGGCGGTGTGCCGGGCGGCCAACTCGCCGTCGCCGCCGAAGGAGCGGACGCCGATGACGGGGTTGTCCGGGTTGGTGTTGACGTCCGCGTCCGGCGCGTAGTTGAGGTTGATGCCGGCGGCCGCGAGGTCGAAGCCGATGGAGCGGGCGACCTCCTCGGTGAGCGTGACGTCGTCCACGGCGCCGAGCGCCAGGTTGCCGGGGTAGGAGGAGCCGGTGACGGCCTCCAGCCGGGTGACGTCGCCGCCCTCCTCGTCCGTCGCGATCAGCACGTCGGGGTTGAGCGCGTAGAGCGAGGAGGTGAGCGCGGCGACCTGGGCCGGGTCGGCGATGTTGCGTCCGAAGAGCGCCACGCCGCCCAGCTCGCCCGAGTCGAGGTGCCGGCGCACCCACTCGGGAGCTGTCAGACCGGAGAAGCCTGGCTGGAGCACCGCGCCGGCGTCTGCGAGCAGTTGGACGGTGTCCGGGCCGGGGTTGGTCATGGTTCCTTCCCTCACGGGGTCTTGAAGCGTCCCTGGCGGGTTCTCGAAGCGTCAGCCCTTGACCGCGCCGGCGGTCAGGCCGGAGGCGACGCGACGCTGGAAGATGACGAACAGGATGATCACCGGCAGGGAGACCATCAGCGCGCCGGCCATCTGCGAGCCGTAGTCGGCGCCGTGGGTCGGTGTGGAGGAGAATCCGGTCAGCCACACCATCGCGGTCTGCTGGTCGTTGCTGGACAGCAGGATGTTGGCGATGACGAACTCGTTCCACGCCTGGATCCAGCAGAAGACGCCGGTGGTGATCAGGCCGGGGACGGTCAGCGGCAGGATGACCCGGACGAAGGCGCCCCAGCGGGTGCAGCCGTCGACCAGGGCGGCCTCGTCGAGCTCCTTCGGGATGTTGACGATGAAGGAACGCAGCGTCCACACCACGTAGGGGATGGTGAAGACCAGGTAGGCCAGGATGACGCCGAAGCCCTGGTCGTACAGGCCGATGTTCTTCAGGATGAAGAACATCGGGATGACCAGCGAGAGCAGCGGGACCATCTGCACCACCAGCATGGCCGCGATGAAGAAGTTGCGCCCGGTGAACCGGAACCGGGCGACCGCGACCGCGCCGAGGAAGCCCACCGCCAGGCCCATGACGACCGCGCCGACGGTGATGATCGCGACGTTGCGCATGTCGGGCAGGAAGTTCGGGTCGGTGAAGACCGTCTTGAAGCTGGCGGTGCTGAAGCCGGTGGGCCAGAACGTCGGGTCGACGCTGAGCAGGTCCTTGCCGGTCTTGATCGGAGTGATGATCATCCAGTAGATCGGGAAGAACATCACCACGGCGAAGACGACGGCGACGGTGTTCCAGATCGGCGTCGCCCAGCGCCTGCGGCCGACGACCTCGTTCTCGTGGCTGCGCCGGACGCCGGAGGGCCGGACGCGGCCGGGCTTGATGCTGAGTGCCATCAGTCCTGCTCTCCGATCTTGATGACCTGGCGGATGTAGAAGACCAGGACCGCCAGCATGAGCAGGATCATCAGGATCGAGATCACGGCGCTGGTGCTGTAGTGCGAACTGCCCAGGCCCTCCTGGTAGAGGTAGATGCCGAGGACGCGGTAGCCCTCCTCCGGCGAGTTCTGGCGCAGCGACCAGATCTGCGCGAAGACCTGGAAGTCCCAGATGAAGCTGAGGGCGGTGCACAGCACCAGGAAGGGCTTGATCACCGGCAGCACCACGTGCCGGAAGGTCTGCCAGCCGTTGGCCCCGTCGAGCTTGGACGCCTCGACGAGCTCCTTGGGCACCTGCGTCAGCGCCGCGTTGATGCCGATGACCAGGAACGGCAGCGCGCCCCAGAGCACCGCCAGCGCGACGACGACGTAGAGGCCCTGGTTCGAGTCGGCGAACCAGTCGTGCGTCCGCCAGCCCTTGTCTCCGGTCACCCGGTACAGGACGTAGTCGGCGACGCCGCCGGTGTTGGCGAACAACCAGCGGAAGACGGTGCCGGTGACGATCTGCGGGATGGCCCAGACGAACATCAGCGCGGTGACGACGGTGACCTTGGCCCAGCTGGAGACCCGCTGCAGCAGCAGACCGAAGAGGAGGGCGAGCACGACGGAGGCGGTGACGACCTCCAGCGTGAACAGCACGGTCCGCTCGGTCGACTGCCAGAACTCGGTGCTGGAGAGCACCTTGGTGAAGCCGTCGAAGCCGATGAACCTCACCAGCGAGGGTGCCGACAGGTGGAGGTAGTCGTTCACGTTCTGGAAGGCCAGAAGGAACAGGTCCACCAGCGGGTAGGCCAGCACGCCGACCAGGACCACCACGGCGGGGGCGATCAGCACATAGGGGAGGTAGTTCCCACGGATGCGCACGCCCCTGCGTACCGCAGGCGGCGCCTTCGGCTCGTTCGCGGCCGTCGGCACACGGTCGCTTTCCATCACACTCATCTTGAGGTCCTTCCTCACCCGCCCCGGCGGAGCGGGCAACCGGCGAAAGCGCACCGGTTGCCCGCTCCGTGCGAGATCCGTGATCCGGTCGATCAGCCCGCGTTCAGGTCGGCGAGGATGGTCGTCTGCGCGGTGGTGAGCTCGCTGGTCGCGTCCTTGCCGGTGGCGATGTCGCTCAGCGCGTTCTGCAGCGCGACCTCGTCGGAGGCCTGGCTCCAGTAGGGGCTGTTCGGGATGAACCAGGTCTTGCCCATGGCGGCCTCACCGGTCGCCTTGTTGGCGGGGGACGCGGCCTCGTAGGCCGGGACCAGGGTCTTGTTGTTCGGGATGGCGAACTTGGCCAGCGCCGTCTGCTGCGCGGTGTCGGTGAAGATGCGCAGGAACTCCGCGCCCAGGCCCGGGTTGGCGGCGTGGGTCGGGACGGCCAGGTCGGAGCCGCCGAGGAAGGCCGGGGTCGGGGTGCCCGCGGTGTCGCCCGGGAGCGGGACCTCGCCGAGGACGTTGGCCAGGGCCGGGTTGCCGCCCTGCGCGGCCGGGGCGGCCACGGAGCCGGCCTCCCAGCCGTTGCCCACGATGGCGGCGATGTTGCCCTTGGCCATCAGCGCGTCCTGGTTGTTCTCGTCGGTGGTGGCGCCGCCGACCGAGTAGTTCTTCTGCAGGTCGGCCCAGGTCTGGATGCCCTTGACGAAGTTCGGGTCGGTCAGCGTGCCGGTCCACTTGCCGCCGGAGCTCTTGGCGATGACGCCGGCGGTGCCGTACTGGGCCGCGCCGAAGGAGACCGCGGTGTACCAGTCCTTGCCCGGCAGGTAGAGCGCGGAGAAGTTCGGGTTGGAGGCGTTCTTGGCCTTCACCTTGTCCAGGTCGGCCTTGAGCTCGTCCAGCGTGGTGGGCGCCGTGGTGACGCCGGCCGCGGCGAACAGGTCCTTGCGGTAGATCAGCACGCGGGAGCCGGCGTAGTACGGGACGGCGTAGGTCTTGGTGCCGTCGCCGCTCTCGCCGGAGGCGGCCAGGGAGTCCAGCCAGGACGAGGAGTTGTCGAACTTGTCCTTGACCGAGGTCAGGTCGACGAAGGAGCCGGCCGCGATGTACTTGGCGGTCTGGGTGTTGCCGAGCTCCAGCGCGTCGGGCGCGTTGCCGGAGAGCAGGGCCGTGTCCAGCTTGGTGCTGTAGTTCGGCCAGTTCTGCCACTCTATGTTGACCTTGGCGCCGGTCTCGTCCTGGAACTGCTTGACCGCCGCGTTGACCACGTCCGGCCAGCCCTTCTGGGCGTCCTGCATGATCCAGACGGTGATCGTCTTGCCCTTGCCGTCCGTGGAGAGGGCGCCCTGGGAGGAGCCGGTGGTCGACGACGAAGAGGAACAGGCGGCCACGGAGAGGACGGTCGCCAGTGCGGCGGCTGCAGCGATCTTGCGCTTCAAAACTTCCTCCTGAGGGAGAAGCGAGAGTGGCACCGGCTGATCTCGGAGGAGTTCCGATGCGTGACCGTGCCGGAAGTGGGGGTGCGGGTGGAGGCGCTAGCGCCCAACGCTCCGACGCAGCTACCCGATTGGTGTAGACCAGTGAACGGAGATTGGCATGGACCAATGAGGACCGTCAAGGCCTCTCGGTGGAGCACTTCCAAGCCGTTATCAATGCTTGACATGGGGTGGGTCCGGCCGTGCGCGGCCATGTCAGGACTGGACCATTCCCTTCCGGGAAATCAGCTCAATCCGGACTTTCATGGACGAGCTGACCGCCGGGTGACGGTCTGATAACGGGTCAGGTCAGATCTATGCGCCGCCCTTGACGGCCGCTTCCGGGCACCGTGAGACTCCCGCAATTGGTCGAGACCATTGGGGAGAGTGGTGCGAACATGAGACGTCGTGGCGTCGTTGCCGGGATCTTTTCGAGCCTTGCTGCGTGCGGCCTGAGCGCCTGCGGCCTCGTCGGCGCGGGGCCCGGCGGGCACGGCAGCCCCTCGCCCACCAGCTGGAACGGCAGGACCCTGGTGGTCTGGCTGATGCAGGGGGACGACCAGCAGGCCTGGATGACCTCCGTCCGGCGCGAGTTCGGGCGCAGCTACCCCGGTGCGAAGATCGACTTCGAGGTGCAGGACTGGGCCGGCGTCCAGCAGAAGGTGACCGACGCGCTCGCCCAGGTGAACCCGCCGGACGTGATCGACATCGGCAACACGCAGACCCCCTACTACGCCGCCAACGGCGGGTTGCTCCAGCTCACGCCCTATCTCACCGAGCTCGGCGGCCAGGGCTGGACGAAGTCGATGAACGCCTCGACCCTGTTCCGGGGCAAGCAGTACGCCGCGCCGTGGTACGCGGGCAACCGCGTGGTGATGTACAACAAGCTGCTCTGGAAGAAGGCCGGCCTCGGCGCCCCTCCGCAGACCATGCAGGAGTGGCAGGACGACCTCGCCCGGCTGCGGGACACCAGCGGCGTCTCCTCCGCCCTGTGGCTGCCGGGTCAGAACTGGTACGCCTTCGACGGATTCCTGCAGGACGAGGGCGCGCAGATCGTCAAGGAGTCCGACGGCGCCTGGCAGGGCGACCTGGACAGCCCGGCGGCCCTGAGGGCCGCGGCGCTCTTCAAGAAGCTGCAGGCCTTCGGGAGCGCCCCGATGGACGGCAACGAGGCGAACCAGGCGAAGGACTTCGCCAAGGGCGACGTCGGCTGCATGATCGCCATGGGCTACGAGGGCGCGCAGGTCGTCGCGGCCAACCCCGCGCTGAACGGCCAGATCGGCTGGTTCCCCGTCCCCGGTGCTACCGCGGGCCAGCCGGCCAAGACCTTTCTCGGCGGCTCGAACCTGACGGTCTCGCAGAACAGCGCGAACAAGGATCTCGCGGTCGGCTTCCTGAGGATCGCCCTGGACGACGCGAACGAGGCGCTGATGGCCAAGGACTCCGGCTTCCTGCCGAACCGCGCCAGTCTGTACGGCGCACTGACGGGCAACCCCTACGCCCAGGCGGCGGCGAAGTCCGTCCCGTACGCGGGCTACACGCCGCTGCTGCCCACCTGGGGCAACGTGGAGACGGCCCCGAACCCGGTGACCACCCTCTTCCTCACCCCGTTCCTCGAGGGCAAGGATCCGGACGCCGCCGCCCAGGCCGCCGACCGCGAGATGACCGACCGGCTCAGCTGGAACTGACCGCGCAGCGGCGGCGGGGAGCGGCGAAAGGCCGCGAGCGCCGGAGGCGGGACCCTCAACCCGCGCCGACACCGCGGCCTTCGGCCTCGTCGGAGGAGGAGTTCGCCGGTGGCGCTCACGGGTGTGCGGGCCCGGGGTGCGGCGGCGGATCGACCGACGGTGAGGAGCGGTGGCCGCGCGGTCAGGGCAGATGCGCGAGGCGGTCGCTCCTTGGTGCTGCCTCGATTGTGGACTAGACCATTCTTGGTTGTCCAGACCAGTGGGTGCGCCAATCCCGGGAATCCGGGAGCGCCCGAAAACGCCCGATCCCGTCCGGCGGGCGCCGGACGGTTACCCTCGGGCCATGCCTTCCCTGAACGAGCTGGTGCGCCACCACACCTCGCTGGAACCCGCCGACGTGGAGTGGATCCACCTGCTCATCTCCGAATGGCAGCTGCTGTCGGACCTGTCCTTCGCCGACCTCGTGCTCTGGGTCCCGACCCGGGACGGCACCCGCTACGTCTCCCTCGCCCAGATGCGACCCAACACCGGCCCGACCTCCTACCAGGACGACATGGTCGGCCACCTCGTGCCGCGCGGCCGCAGACCGCTGCTGGACATGGCGCTCGACGAGGGCAGGATCGTCCGGGAGGGTGACCCCGAGTGGCGCGAGGACGTACCCGTTCGGGTGGAGTCGATCCCGGTGCGCCGGGAGGGACGCATCCTCGGAGTGATCGCCCGCAACACCAACCTGCTGACCGTGCGCACCCCCAGCCGGCTGGAGCTCACCTACCTGCAGAGCGCCTCCGACCTGGCCCAGATGATCGCCAACGGCACCTTCCCCTTCCCGGGGGAGCAGGTGGACATGGACGCCTCGCCGCGCGCCGGCGACGGCCTGATCCGGCTCGACGCCGACGGCGTCGTCACCTACGCCAGCCCCAACGCGCTCTCCGCCTACCATCGGCTCGGCCTCAACTCCGACCTGGTCGGACTGAACCTCGGCAAGACCACCGCCGACCTGATCCCGCCCACCCGCGGCCCGGTCGACGAGGCGCTGGTCAAACTGGCCAGCGGCTGGGCGCCGCGGCAGACCGAGATCGAGCACCCCGAGGCCGTGGTCCAGCTGCGCACCATCCCGCTCAAGCCCAAGGGCGAGACCATCGGCTCGCTGGTGCTGCTGCGCGACGTCACCGAGCTGCGCCGCCGCGAGCGCGAGCTGATGACCAAGGACGCCACGATCCGCGAGATCCACCACCGGGTCAAGAACAACCTGCAGACCGTCGCCGCGCTGCTGCGCCTCCAGTCCCGCCGGATGGACTCGGACCCCGCGCGCGCCGCCCTCGACGAGGCGGTGCGCCGCGTCGGCTCGATCGCGATCGTGCACGAGACGCTGTCGATGGCCCTGGACGAGCGGGTCGCCTTCGACGAGATCGCCGACCGGGTGCTGGCCATGGTGATGGAGCTCTCACCGGACGGCCGGGTGACCGCGCGCCGCGACGGCAGCTTCGGGATCCTCTCCGCGGAGGTGGCGACGCCGCTGTCCATGATCCTCACGGAGATCCTGCAGAACGCGCTCGAGCACGCCTACGGCCCGAAGAGCGGCGGGGTGGTCCGGGTGGCGGCCCGCAGGGAGGACGGTGTGCTGCACATCACGGTCACCGACGACGGCTCCGGACTGCCCGAGGGCTTCGACCCGCAGACCGCGGGAAACCTGGGCCTCCAGATCGTCCGTACCCTGGCCGCAGGGGAGTTGGGCGGGAGCTTCGACATGAGGCCCGCGCCGCACGGCGGAACCGAGGTCGTCCTCGAAATCCCGTTTGGCTGACTGTAGGTCTGTTTTTACCAGTTACACACCCGAAGGGCGACAACCCCAAGGGATGCTGGCTCGTCTTCAGTCCCGGACGCCACAAGCGCAGCTCATGGCGCCGAGCAGGACCACCCCTACCCGACGCCCGGCGAGAAAACCCAAGTGGATCAAGAGAACTTCATCGCGCCCACCCACCCCACCGTCTCAGGCGGGGGAGTCATTACGGCTCCGGCGTGGCAGCAGCCCGGCGCGACCCGGACCGCCGGACCGGACTGGTCCGGCGGAGCGGTCTGGCCGACGGCCGACCCGGCTCCGGCCCGCACGCTGCTGGACATCCTCGACGAGACCGCCTGGCGTCACCCCGACGCCCCGGCCCTCGACACCGGTACCGCCGTCCTCTCCTACCGGCAGTTGCTCCACGCCGTGGGCAACCTCGCGGCCGAGCTGGCGGACTACGGCATCGGACCCGGCGACCGCGTCGGCGTCCGCGTGCCCAGCGGCACCCCCGAGCTCTACCTCGGCATCCTCGGTGTGCTGCGCGCCGGCGCGGCCTACGTCCCCGTGGACGTGGACGACCCGGACGAGCGCGCCGAGATGATCTGGACCGACGCCGGGGTCTGCGCCATCGTCGGCGCAGGTCTGTCCGTCGTCGCCGGACCCAGCCCCACCGGCGGGGAGCCCGGCGCGGCACGCGTCACCGACGACGCCTGGATCATCTTCACCTCCGGCACCACCGGCCGGCCCAAGGGCGTGGCCGTCACCCACCGCAGCGCCGCCGCCTTCGTCGACGCCGAGGCCCGGCTGTTCCTGCGCCAGGCGCCGCTCGGCCCCGGCGACCGGGTGCTGGCCGGCCTCTCTGTGGCCTTCGACGCCTCCTGCGAAGAGATGTGGCTGGCCTGGCGCCACGGCGCGTGCCTGGTGCCCGCGCCGCGCTCGCTGGTCAAGGCCGGCACCGACCTCGGCCCTTGGCTGGTCGAGCGCGGTATCACCGTCGTCTCCACCGTGCCCACCCTGGTCGCGCTCTGGCCCGAGGAGGCGCTGGACCAGGTCCGGCTGCTGATCGTCGGCGGCGAGGCCTGCCCGCCCGAGCTCGTCGAGCGCCTGGCCGTCTCCGGCCGCGAGTTCTGGAACACCTACGGACCCACCGAGGCCACCGTCGTCGCCTGCGCCTCGCTGATGCGCGCGGGCGAGCCGGTGCGCATCGGCGCGCCGCTCGACGGCTGGGAGCTGGCCGTCGTCGGAGCCGACAACCGGCCTGTCGCCTGGGGCGAGGTCGGCGAGCTCGTCATCGGCGGCGTCGGCACCGCCCGCTACCTCGACCCCGCCAAGGACGCCGAGAAGTTCGGCGCCCAGCCCTGGCACGGGCGCCGCGAGCGCGTCTACCGCAGCGGCGACCTGGTCCGCGCCGACCCGCAGGGCCTGGTCTTCATGGGCCGCGCCGACGAGCAGGTCAAGCTCGGCGGCCGCCGGATCGAGCTCGGCGAGGTCGACGCCGCGCTGCAGGCGCTGCCGGGCGTCCGCGCCGCGGCCGCCGCGGTCAAGGAGACCCCGGCGGGCGGCCAGGTGCTGGTCGGCTACCTCGTCCCCGACGGCGGCCAGGAGCCCGAGCTGGCGGCGCTGCGCACCCTGCTGCTCGACCGGCTGCCGCAGGCCCTGGTGCCGGTGCTGGCCGTCGTGGCGGAGCTGCCGACGCGCACCTCCGGCAAGGTCGACCGCAAGGCGCTGCCCTGGCCGCTCCCGGGCGTCGGCGCGGACGCCGGGACGGACGCCGGCGGACCGCTGCACGGCACCGCCGCGTGGCTGGGCGAGCAGTGGCAGGCCGTGCTCGGCGTGCCGGTGGGACCGGAGAGCGACTTCTTCGCCCTCGGCGGCACCAGCCTCGCCGCCGCCAAGCTCGTCTCGCTGCTGCGGCAGCGCTTCCCCGGCGCCTCGGTGGCCGACCTCTACCAGCAGCCCCGGCTGCAGTCGCTCGCCGACCACCTCGACGGCGGGGCGGTCGAGGAGGAAAAGGTCCGCGAGGTCCGGCCGGTGCCGCGCTACGTGGGCCTGTACCAGGCGCTGGTGCTCGCCGTCCTCTACACCCTGACCGGCCTGCGCTGGGTGCTGGCGCTCGCCGCGGTCGACAACGTCATCGGGCCGCTGCCGTGGGCCCCGCACACCTCCTGGACCCTGATCGCGGGCGGCTGGGTGCTGCTGTCCAGCGCCTTCGGCCGCAGCCTCATCGGCGCGCTCGGCGCCCGCCTGCTGACGGCGGGTCTGAAGCCGGGCAGCTACCGCCGCGGCGGCTGGGCCCACCTGCGGCTGTGGACCGCCGAGCGGCTCGTCGGCATGTTCAACGTAGCCGCCGTCATCGGCACCCCGCTCGCCCGCCGCTACGCGCGCCTGCTCGGCTGCCGCGTCGGCCGCGACGTCGAGCTCCACAGCATGCCGCCGGTCACCGGCATGGCCGTCTACGGCGACGGCTGCGCGGTGGAGACCGAGGTCGACACGGCCGGCTGGTGGCTCGACGGCGACCTGCTGCACCTGGGCACGATCCGGATCGGCAAGGGCGCCCGCGTCGGCACCCGGACCATGCTGATGCCCGGCGCCGAGATCGGCTACGACGCCGAGGTGCTGCCCGGCAGCTGCGTGCTCGGCCGTGTCCCGGCCCGCGCCCGCGTCCACGGCAGTCCGGCCGTCGCGGACGAGCGGCCGGTGCCGGAGCAGGAGGTGTGGCCCGAGCCCGCGCACCGCCGCTCCCGCCTGTGGGACCTCGCGTTCGCGGTCGCGCTGCCTGGCTTCCAGCTGCTGCCGTTGCTCTCGGCCCTGCCGGCCGGCGTGGCGCTCTGGCTGATGATCGGCAAGGACCCCTCCTATCTCGGCGTCTTCGACCGGATAGTCGTGGCCTCGGTCCCGCTGGCCCTGGTGACCACGGTCCTCTACGCGCTGGCCGTCGTGGTGACGGTCCGGCTGTTCTCCGTCCCGATCAAGCCCGGGCTGCACCCCGCCCACGGCAAGGTCGGCTTCTGCGTCTGGGCCGTCCACAACCTGATGGGCTCGGCCCGGGTCACCCTCTTCCCCTTCTACGCCAGCCTGATGACGCCGCTGTGGCTGCGGCTGCTGGGCGCGAAGCTCGGCCGCCGGGTCGAGGCGTCGACCGTGATCGGCCTGCCCGGCCTGATGCGGGTCGACGACCACGCGTTCCTCGCCGACGACACGATGGTCGGCTCCTTCGCCGTCCGCGGCGGCTGGATGCGGCTCGGCGTCTCGTCGGTCGGCAAGCGCTCCTTCGTGGGCAACTCCGGCATCGTCGGCCCCGGCCGCGCGCTGCCGGACGACTCGCTGGTCGGCGTCCTCTCCGACGCGCCCCCAGCCTCCGAGCCGGGCAGCTCGTGGCTGGGCCGGCCCGGCATGCGCGTGCAGCGCGTCGTCGAGGGCGGCGACGACACCGCCCGCACCTACGACCCGCCGCGCCGACTCGTCTGGGCCCGCGCCCTGGTGGAGCTGTGCCGCATCCTGCCGGTGCTGATCACCGTGCTGCTCGGCGACCTGGCCGCCACCGCCCTGCAGGCGCTCTTCGACTGGGACGGGCTGACGGTCTCCGCCGTCCTGGCGGGCGTGCTGCTGCTGGTGCTCGGAGTGACGGCATGTCTGATCACCACGCTGGCAAAGTGGTTGCTGGTGGGGCGCTTCCGCGAGGGGCAGAAGCCGCTGTGGAGTTCGTTCGTGTGGCGCAACGAGCTCTTCGACACCTTCGTCGAGGAGCTGGCGATGCCGTGGCTGGGCGGAACGCTCGTCGGCACGCCCTTCTTCACCCTGTGGCTGCGTAGCCTCGGCACCCGGATCGGCCGCGGCGTGTGGTGCGAGTCGCACTGGTTCCCGGAGACGGACCTGATCGCCATCGGTGACGGAGCCACCGTCAACCGCGGTGTGGTGGTGCAGACCCACCTGTTCCACGACCGGCTGATGCGCATGGACGCCATCGAGGTGGGGGCCGGGGCGACCATCGGCCCGCACTCGATCGTGCTGCTGGGCTCGACGCTGGGGGAGGGGGCCGTGGTCGGCCCGTCCTCGCTGGTGATGCGCGGAGAGTCGGTGCCGGCGGGCAGCCGCTGGCTGGGCAACCCGGTGCGCCGCTGGGCGTAGCGACACGGAAGCCCCCGACCGCTGCGGCGGTCGGGGGCTTCCTCGTGCTCGGCCCGTCCCCGGACTCGGCTGCGCCCGGAGACGAAGCCTTGGGACGAAGCTTTGGAGACGAAGCGAGGCCCTGCCGAACGGGGGGGAGGTTCGGCAGGGCCTCTGGCCTGCTCCGGCCGTCGGGGGGAGTCGGCCGGAGCAGGGGCTCTGTGATGACAGTAGCGCTCCGTGCACGGCACAAGCGACTGCCCTCGGCTCCGACGGTATCAAATCCTCGGGGCCGTTGAGCAATGCACAGGTGTGCATTGCTTTGGAAAGTGCTCACCCTCTGCTGAAGGCGGGCACTCGATCAAGGGTTGATCAGAAGGTGGTGCGGGTCGTGCGGGGCGTTGCGGTGACTCAGCGTGTCAGGCGTGTGTCAGGCGGTGCGGGCACGGTTGCGGGCGGCACGGCGCTTCATCGCGCGGCGCTCGTCCTCGCTCATGCCACCCCAGACACCGGCGTCCTGGCCCGTCTCCAGCGCCCACTGGAGGCAGCTCTCCATGACCGGGCAGCGACGGCACACGGCCTTCGCCTCCTCGATCTGGAGCAGCGCGGGCCCGGTGTTGCCGATCGGGAAGAAAAGCTCGGGGTCCTCTTCCCGGCAGACAGCGCGGTGGCGCCAGTCCATCTTGTCCAACTCCTCTAAAGGCGGGGGTGTCCCACCAGCATCAATGGCAGCTTGTGAATGTGAACGCTTTCACGAACCCGATGGCAGGCACAGGGCCGACGCATGAGTCGGCGCACGTATGCTCGCGGCGTTGCGGGTGGATTCGGGCGCCTCAGGCGGTCTCCGTTACGGACCGTCCCGATCGCCATGTAAAGGTTCGCAAACCTCGACCCGGGATACAACCCCCTTCGGGTAGGAAATTTTGAATCGTCGGTGTCGCTTGGGTCACACCCTGTACTTCGATGGAGTGAAGCGGCGCGTGCGTTCGAGAACAAGGCCAAATGGCCCTCGCGTTCACACAATCACACGCAGTGCCCGAGATACGCCTGTGAAGCTGATGGTGTTCCGCTCCCCAAGGTGGTCCCCATCGACCTGGAACGGCAGCGGTTCCTGCGAATGCAAGGTGAATTCCGCGAGATCGTGGTAGGCGACCACGTGTTTGCCGTGCGGTCCTGCACCCGTGGAGTCCAGCAGCTGCGGGATCGTGCGCAGAGTCTGAACGAGTGACATGCGGGTCATGCCGAAGAGGTCGAGGCTCGTGTCGAAACCGGCCTCCGGCGAGGCGTAGACGGGCCGGTTGCCGAGATACGTCCACGGCGAGGTGTTGGAGACTATCGACACCGCGAGGCCCGGGATCGGGTCCGCCCCGTCGCTACTGAACGTGATCGGCCCGTGGCGACGGTGTCTGCCCTCGTCGAAGAACTGCCGCCACGCCTGCCCCACGTACAGGGCGTGCGTCGATCTGCGCCCGCCGCGCCGCGCCTGCTCCACGCGGCCCACGACGCCGGCGTCGAAGCCGAAGCCGGCCGTGAAGGTGAACCAGCGGTCGGGGAGCCCCTCCCCTCCCGAGCGGCCCAGGCTGATGGACCGCTGCCGCGGGGCGCCGGGCCGGGCCAGCGCGTCGAGCAGCACACCGGTCGCCTCGACGGGGTCGTTCGGCAGACCGAGCGCGCGGGCGAAGACGTTGGTGCTGCCGCCCGGAACGATCGCCAGTGCGGGCAGGTGTTCGCCGGGGCCGTCATGGAGCAGCCCGTTGACGACCTCGTTCACCGTTCCGTCGCCGCCCAGGGCGACCACGACGTCGTGCGTGCGCTCGCGCGCCGCCTCCCGCGCGAGATCCCGCGCGTGGCCCCGGTAGCCGGTGGCGACGACGTCCAACTTGAGGTCGTGGGAGAGGGCGTGCGCGAGGACGTCTCTGGTTCGTCCACTGGTGGTGGTCGCTTTGGGATTGACGACCAGGAGCGCACGCATGCTCGTAAGCGTACCTACGGGGCGCGGCCGGGACCCCGTGAGGGGCGCGGCAGCCCGGTGCTCCGGGGCGGGTGGTGCCGGTGATCCACAGCGCAGAAGCTAGCCTGGAGCTGTGACCGTGAATGCCGCCGTGCCCGCTGCCGCCGCCCCCGCGCGTCCCAGGACGCTGACCGCCGGGGCGTGGCTCTCCATCGCCCAGGGCCTCGTGATCGCCGCCTACGGCGTCTACGTCGTGGTGGCCCCGCTGGTCGCCACCACCAAGACCGGCGTCGGCATGGCCGAGTTCGCCGGCGTGCTGCTGCTCCTCCTGGGCTTGCTCCCGCTCGCCGCGGGGCGCGCGCTGCTGCGGCTGCAGAAGTGGGGGCGCAGCCCGGCGGTGATGATCGACACCCTCTGCCTGGCGGTCGCGTACTTCTCCTGCGAGAACGGCGGGGCGTTCGTCGCCCTCGGCGTCGCCGTAGGGCTGGTCGGGATCGGCGGAGCCGTGCTGCTCCTGCACCCGAGGACCACCGCCGCGCTGTGGCCCTCGGGTCAGTGAGGCCGGGAGCCCCTACTCCTCGATGAGGAGCTTCTCCCGCAGCTGGGCCAGCGTGCGGGCGAGCAGCCGGGAGACGTGCATCTGCGAGATGCCCACCTCGGCCGCGATCTGCGACTGCGTCATGTTGCGGAAGAACCGCAGCACCAGGATCCGCTGCTCGCGCTGCGGAAGCTGCGCCAGCAGCGGCTTGAGGGACTCCCGGTACTCGACTCCCTCCAGCGCGTCGTCCTCCGCGCCGAGGGTGTCCGCGACCGCGGGCGACTCGTCGTCGGTGTCCGGGACGTCCAGCGAGAGCGTGCTGTACGCGTTCGCCGACTCCAGGCCCTCCAGCACCTCCTCCTCGGAGATGCCGAGGTGCTCCGCGAGCTCGTGCACCGTCGGCGAGCGGCCGTGCCGCTGGGAGAGCTCGCTGGTCGCCGTGGTGAGCGAGAGCCGCAGCTCCTGAAGGCGGCGCGGGACCCGGACGGCCCAGCCCTTGTCGCGGAAGTGGCGCTTGATCTCGCCGACGATGGTCGGGGTCGCGTAGGTGGAGAACTCGACACCGCGCTCCGGGTCGAACCGGTCCACCGACTTGATCAGGCCGATGGTGGCGACCTGCGTCAGGTCGTCCAGCGGCTCGCCGCGGTTGCGGAAGCGGCGGGCCAGGTGCTCGACCAGCGGGATGTGCATGCGCACCAGCTGGTTCCGCAGTTCCACCCGCTCCGGGGAACCGTCGGGCAGTTGGGCGAGCCGCACGAAGAGGGCGCGGGCGGCCTCGCGGTCCGGCGCGCTGTGACGCTGCGGCGCGGCCGTGCGCGCGCCGCCGGGACCCCACGGCTCGGCCGGCTTCTCGCCCTCGGCGTCGCCCTCGTGGTCCTCGTGCGCGTCGTCCTCGTCGTCCACCTCGAGAACGACGTCGGTGTCCTCGGCGCCGTCGGCGTCGAGCTCGAAGTCGGCCGGCCCGTCGTGGGCGGGCCGCGCCGACTCGGCCTCGGGGGCCGGGTGGGCGTCGGCGCGCTCGGGGTCGTCCGCGAACACCCTTTCCTCCGTCTGCTTCTGGTCGCTGGCGTCCGCCTGGGCGGGCACGTGGGCCCGGTTCGTTCCGGCCCGGTGGTTGAGGTCTCTCACGGCGATCCCCCGCTCCCGTCTCCTCGCGTCACGGCTGGCCGGGGCCGGCCCCGCGCTTCTTGTGCAGGCTGATGGTCACCGTCTTGTCCGGTTCGACGGTGGACTCCACCTCACCGGCCAGCGCGGAGAGCACCGTCCAGGCGAAGGTGTCGCGTTCGGGCGCGCGCCCGTCCGTCGTCGGGGCGGAGACGGTCACCTTGAGCGAGTCGCCGACCAGTCTGAACAGGCAGCTGAGGACCGAGCCGGGCACGGCCTGCTGGAGCAGGATCGCGCAGGCCTCGTCCACCGCGATGCGCAGATCCTCGATCTCGTCGAGCGTGAAGTCGAGCCGTGCTGCGAGACCGGCTGTCGCGGTTCGCAGAACCGAGAGGTAGGCGCCCGCCGCGGGCAGTCGGACCTCGACGAAGTCCTGCGCGTCGGGCTCGCCGTCGATCTGGGACACCCTCACCTCCGAGCTGTTCCGTGCCGTGCTGTGCATGTGGCTGTCCGTATGGCTGATTGGTGCCGTGACCGGTGACGCTACCGCGATCGCGAGCGTCGTGTCGCCCATCCGGCCACCCCGGGCTTGCTGGTGACTCATAGTAGGTCTCGATATACGCACCGTGGCAATGGTGGTGGCGAAAACAGGAGAAATCAGCTGCCGAGCTCGGCCAGGGCCGCGCCGCTCAGCCGGTAGACGGTCCACTCGTCCATGGGCGTCGCGCCCAGGGCCCGGTAGAAGGCGATCGAGGGCTCGTTCCAGTTCAGCACCGACCACTCCAGCCGGCCGTAGCCGCGCTCCACGCAGATCCGGGCCAGCTCCGTCAGCAGCGCCTTGCCGTGGCCGCCGCCGCGCGACTCGGGACGAACGTAGAGGTCCTCCAGGTAGACGCCGTGGGCCCCCGTCCAGGTGGAGAAGTTCCGGAACCAGAGCGCGAACCCGACCGTCCGGCCCGTGTCGTCCTCGGCGACGTGCGCGAACGCGGCGGGGTGCGCGCAGAACAGCGCGTCGTGCAACTGCTGCTCCGTGGCCTTCGCCTCGGCGAGCGACTTCTCGTAGTCCGCGAGCTCGCGCACCATCGCGTGGATCTCGGGGACGTCGGCGGGGACGGCGGGTCGGATCATGTCTGAAGCCTAAGCGAGGGGACTGACGGAGCGGACCGGCGCGGCAGATCGGGCGACCGGAGGATCGGGGCGGGAGATCGGGGGACCGGGGGGATCGGCTGGGGAACCGGCCCGGGAGCCGGTGCTCAGACGAGACGCCGGTCCTCGTAGCACCAGCGCCCGCTCTCGCCGGGCTCGTGGCCGCGCATGACCCCGTGGCCGGTCCGCTTGTGGTGCTCCGCGGCCCGGCGGCCCGGCGTCGAGTCGCAGCAGCCGACATGGCCGCAGTGCGCGCACCTGCGCAGCGCGACGGAGCGCTGTCCGAGCTCCGCGCAGTGCGGGCAGCCGTCCGTCGCCGCGGCCGGCTCGGGATCGGGCAGCTCCGCGAGGTGCGCGCAGGGACGGGAGGGGGACATGCCCTCCAGAGTACGGGGTGGCCGTCTTTCCGTGTGGCTCTGTGTCGCTCTGTCCATGAGCAGCCCCGGCACCCTCTTCCTCCTGGTCGCCGGGGGCACCGCGGTCGCGGGCGCGGCCCGCAGGTACCGTCTCTCCGCGCCGCTGCTGCTCGTGGTGGCCGACGCCTGATCGCCTCCGAGGTGCCGGGCGTCCCGAGCTGCACGCTCGACCCGGAGATCGTGCTGCCGGTGGTACTGCCGCCGCTCCTCTACACCTCCGCCTACACCTCCGCCCAGGAGGCCTCGGCGCGGTGATCGCCCCGCCGGACGCGGTCGCGGCGACGGCCATAGGCCGCCGGGTCGGGCTCCCGCCCAGCTCGTCCCGATCCTCCAGGGCGGGAGCCTGGTCAACGACGCGACCGCGATCACCGCCTACCGCGTCGCGGTCGCGGCGGCGGTCGGCGAGGGCTTCTCCTTCGGCAGCGCCGTCGGCGAGTTCCCCCCGGCGGCGTTGGGCGGGACGGCGGTCGGGCTGGTGCTGATGTGGCCGTTGCAGCGGCTGCGCGAGCGCAGTTCCGCGCGCCCCTGGCGGCCGGTGCGCGCGCGGTGCGTGGGTGGTCAGGGGGCGGGGCGAGGCTCGTTCCCGTGGGCGCCGCACCCCGTGGCGCCGGACGAGGAGCCTGCCATGGTCAGCACGCCCAAGAAGAAGATCCTGATCTCCGGTGCCAGCATCGCCGGGCCCGCGCTCGCGCTGTGGCTGGGGTGGTGCGGCCACGAGGTCACCGTCGTGGAACGGGCCCAGGCGTTCCGGGAGGGCGGCGGCGCGGTCGACTACCGGGGGCGCGTGCACCGCACGGTGCTGGAGCGGATGGGCGTGCTGGACACGCTCCGCGGACTGGACACGGGGATGGGCGAGCAGAGCGTCCTCGACCCGAGCGGGCGCGAACTCCTGCGGCTCCCGGCTTCGTTCATGAGCGGTGAGCTGGAGCTGACCCGCGGCGACCTGGCCCGGACCCTCTACGAGGCGAGCCTGCCGGTCGCGCGCTACGTCTTCGGCGACTCAGTCCGGGCGCTCACCGAGCACGCCGCCGGGGTCACCGTCGAGTTCGAGCGCGGTGCGGCGCGGGAGTTCGACCTGGTGGTGGGCGCGGACGGGATCCACTCCACGACCCGGCGGCTGGTCTTCGGACCGGAGGAGCGGTTCCGGCGGGACTCGGGCTGGTACACCGCGACGTTCTCCACCACCGCGCCCGCCGGTCTCGGGCTGCGCGACCGGGGGGTGATGTGGAACGACCCGGGGCGGATGGTCGGCCTGTCCAACCTCCTCGGCGAGGACGGCGTGATGATGGTGTTCCACGCCCCGGATCTCGCGTTCGACCACCGGGACACCGCCCGTCAACGGGAGATCGTCCGGGAGCGGTACGCGGACGCCGGATGGGAGGTCCCGGCGTTGCTGCCCTCGGCGGCGACCGCGCCGGACTTCTACTTCGACTCGCTCAGCCAGATCGTCATGGACCGCTGGTCCCACGGCCGGGTGGTGCTGCTCGGTGACGCGGCCTGGGCGCCGGCGCCGGGCGGGATGGGCAACGGGTTGGCCGTGGTGGGCGCGTACGTTCTGGCGGGGGAGTTGGCGGCGGCGCCCGATCACGCGACGGCGTTCGTCCGCTACGAGGAGCGAATGCGACCGTACGTGGCGAAGTGCCAGAAGCAGGGCGCGGGCGCGGGACGGTTCCTGGCGCCGGTCACGGCGAAGCAGTTGAGGCGGCGCAACCGTGTGTACCGTATGCTCTGTCACCGAACGATGCAGTCGTTCTTTGAGCGGTTGACGGTCAGGACGGCCGAGGCGATCGAGCTTCCGGCATACCGTCTTCCGCTCCTGAGTCGTCCGACAGTGGGGGTTGTCCCACAGTCGTAGACGAATCCTCAATCCCCCGGCTGGGGGCCACAGAAACCACCGAACGGCGGGCTACGCGCGTCAGAACGCGCTGAGCTCGCCGTTTGTTCATCTGAAGGCCTCATCAGGGTCGGCTCCCTGTGAATTGGCTATTGACCTTGATTCGTCAAGCCTGGTTTGCTTTCGCCCCAGGTCGACCAGCAACCACCCCTAGTGGTGACACCCAGTCAATTCTTTACAGTGCGCGTTGAGTTGACCGGGCGGTCTGGACAGGCCTGCGAGTTCTCCCAGGGCAAGCGGACGCGTCCCCAGTACCACCCCCCGTCCGCGACGAGAGAGGATCACTCCCCACATGCGCAACTCCCGCCTTCGAGGCACGGCGCTGGCCGGCATAGCCTCACTGTCCCTCGCCGCGGCAGGGCTCGCCCTCGCCGCGCCGGCGCAGGCTTCCAGCGGTGGTCACAGGGTCTCCGGCCAGGCTCACCACAACGCGGCCGAGGTCGGCGCCAACGCCGCCATCAACAACGAGTTCAACCCGTTCAGCTCGTCGCTCAACGCCAGCAAGACCCCGGGCATCAAGCAGTACGAGGCCAAGCAGCGCAACCGCATCGCGCACCAGGCCACGGCGGCGGCGACCGGCCAGGAGACCCTCTCCTACGGAGGCGGCACCGACGGCGTCGGCGTGATGGACGGTCACGTCAAGGTCTACCTGGTCTACTACGGCACCCAGTGGGGCACTCAGAGCACGAACAGCAGCGGTGACGCCACCTTCAGCGGTGACGTCAACGGTGCGGCACCGGTCGCCCAGGAGATGTTCAAGGGCATCGGCACCGGCGGCGAGACCTGGTCGGCCGACCTGACGCAGTGGTGCGACGGTCCGAACGTCGCGTCCGGCGCGACCTCCTGCCCGAGCAACGCCAGCTTCGTCCCGTACCAGAGCGGTGGCGTGCTGTCCGGCGTCTGGTACGACAACTCGGGCGCCGAGCCGACCAACGCGACCGGCAACCAGCTGGCCCAGGAGGCCATCAAGGCGGCCGGCCACTTCGGCAACACGACCTCCGCGTCGAACCGCTACGCGTACTACGTGATCCTGTCGCCCCACGGCACCGACCCGGACAACTACCAGGACCCGAACACCGGTTACTGCGCCTGGCACGACTACAACGGCGACAGCACCCTCACCGGTGGCGCGGCCTCGTCGCCCTACGGCGACATCGCCTTCTCCAACCAGCCGTACAACATGGACGCCGGCCAGAACTGCGGCGTCGGCTTCGTCAACGGCGCGTCCGCGGGCGAGCTGGACGGCTACACGATGACCCTCGGCCACGAGTGGCACGAGATGATGTCGGACACGTACCCGGCGGGCGGTTGGACCAACCACGTCTCCGGCTCGTCCTACAACGGCCAGGAGAACTCCGACGAGTGCGCCTGGCTGAAGCCCGGCACCGCCGGCGGCGCCGCGAACGTGACCATGGGCACCGGCACCTTCGCCGAGCAGGCGAGCTGGTCGAACGACACCAACTCCTGCGCCATCTCGCACACCATCCTGACCCACGGCGGCGGCACCACCAACACCGTCACGGTGACCAACCCGGGTACCCAGACCGGCACCGTCGGCACCGCCGCCTCGCTGCAGATCAGCGCCTCGGACTCGGGCTCGGGCCAGACCCTGACCTACTCCGCCAGCGGCCTCCCGGCCGGTCTGTCGATCAACTCCTCGACCGGTCTGATCTCCGGCACCCCGACCACCGCGGGCACCTCCTCGGTGACGGTCACCGCGACCGACTCCACGGGCGCCACCGGCAACACCTCGTTCAGCTGGACCGAGAACAGCTCGGGCGGCGGCTCCGGTTGCACCAGCACCGGCCAGAAGCTCGGCAACCCCGGCTTCGAGACCGGCACCGCGTCCCCGTGGACCGCGTCTTCGGGCGTCATCAGCAACTCCAGCTCGGAGCCGGCCCACTCGGGCAGCTACGACGCCTGGCTCGACGGCTACGGCACCACCCACACCGACACCGTGTCCCAGTCGGTGA
>NZ_BBPO01000007.1:133117-176959 GCF_000787815.1 Streptacidiphilus neutrinimicus
AGCTGACTGACCCGTAACGCAGCGAGCGGAGACCGCCTGGGGGCGGCCTCCGCTCGCTGCGTTCTCCGCTCACTGGGTTCCGGCCGTGCCCTCAGGCCCGGACGAGCACGCCGCGGACGGCGGTGCCGTCGGCGAGCGTCCAGTCCGCCGTCACGGAGCCCAGCGCGTCCGCTGGGGCGCTGCCCGCCTTCGGGACCCGGACGATCGCGACGGTCGGCTCCGGCGGTGCGTCGTCGGCGAGCTCGCTCGCCACGCTAGGGTCGGCGGTGTCGCTCACGCCCTGCATCTGCGGCTGGGTCAGACCGCGGAGCAGCGCGGCCAACTGGGCCTGCAGTACCGGGTCGTGGACGCCGTCGTAGAGCCAGCGAGTGCCGAGCACGCCGTGCTCGGAGGTGCCGATCAGCGCGTGCTCCGCGCCGTCCAGCGGCGCGCCGCGGTAGGTCAACGGCACGTGGTAGGCGATCGGACCGTCGGTCACCACCATGAACTCGATGCCGACCTCGCCCGCCGGGTCGTCGAGCCGGAACCCGCCGGCCCTGCGCAGGTCGGTCGTGCCGTCGCCCTGGTACCAGGGCTGCCGGGGCAGCCACTGCGCGAGCAGCTCCAGCTTGGTCGGGGTCATCGTGGTGTGGTGGATCATGGCCATACGTGTGCTCCTCGGTGGTCGAAGACGGGGCGAGGACAAGGTGACGGCTGGGCGACGACGAGATGACTGTCACGGGACGACGGGGAAGGGCCCGACCGTCTACTCGGCCGAGCCCTTGGTGGTTGCGACGTTCGAGGGCCGCGGGTCCGCGTCGACGCCTCGTCAAGACCCTACGCCAGGGCGTCGGCGCCAACCACCATGCCCGGCATGAACCTGACCACAGAGCTCGGATCCGGAAGAGCTCCGGAAAGCCGCCGGAAAAGCGGAGAGGGCCCAGCCGAATCGACGGCTGGGCCCTCACACACGGGCCCCCGGGCTGCGCGAGGACCGCCCTCGCGCAGACCTGGGATCAGGACCGGAAGGTCAGGCCTTCTTGGTCTCCCAGAAGATCTTGTCGATCGTTTGGGCGATCAGGGGCGATGCAGGTGATCAAGCCCGGCGGGATCATCCTGGCCGTTCAGAGTGCTTTTTGACTGCATCTTCGATGCATCGGAATGACGTTGGAATGCAGCCTGATGTAGAAGTTGATCTACCACTCCGCTACCACTCTCACGCCTCCGGCAGCGATCACCGGTTGGTCGTTCACCGGTCATGACGAGCTGCTCGTGCCCCGCACCGCCACGCGAACTCTGCCAGTAGACGGCCCCGGCTGCCCACTTGGGCGCCGGGGCCGTCCGTGCTTGTGCTCAGGGCCGAGCCTGAGCACGGGCTCACCCCACCGAGCAGGGCACCTCACCCACGCCCCATCTCGAATCGGACGTCACCGCGCGAACCGCACTATCAACAGGTAATGGCCAGCCGTCCCAGGCTGACGGCCCTCAGGGCTTCGCCTACCAGCCAGGGGTTTGGTCTACGGCGGTCCAGCCCTGGTACCCGTAGTCCTGCCGGGCGCCGCTGCACGTGAGGCCGACGAGACCGTACTGGGCGGAGATGTCGATGCAGGTGTTGCTGCCGTCATTCTGGTTGATGGCGCTCTTGAGGACCTGCTCTGCGCCTCCGCCAGCTGTGGTGCGGTTGACGAGCGCCCACTTCTGCCAGCCCCCGTTGAAGCTGTTCGCGTAGCAGGGGAAGGTGCGCAGGTCCCCAATCGAGTAGTCCAGGCAGCGGTGGGTCGCTCCGTTCTCCAGCTGAGCCCAGCCGTTGGAAATGTTCACGACGGTCCAGTCCTGGTACGACTGGCTGTTACACGTGAAGGTCCGAAGGTTGTCCCTGCCGCCCGCGCCCGTGTTGGAGTCGTCCAGGCACTCGTCGGGAGCGGCCGGTGACCAGGTGACGAAGACGTAGGTGTGGCCGCTTATCCAGTAGTTGCCGTTTGAGGCGCTGGCGCTTCCGGCAAGGCCGATGGTGGCGGCGCCGGCGATGGCCACGGTGGCGGCGGTCATGGCGATGGCGCGCTTGGTCTTTCCGAGCTTGAGCATGGTGTTCTCCCCCAGTGTGGTGGCCGCTGTTGGGCCGTTGGACTTTCCCCGTGTTCGCCCGCGCATCTTGCCTGTTCACGGGCCGGCGTTGGAACGGCGTTGACTGGCCGTTCCCTTGGCGTTTCGCTGCTTGGGCCAGCCGTGCCCGAAGCAGCAGGACCAGGCTGCCTGGCCAGTCGTGTGGAGTCTCGTTTCCCGTACAAGTCCGTACAACCGTGGCCGGCACGACGGGGCACTCGCCCGAGCGAACATCCGGGACAGCCGCCTGCTCGCTCAGCCCAGTCTTGCCAGCACTGACCTCCGTTCCCAGGCTTTCGGTTGGATCCGGTTGGATCCGGTTACGGGCTCGGCGACGCCAGCACGTCTGGCCGATACGCCCGCCCGAGTGAGCACCAGGGCGGCCGGGGATTCGTTCACTGGGCATGAGCATCTGCACCTGCCCTGCCCCTGATCGTGACCTGTGTCCCGACTGCAGACCCCGCACGACCTCGGCTGCCCAGTGTGGGGGCCGGTCGTGCTCGCCCCCGGCCCCGCCCGGGTTTAGCTCACTGCGGCCGGATTGCATTCTTGACGCACCGTCACTCCCGGCATGAGGGTGGTGCAAAGCTGTGCAACGCCCGAGAGGAGACGCACATGTCGCTGGAGTTCATCGCGGTTGACGAGGAGAGCGGCAAGTCCGGATCGCCGACCGTCTACGTGGACAAGGCGAAGGAGGAGTTCGTCTTCCAGGGCTGGGACCCGACCCCTGAGCTCGTCGCCGAGCTCGAAGCGAACCCGGCGCCGGACCACGCCCCTGGCGTCCCCGCTGGGGAGCACGTGGTGCGCCTCCCCTTCCGCATGGCGGCCGCGATCAGGAAGGCCTGCGATGCAGCCGAATTGGAGTGACCTGATCGGCTCCGCCAGCGAGTACGCCAGGCACCTGGAGCTGCGCGACCGCTACCTGGTGCCCGACGAAGAGGCCGAGTTCCAGACCTGGAGGGCGGACGGCACCCTCGACGTCGACCCCGACGGGGACGGCTGGCGCGGGTGGACCGGCATCGTCCGCTCGGCGTCCAGCCGCGGCTGTGCCGTGCAGCGCCTCCGGATCGTGTCCGAGCCGGTAACCGAGTACACCCGCTGGCTCCACGCCATCACGGCCGCCAACGTCGCGGCTGGCGAGCAGGTCCGCTGGCTCCCGCGCGCCATGGCGCGGGACCTCCTCATCCCCGCAGAAGACTTCTGGCTCCTGGACGACCGCCTGGTGGCGTTCAACGAGCTCGACGGCGACGGGAACTCGCACGGCTGGGACGTGCGCGACGATCCGGCGCTCGCCGTCCGCATGTGCGTCGCCTGGAGCGAGCTGTGGGACCGGGCCATTCCCCACGAGAAGTACGAGGTCCACTGATCAGCTGATGGCACGATCCCCACACTCAGGGGCCCAGGAGGTCCGCGAGCGCGTCGCAGCGCGTCTCCTCGCGCTGCGCACGCGCGCCGGCCTGTCCGGCGTCGAGCTGGCGGCGCGATGCGGCTGGTCACCGTCCAAGGTGTCCCGGATCGAGCGCGCCCTGACCGCGCCCTCCTGCGCGGACATCCAGGCATGGTGCGCTTCCACCGGTGCTGGCTCGGGCCTCGCTGGGGAGCTCGCGGACGCTACGGCGGAGGCGAACATCCTCTATCGGGAGTGGCGTGAGCGGCAGCGTCACGGCCTAAAGGTGTTCCAGGACGAGCACTTGGCGGTGGCGGAGCGCACCCGGGTTCAGCGCGTCTACTGCGCGAACCTGCTGCCCGGCTTCTTCCAGACCCCGGACTACACCGCCGCTGTCCTACGTACCTGGGTGCGCGTCGAAGGCATCCCCGACGACGTGGACCAGGCTGTCGCGCTGCGCGCCGAACGCGCTCGCTTGCTCCGGTCTCCCGATCACCGGTTCGTGGTCGTCGTCGAGCAGGCCGTCCTGGGCTTCGTCATCGGCGGGGCGGCCGCGATGCGCGACCAGCTCACGCACCTGATCGCGGTCTCTCGCCTGCCTGCGGTCCGTCTCGGCGTCATCCCCGCCGGCGTCGACCGCTCGCCTCATTCCATGCTGCCTCTGGAGTCCTTCTACCTGTTCGACTCACGCTCCGTGATGGTGGAGCTGGTGACGGCGGAGCTGGACATCACCGCGAGGCACGAGGTGCAGCTGTACGAGCGCTGCTTCGCCGAGCTGGAGACGCTGGCGGTCTACGGGCGCGACGCCCGCGACCTGATCGCCGGGGCGCGCGCTAGCATCCCGACCTAGCTTCCAGCAGGCTGCGTGACCGTGCAAAGCCGTGCAAGGAAGTTGATGGGGCTTCAGCGCAGGCCGCACCGTGGGTGAGGACGGAATCACCGTCCGCCCCCGGAAGCGAGGACCCTTCCGATGAGCCATGCGTCTACCTCAGCCGCGCCACCTGTTGCCATCCGCCCGGCCACGCCTGGGCCGTTACCGCGGGCCTATTACACCCCGGAGTGCCGCACGGGCGCCGACCGGTGGCCGGACCTGCACGAGCTGTGTAGTGCCCCCGGCTACCAGGACCGAGTGCTGGGCTGGGTGAAGGTCCCGTGCGCCTGCGACTGCCACGCCGCCGCCGAGGAGCCTGCGTCGTGAGCGCCGAGAAGGTCATCCACGACGCCGAGTGGGACGTGTACCGCATCCGCAAGCCCGACGGCGTGATCGTCGGTACGGAGTACGGCGGCTACCCCTGCGGCTGGGACACCCGCACGCAGGCCGAGGACGCAGTCGAGCGGCGCGCGGAACTGCACGCCCACTACCGCGAGCTGCGAGCTTCGGGCTTCCCGGGGCTGTCGGCCTGGTGCACCCCGTGACGGCCTACTTCAAGGTCTCGCACCCGTACCCCGAGGTGCGGGAGCCGTTCACTTGGCCCGAGCCCGGCGTGCGGACATGGACGCCGCCGGAGAAGTCCTACTTCGGGCCGTGCACCGGAGCACCCTCCTGCGAGGGCCGCAGCGCCTGCCTCGTGGGTGTGATCACCACGCTCGACGGCGTACCGCACGGGTGTGACTGCGCCTGCCACGACGAGCAGCGGGAGCAGGCAGCCAGCAGGAAGGCGGAGCCGCGGCCGGCGGTTCCGTGGTGGGACGAGATCCGGGAGAAGCCCGAGTGGAAGCGGGGCGCCTTCGGATGAGCTGCTCGCCTGGGGGTCCTCGCGCCGCTGCGCGCCCCGGGCGGGCGCTGTTCGCATTCCGTGGGAGGAGTGTGCGGACTGTCTGGTCCCCGGCGCCTCGGCTTGGGCATCGGGGGGCCTCCCCCCGGTCGGGCGCTGCTGGGCGTTAGGACTGGACGTCGGGGACGTGCAGCAGCTCCCACGGCTGACGTGCCCGTCGAGACCGTGGTCTTGGTGGTGGCCTGGACGGCCTCGAACATGGGCGGGTTCAGGAGGAACGTGAGCCCGGTGAACAGCTGGGCGTTGAGCAGGGCGGCGCTGCCCACGTCGCCGACGCTCCACTGGTACGGGGTAGGCGGCGAGATTCCGGACATTTGACTCTCCCAGCCAGGAAAGGGAATTGGGTACGAACGACTCCGGTCCTGGGCTGTAGGCTCCGGCGGACACAAGCCGAACCACTGCCAGAAAGGCCGCGTCATGCGGATACGAAACGGCGTCGCACTTGCCAGTGCAGCCGCCCTAGCGGCGCTCGCCGCAGGGCCTGCCAGTGCAGCCAGCGCGAGGACCACGACGCCCCACCCCGTCGGTAACCAGACCAACTGGGCGCACGGGATCCCCCGGACCATTCACCGTGGCCAGAGCGTCATCCTGAGCCTCTGGTACATCCAGACGTCGCACGACGTGCAGGTCATCGGCGGCTACGGCATCTCGATCGTGGGCCGATCGGCACCGGCCTGGAAGCAGCTCCAGGGTTGGTCATCGAGCTTCCTGGACCCGTCCACGGGCAAGTGGGAGAAGGCTGCCTACCAGGAAGGCAACGGGACCATCCAGTTCAACCTGCCCTGGGGGGCGGGTGCTCGCCCGGTGAACCTGCTGCCGAACCGTGCGGGTCACGTGTATATCAAGATCACTTTCGGGAAGTCTGCCTACCTGGGCAACTACCGGATCGACCCGTACATCGACGACTACGCACTGCGCAAGCTCAACGGACAGTACGACTCCAACTACCTGAACTCGATCGACCACTGGTACTCGTTCACGTTGACGCGCTGAGCTCCAAGGCCGGGCGCCGTCAGTAGGCGGCGCGCGGCCCGGCCACAGACAGCGTGGCGCCGCCATCGAGCGAAGCCGGGAACCCAGCCGCCGTCGCCGCGGGCAGCTGGTAGCCGGAGGGCAGAGGCTGGCACACCACGTCCCCCACGCTGTGGTTCTGGGTGGTGTTGGTGGTGAAGGTGACCGCGACCGTGCTGTAGCCCGCGACCGTGGTCGCGACGGACTTCACGGTCAGGTTCTCGGCGTTGGCAGTGCCGTAGCTGAGCGTCAGTACCGTGCCCGGGACCAGCACGGCGGAGGCTGGGTTGCTGGCCGAGCCGGTCAGCGCGGCCAGCATGACCGTTGCCGTTCCCGCCGTGGACGCCGTGGCAACCGCGGTGTGCAGCGAGGACATGACCCACCAGTTCAGGTACGGCGCCGCCGGGGTGAGCTGCAGGGCCAACTTGAGGTTGCCCTGGTCGTCGCCAGCCCAGCTCAGGTGCTCGACAAACGTCTGGATGCTGAGCTGCGTGGCGCCCGGCCCGGACGGCGGCCGGCGGTTCACCTGCGCCCGCGTCCCGAAGCCCAGCCCGAGGGCCGTGGCCATCACGGCCGGGTTGCTCGCCACGTCCACATTCAGGGTCGCTAGGGCGCGTTTCGGGTTGTGATCAATCTGCCGGATCTGCTTCGTTGTGGACGTGGATCCGGTAGATCGTCTTGGGTGACGCGCATGCAACTGAACGATGCGGAGTGGGAGTTCATCGAGCCGTACATGCCGCTCGGCGCCTTCGGACCGTATCCGGAGCGACTGCGGCAGCAGTTCGAGGGCGTGGTCTGGCGCTTCAAGACCGGCGCGCAGTGGCGGGAGATGCCGCAGGGGTTCGGTGCCTGGTCAACCGTCGCCAACCGCTTCCGGCAGTGGCGTGACATCGGCGTCTTCGAGGCTCTGCTGGAGGGTCTGATTGCGGAAGCCGCGAAGCGGGGCGGGGTGGACCTGTCCCTGGTCAGCATCGACTCCACCACCGCGCGCCCATCACGACGCCGCCGGGATGCACCTGAGCGAGGACGTGCTCACTGCCCTGGAGAAGGCCGCGGCCGAGGAGGAGACGGCCAGGTCAAAGGGGGCGGCGCTGAAGAACAAAACCGGCAGGACGCGGATGTCGATCCCGAACGGGAAGAACGGCGACGTGTCCGGCGACGCCACAGACTCCGGCTGAAGCAGGCTCTCCTGGGACGGTCCCGGGGCGGACAGACCAGCAAGGTGCACATGACCGCAGACCGAAAGTGCCGCCCGCTGGCGTTCGTCCTGACTGCAGGACAAGCCGCGGACAGCCCGCAGTTCATCCCGGTGCTGGAGAGGCGTCCCGCCAGGCCGTCGACCCGGACGGCTCATCCAGCGGATACAGGCGGTCCGGGCCCAGGGCCATCAGATTCGCCGTCAGCGACGGCTGCAGCGTGAACTGGGCCAAACCCGCCATCACGTCCACGCAGGTCAGATCGACCAGGCCGTACGTGCCCGCGTCATCGCCGACGACTGCTCCAGCTGCATCGCGGTCATGTAGATCGTGTTGGCCGCCGTGGTGGCGGTGTTCGTCCCCGTCGTAGACGGAGCCGAGGCGGAGGCGCGGCGGAAGGGTACGAAGGGTCGGCCGGAGCTGCCCGCGGTGCCCGGCGTGGCGGGGATGGTGCCGCACGGTCTGCGCCACAGTCACAAGGTGTGGCTTGACGAAGAGGGGCTGCCGGCGATCGCGGTGGAGACGCGGATGGGCCACAAGGTCCACGGCGTGGAGGGGACATACAGCCACGTCTCGCCGGAGATGGAGCGTCAGATCCAGGAGGCGTTGCAGAAGCGGTGGAAGTCGTCGGTGGCGGCGCGGCGCCGCCCCCGTCAAGTTGATCTTGCCGCTAGTTGATCTACCACTTTTCTACCACTCACCCGCAGGCGATCTTTGGGGCGCGAAGAGGGCCCGGCCGGATGATCGGCTGGGCCCTCTCGCATGTGCGCCCTGAGCTGCGCGAGGACCGCCCTCGCGCAGACCTGGGATCAGGACCGGAAGGTCAGGCCTTCTTGGTCTCCCAGAAGATCTTATCGATCTCGGCGATCAGGTCGAGCGCCTTCTGGCCGGTCGCCGGGTCGGTCGACGCCTTGGCGGCGGACAGCGCCTTCAGGGTGTCGTTGACCAGCTGGTGCAGCTGCGGGTACTTCTCGAAGTGGGGCGCCTTGAAGTAGTCGCTCCACAGGACGGAGACGTGGTGCTTGGCCATCTCCGCGCGCTCCTCCTTGATGACCGTGGCGCGCGCGCGGAAGTGCGGGTCCTCGTTGGCCTGGTACTTCTCCTGGACGGCCTTGACGGACTCGGCCTCGATACGGGCCTGGGCCGGGTCGTAGACACCGCAGGGGAGGTCGCAGTGAGCGTGGACGGTAACCCGCGGAGCAAAGAGCCGAGAGAACATGGGAGTCCTTCCTGTGATCGTCTTCCCAGGAGGAGATTACCGCCGAAAGCCCGCTGCTTCGCGTCCACCCCGAGGGCTTAGGACAAAGGTCGTAGCAGTCCTGTCAACGATGGTGGACTTGCCCGGCGTGCTTGCGAAGATGGAAGCGGACGGAGCCGCGAGCAGGGGCGAGGTTGAAGGGGATGGCCGAACGGATGGGTGACCGCGACGCGCGGGCGCAGTTGCAGGAGCCCCCGGAGGGGGGACCGGTGACCGGAAAGTTCGGGGTTCTGCTGGTCGACGGGCCGTCGATGGCACCGACCCTGGCCCACGGGGACCGGCTGCTCTGCCACTACGGCGCGCGGGTGCGCGCGGGCTCCGTCGTGGTGGCCCAGCATCCGCTGCGCCAGGATCTCCTGGTCGTCAAACGCGCGGTCGAGCGCCGCCCGGCGGGCTGGTGGCTCCTGTCGGACAACAGCGCGGTCGAGAGCGACAGCCGCGACTACGGGCCGGTGCCCGAGGGCCTCATCCTCGGCCGCGTGCTGCTCCGCTACGCCCCGAAGCCGGCCTGGCTCGCCCCGCCCCCCTGGTGCCTCGGCGCGCTCCGCGTGATGCCGTACGGCATGGCCCGCAGACTCGGTGACTTCCGCCGGGCGTGAGCGTTCGCTCTCGCCACTGGTTGCGCCACGCAGGGGCGCGGGGCTCTGCCGATCTGCGGCTCCTCCCGCCTTCGGCCGGGAGGTGCCCCCAGCGTGGGCGCGACGAGCCACCGGCACGCGGATGGTCCGCGACGCGCCGGGCCGTCCGCACAGGGTGGTTTCTCAAACAGTTCCCGGCGTCCCTGGCGACGGGCAACGTCCCCTGCTGCCCCAGGTGTGTGCCTCAGGCCGACGCGGCCTCGCGCTTGCGGGCGCGGTAGGCGGCGACGTTGGCGCGGGTGGCGCAGCGGTCGCTGCAGTAGCGGCGGCTGCGGTTGGTGGAGGTGTCGAGGTACGCGTTGCGGCAGGGAGCCGCCTGGCAGATGCCGAGGCGGTCCACGCCGTGCGCGGTGAGGTGCATGGCCAGGCCCATGCTCGCCAGCGCGGCGTACAGCGCGGTGGCCGTGGGGGCGTTCTCCGCCAGGTGCATGTGCCACAGCGGCGCACCGGTCTCGTCCAGCAGGTCGTGGCCGGAGATGATCGGGCTGACCGGGAACTCGATCAGGAGGCCGTTCAGCAGGCCGACGGCCCGCTGCTGCTCGCCCTCCGCCGCGGACTCGAAGACGCTGCGCAGGCGGGCGCGCACCGCGCGCAGGCGGCTGACGTCCGCCTCCTCCGCCAGCTTCACGCCCCGGCCGCCGGGGCTGAAGATGCGGCGGACCTCCTCGACGTTGGTCAGGACGTCCTTGCCGCGTTCGGGCTCCTCGGTGTTGACCAGCCGGACGGCGAAATCCGCGTAGGTGGTGAGTTCCATGGTCGTCGTCCTAGGGCCAAGAGGGACGGGGCGGAGAACCGGGTAATGAGCCTTGCTGCTACCAGGGTATTACGCTTCGTCGGTATGTGTGACGTAGCCGACCGAAAGCCGGAACGGGCTCCGCTGCCCACCACGGCCCGAGCTGTGCCAAAATCGGCACACGGGTGACCCCCGTCAGTCGAGCAGGCCCACCGGTTCGGGACCGATCCGGACGTGCGTGCGACCGGAAGCCAGGACAGCGCTCCGGATCGGCATGCACCATTCGCACTCCGGCCGCTCGCCGTTCGCTCTCGAGTGCTGTTCTGCACCGTTGCATGTGGACGTGATCCGGTCTGTGCGGGCGGATCTCACGACACAACGGAGGAGAAAGCCCCTCCCACCGGGACAAAAAGACGAAGCAGCGGCGGCTCAGCCCGGACTAGTGTCGTGACGGCACGGAACCGGACGCAGAACCAGCTCACCCAACACCCTCAAAGAACGACGACGAAGAGGTCCTCGTGGCAGCCGAGATCATCAGCCCCCGCTCCATCGACCAGGAGCCGCTCGACCCCGCCTTCGCCCTGCACCGCGGCGGCAAGATGGAGATTCGTGCGACGGTCCCGGTCCGTGACGCGGACGACCTTTCCCTCGCCTACACCCCCGGCGTGGCCCGTGTCTGCACGGCCATCGCCGAGCAGCCGGAGCTGGTCCACGACTACACCTGGAAGTCCAAGGTGGTCGCCGTCGTGACCGACGGCACCGCGGTGCTGGGCCTCGGGGACATCGGTCCGGAGGCGTCCCTGCCCGTCATGGAGGGCAAGGCGATCCTGTTCAAGCAGTTCGGCGGCGTCGACGCGGTGCCGATCGCGCTGGACACCAAGGACGTGGACGAGATCATCGAGACGGTCGTGCGTCTCGCGCCGTCCTTCGGCGGGGTGAACCTGGAGGACATCTCCGCCCCTCGCTGCTTCGAGATCGAGCGCCGCCTGCAGGAGGCGCTGGACATCCCGATCTTCCACGACGACCAGCACGGCACCGCCGTGGTCACCCTGGCCGCGCTCCGCAACGCCGCCAAGCTGACCGGCCGCACCCTGGCCGACCTGCGCGCCGTCATCTCCGGCGCCGGCGCGGCCGGCATCGCCATCGCCAAGATCCTCGTCGGGGCCGGCATCGGCGACGTCGCGCTCTGCGACCGCCAGGGCGTCGTGCACGTCGGCCGCACCGACCTGACCGACGTCAAGCGCGAGATCGCCGAGCTCACCAACCGCGGCGGTCTGACCGGCTCGCTCGCGGACGTGCTCGAGGGCGCGGACGTCTTCATCGGCGTCTCCGGCGGCACCGTGCCGGAGGAGGCTGTCGCGAAGATGGCGAAGGACTGCTTCGTTTTCGCCATGGCCAACCCGAACCCCGAGGTTCACCCGGACGTGGCGCACAAGTACGCCGCGGTGGTTGCCACCGGCCGCTCGGACTACCCGAACCAGATCAACAACGTGCTGGCCTTCCCGGGCATCTTCGCCGGCGCGCTCCAGGTGCGGGCGTCCCGCATCACCGAGGGCATGAAGATCGCCGCGGCCGACGCGCTGGCCGGACTGGTCGGCGAGGAGCTCTCCGCCGCCCAGGTCATCCCGAGCCCCTTCGACGAGCGTGTCGCCCCGGCGGTCACCAAGGCCGTCGCGGAGGCCGCCCGCGCCGAGGGCGTCGCCCGGATCTGACGACCCGCATCTGACGACCCGCATCTGACGACCCGCAGCGGTCCGCCCAGCGGTCCGCCCATAGCGGTCCACCCGTTCGCCCGTCGCGGAGCCATAGATCACACTGTGGCGCGGTTCCGTGGCGGGCGAGCGCGGTTCTAGGGTCAAGGCATGTTCGCCGCCTATGCCGCACGTATCGCCCCGGACGACCCGCTCAGCGGCCTGGAGCTCGGGGAGCGACCCGAGCCCGAGGCCCGGCCCGGGTGGAGTGTCGTCACCGTCAAGGCCGCCTCGCTCAACCATCACGACCTGTGGTCGCTGCGCGGCGTCGGCCTGCCCGCGGAGAAGCTCCCGATGATCCTGGGGTGCGACGCCGCGGGCGTCGACGAGGACGGCAACGAGGTCGTCCTGCACTCCGTCATCGGGCAGACCGGCCACGGCGTCGGCCCCAAGGAGCCGCGGTCGATCCTGACCGAGCACTACCAGGGCAGCTTCGCCGAGAAGGTCGCCGTGCCCACCTGGAACCTGCTGCCGAAGCCGGCCGATCTCTCCTTCGAGGAGGCGGCGTGCCTGCCCACGGCGTGGCTGACGGCGTATCGGATGCTCTTCACCAACGCGGGCGTGAAGCCCGGTGACACCGTCCTGGTGCAGGGCGCGGGCGGCGGCGTCGCCACCGCGCTGATCGTCCTCGGCAAGGCGGCCGGCCTGCGGGTCTGGGCGACCAGCCGCGACGAGGCCAAGGGCGCCCGAGCCGTCGACCTGGGCGCGGACGCCTGGTTCCCCAGCGGCGCGCGGCTGCCGGAGCGGGTGGACGCCGTGATGGAGACCGTGGGCGCGGCCACCTGGTCGCACTCCATCAAGTCGCTGCGCCCGGGCGGCACGCTGGTCATCTCCGGTGCGACGAGCGGCCCCAACCCGCCCGCGGCGGAGCTGACGCGGATCTTCTTCCTGGAGCTGAAGGTCGTCGGCTCCACCATGGGCACGAAGGAGGAGTTGGGACAACTCCTGTCCTTCTGCCGGACGACGGGCGTCCGCCCCGTCATCGACTCCGTCCTGCCGCTGGCCGAGGCCCGCGAGGGCTTCGCCCGCCTGGAGAAGGGCGACATGTTCGGCAAGATCGTGCTCAAGCCGTAGGCGGCAACATCCCTTGGGGGCGCGAGGCTATGCCTCGCGCCCCCGGTGGCTACCGCCTGCGCAGGCGTGCGGCTGCGTCCGCCAGGACGGAGCGGGCGTGCTGGAGGGCGTCCGGGGTGACGCCCGTGTCGCGCGCGGCGTCACGGACCTCGTCGCGGAAGCGGTCCAGCAGGCCGGAGAGTTCGCGCAGCGGCTCCCCCTGGGGGTCGACCCTCGTCCACGGCGGGAGGTCCTGCGGGGCGGCGTCCTGAGGCGTGGTGCCGTGGGGCGTGGCGTCCTGCGGGGCGCCCTTGCCCGGCGCGGCCGGCGGCTCGTCGGTCGGCCCGCAGGTGGGCTGCGTCCAGCGGGACGGGTCCGCAAGGCCGCTGAGGGTCTTGGTGAGCTCGGAGAGCCCCTCGGACAGGCCCGAGGGCCAGTCCCCGGTGCGGACGTGCGCCTTGATCTGCTCGCCGATCCGCTGGGCCTCACGCCGGGCCTGCTCACGCACCGCGCGAGCCTGCTCCTTGGCCTCCCGCGCCTCCTCCTTCGCCGAGCGCGCCTGCTCCCTGGCCTCGCGGGTCTGCTCCTTGGCCTGCTCCTTGGCCTCGCGCCACTCCTCCTTGGCGCGCTGCCAGGCCTCTCGGTCGGTACGCCAGTTGTCCTCGCCGAAGCGGGTCTGACGGCGCGACTCCCGGGCGGCGCGGCGCATCTCCTCGCGCAGATCCTGCGCGGAGTCGCGGACGTCCTCGCGGATCTGGTCGGCGAGTTGGGAGACGGAGTCGTGGATCTCAGCCTCCAGCTCCGCGAGTTCGACCGCACGGGCCTCCAACTCGGCGTGGCCGGCCGCGGTGATCCGGTAGACCTTGCGGCCGCCCTCCATCGAGTGCTCGACCAAGCCCTCCTGCTCCAGCTTGGCCAGGCGCGGGTAGACCGTCCCGGCGGAGGGGGCGTAGAGCCCGTGGAAGCGCTCCTCCAGCAGGCGTATCACCTCGTAGCCGTGGCGCGGTGCCTCGTCCAGGAGCTTGAGCAGGTACAGGCGCAGGCGCCCATGGGCGAACACGGGGCGGCTCATGCCTCGTCAGCCCCCTTCTGGTGGTCGATCGCAAGCGGGGAGGAGTCGGAGGGCGTGGCGTCCGTGGGGACGGCGTCCAGCGGGCCGTCCTCGTCCTCGGGGCGGCGCAGCACCGCGACGGAACCCGAGACGGTGGTGATCTTCAGGCGGCTGGTGCCGGAGCCGAGGGTGCCGGTGATGCGCTTGGCCCCCCAGTTGCTGCTGACCTGGAGCTGATCGAAGGAGGAGGAGACGGAGCCGCTGGTGGTGTCGGCCCGGACCTGCGTGTCCGCGGGGGCGGGGATGCGGACGGCCACCTCGCCGGAGACATTGGTCAGCTCCACGTCGGCGGCCGCCGGACGGTCGAGGTCGACCGTCATCGCGCCGCTGACGCTGTTGGCCTTCAGCGCGCCGCTGGTTCCGGCGAAGACGGTGAGCGCGCCGGAGACAGTGTTGATCTTAAGCCCTCCAGAGGTGCCGTGGGCCTCAACGGTGCCGGAAACCGTGTTCGCGTCGACCGGACCGCTCACCCTGACCAGCGTCACGCCGCCGCTGGCCGTATTGGCGTGGACCCGGCCGGCGATGCCCGACACGACCGTGTCGGACGAGGCCGAGCCGACCTCCACGTCGACGCCCGCGGGGACGACGAGGGAGACCACGGCCCGGCGCTTCTGACGCCAGCCCTCGATCCAGCGGGTGAGGGACTTCCACTGGAAGTCCTTCCACTGGAGATCCTCGTACGTGATCAGCAACTCCCCGTCGTCCACCGTGACTTCGAGCGGAGCGCCGTCGATCTCCGAGATCTCCAGCCGGGCGGGCGCCTCGCCGGCCACGACGTTGACCGCGCCGGCGAGCGTGCGCACCTTGACCCGTCGCACCGGCTCGCCGAACGTGATCTTCTGCGGCGCGCTGACGGTCCACTTCTCGGACATGCCTGACTCCCCGATGAACGACTGGATGGACACCTGTCGCTATTCACGATATATCGCGCAGGTCGAGAGTCAAGCTATATCGCGAAACTCAGGGTCGTGTCAGGGTCGACCCCTACGCGTCCCAGCCCAGTCCCAGTCCTAGTCCTCGTCGTCCTCGTCGTCGAGTCGGGCCAGCCAGGTGGCCAGGCGCTCGATCGGCACCTCGAACTCGGGGTTGATGTCGACGAACTCCTGCAGCCGGTCGGCCAGCCAGTCGAAGCTGACCTCCTCCTCGCCACGGCGGCTCTGCAGTTCCTCGATGCCTCGGTCGGTGAAGTACATCCAGTTCTCCCAAGCGGAGGGCCCGGCCCCGCGCGAACGCGGGACCGGGCCGTCGTTACTGCCCAAACCCTATGACAGGGCCGCTACGTCAGAGCGAGAACACCTCGTCGACCAGCGCGGCCTGCTCCGCCGCGTGGCGCTTGGCCGAGCCGACCGCCGGGGCCGAGGAGGCCGGGCGGGCGACGCGACGCAGACGGCCACGGTCAGCCGAGGGGCCGACGACGACGTCGAGGTGGTCGACCAGGTTGAGCGCGATGAACGGCCAGGCGCCCTGGTTGGACGGCTCCTCCTGCGCCCAGACGTACTGGACGTTGGTGCCGTAGCGCTTGAGCTCCTCCTGGAGCTCCGCGACCGGGAGCGGGTAGAGGCGCTCGACGCGGACGATCGCCGTGTCGGTGATGCCGCGCTCGGTGCGGGCAGCCTCCAGGTCGTAGTAGAACTTGCCCGCCGTGATGACGACCTTGCGGACGTTCGCCGGGTCGACCGTGGTGTCGCCGATGACCGGGCGGAAGCCGCCGGACAGGAACTCCTCGGTCTTGGACGCCGCCGCCTTCAGACGCAGCATCGACTTCGGGGTGAAGACGATGAGCGGCTTGTGGTGCGGGTTGTGCGTCTGCCAGCGCAGCAGGTGGAAGTAGTTCGACGGCAGCGTCGGCATGGCGACCGTCATGTTGTTGTCCGCGCACAGCTGCAGGAAGCGCTCCGGGCGCGCGGACGAGTGGTCCGGCCCCTGGCCCTCGTAACCGTGCGGGAGCAGCAGGGTGACGCCGGACGTCTGGCCCCACTTGGTCTCCGAGGAGGAGATGAACTCGTCCACGATGGTGGAGGCGCCGTTGACGAAGTCACCGAACTGGGCCTCCCACATCACCAGCGCGTCCGGACGGGCCAGCGAGTAGCCGTACTCGAAGCCCATCGCCGCGTACTCGCTGAGCAGCGAGTCGTAGACGGTGTAGCGGGCCTGGTCCTCCGCCAGGTACAGCAGCGGGGTGTAGTCCTCGGCGGTCTTGTTGTCGACCAGGACCGCGTGGCGCTGACCGAAGGTGCCGCGGCGGCTGTCCTGGCCGGCCAGGCGCACCGGGTGGCCCTCCATCAGCAGCGAGCCGATGGCGAGGGTCTCGCCCATGGCCCAGTCGATGGTGCCGTCCTCGACCATGGTGGCGCGGCGCTGCAGCTGCGGCAGCAGCCGCGGATGCACGGTCAGCCAGTCCGGCAGGGCGACCTGGGACTCGGCGATGCGCTTGACCATCTCCTGGGAGATGCCCGTCTGCACCGCGACCGGGAAGGTGGCCTGGGGCCGCTCGGAGACGGCCGGGCTGGGCACCGTCGCCGCGGCGCGGACCTCGGTGAAGACCTTCTCGAGCTGGTCCTGGTAGTCCTTGAGCGCCTGCTCGGCCTCTTCCAGGGTGATGTCGCCGCGACCGATCAGGCCCTCGGTGTAGAGCTTGCGCACCGAGCGCTTCTTGTCGATCAGCTCGTACATCAGCGGCTGGGTGAACGACGGGTTGTCGGCCTCGTTGTGACCGCGGCGGCGGTAGCAGATGAGGTCGATCACGACGTCCTTGTGGAACGCCTGGCGGAACTCGAAGGCGAGCCGCGCCACGCGGACCACGGCCTCCGGGTCGTCGCCGTTGACGTGGAAGATCGGCGCCTCGACCATGCGGGCCACGTCGGTGCAGTAGGTGCTGGACCGGGAGGCCGTCGGCGCGGCGGTGAAGCCGACCTGGTTGTTGATGACGACGTGCACGGTGCCGCCGGTGCGGTAGCCGCGCAGCTGCGACATGTTCAGGGTCTCCGCGACGACGCCCTGGCCGGCGAAGGCCGCGTCCCCGTGGATCTGCAGCGGCAGCACGTCGAACGAGTCGCCGGCCTTGTCGAGGATGTCCTGCTTGGCGCGGGCGATGCCCTCGACGATCGGGTCGACCGCCTCCAGGTGGGAGGGGTTGGCCGCGAGGGAGACCTTGAGGGTCTCGCCGTCCAGGCCGGTGAAGGTGCCCTCGGACCCGAGGTGGTACTTCACGTCGCCGGAGCCGTGCATCGACTTCGGGTCGAGGTTGCCCTCGAACTCGCGGAAGATCTGCGCGTAGGACTTGCCGACGATGTTGGCCAGCACGTTCAGGCGGCCGCGGTGGGCCATGCCGATGACGGCCTCTTCGAGGTGCGCCTTGGCGGCCGAGTCGAGGACGGCGTCCAGCAGCGGGATGACGGACTCGCCGCCCTCCAGCGAGAAGCGCTTCTGGCCGACGTACTTGGTCTGCAGGAAGGTCTCGAACGCCTCGGCGGCGTTGAGACGGCGCAGGATGCGCAGCTGCTCCTCGCGCTCCGGGCGGTCGGTGCCGCGCTCGACGCGGGCCTGGATCCACCGGCGCTGCTTCGGGTCCTGGATGTGCATGTACTCGATGCCGACGGTGCGGCAGTACGAGTCGCGCAGCACGCCGAGGATGTCACGCAGCTTCATCATGGTGTGACCGGCGAAGCCGCCCACCGCGAACTCGCGCTCGAGGTCCCACAGCGTCAGGTCGTGCGCCTGGACGTCGAGGTCCGGGTGCTTGCGCTGCTTGTACTCGAGCGGGTCGGTGTCGGCCATCAGGTGGCCGCGGACGCGGAAGGAGTGGATCAGCTCCATCACGCGGGCGGTCTTGTTGACCTCGTTGTCGTGGGTACGGGCGACGTCCGTGGCCCAGCGCACCGGCTCGTAGGGGATGCGCAGCGACTCGAAGATCTTGTCGTAGAACTCGCCCTTGCCCAGCAGCAGCTGGTGGATCGTGCGCAGGAACTCGCCCGACTGGGCGCCCTGGATGACCCGGTGGTCGTACGTCGAGGTGAGAGTCATCACCTTGGAGACGCCCATGGCCGCCAGGGTCTCCTCGGCGGAGCCCTGGAACTCGGCCGGGTACTCCATCGAGCCGACGCCGAGGATGGTGCCCTGGCCGGGCATCAGGCGCGGGACGGAGTGGACGGTGCCGATGCCGCCGGGGTTGGTCAGCGAGCAGGTGACGCCGGAGAAGTCGTCGACCGTGAGCTTGTTCTGGCGGGCGCGGCGGACGATGTCCTCGTAGGCCTGCCAGAAGCCGAAGAAGTCGAGGGTCTCGGCGTTCTTGATGGCCGCGACGACCAGCTGGCGGTCGCCGTTCGGCTTGGTCAGGTCGATCGCCAGGCCGAGGTTGATGTGCTCGGGCTTGACCAGGAAGGGCTTGCCGTCCTTCTCCTGGAAGCCGTGGTTCATCGCGGGCATCGCCTTGATCGCCTGGACCATGGCATAGCCGATGAGGTGCGTGAAGGAGACCTTGCCGCCGCGGGCGCGCTTCAGGTGGTTGTTGATGACGATGCGGTTGTCGATCAGCAGCTTCGCGGGGACGGCGCGGACGCTGGTCGCGGTGGGCATCGAGAGCGAGGCGTCCATGTTCGCCACGATCCGGGCGCTGGGGCCCTTCAGTGCGACGAGCTCAGGTCCTGACGGGGCCTCGGCGGGGGCGGTCACAGTGGTGCTGTCCTTAACGGTGTCGGCAGGTTGGGCCGGAGCAGCTGCACGCGGGGTCTGCGTGGGCGCTGCGGGCTCGGGAGTCAGCGGAGCGGGCGGAGCGGGAGCGGCGGCGGGGGCCGGAGCGGCCGGCGCGGCCACGGGAGCGGCCGGCGCGGGTACCGCTGCAGCTGCCGGGGCCGCGGGCGTCTTCGACGCAGCGGTCACGGCGACGGCGGGAGCACCCGGGCTCGGGGTCGCCTGCGCCGGCTGGGCCGTCTGTGCGGTCTGGGCGTGCTTGTAGTCGGCGAAGAAGTCCCACCAGGCCCGGTCGACCGAGTTCGGATCCTGGAGGTACTGCTGGTAGATCTCGTCCACGAGCCACTCGTTGGGGCCGAACGCGGCTCCCGGGCCGGCATCGGCCGTAGTGGCAGGTGAGCTGTTCGTGTTTGGGGACTGTGGAGACACGGCGGCAACCGCCCTCTTCCGCTTCCGTGTGGATGGTGGACAGCGGGTAGTAAGGCTACGCCTCCGCCGCACGTCCGCGCAGGTCCCGCAGACCAAGGGTCGCCCAGATCACAGTCCGGCCGCAAACAATGGCCGGAAAACGAGGTTAGAACTCGGGCGTGATGGGGGAGAACGAAGGGTTGTTCGTTCGGATCCCACCGCCCGATCCGGGCGTTCTTGCGGTTCAGGGGTGGCCGTGCGAGACGATCGCCTGCGGTCGGCGCGGCCCCGGCAGTTCGACGCGGATCAGACAGCCGAGCGGCGAGTCGGCGACGGCGATCGTCCCCTCGTGCAGCTCGACCGCCCAGCGGGCGATGGCGAGCCCCAGTCCCGTGCCGCCGTCGGAGCCAGGACCCTGCGCGGTGGCGCTGCTGCCGCGGCCGAATCGCTCGAAGACCCGCGCGCGGTCCTCGGGGGAGATCCCGGGGCCCTCGTCGGCCACGTCGACCTGGAGGCCGCCGCCCTGGACCGGGCGGGCGCGCACGGTGACGATGCCGTCCTGCGGGCTGTGACGGCAGGCGTTGTCGACCAGGTTGGCCACGACCTGGTGCAGCCGCTCCGGGTCGGCCGTGGCGGCGAGGCCGGGGGCGACGTCGAGGCGCAGCGAGACGTCCGTGCGGCGCTTGCTGGCGCCGCCCGAGACGGAGCCGTCCACGGTCAGCCCGCGCAGCACGCCGGCCAGGAACGGCTCGACGTCGAACGGGCGCATCTCCAGCGAGTCGGCGCCGTCGGCCAGCTTGGACAGGTCCAGCAGGTGCGCGACGAGCCGGCCGAGCCGTTCGGTCTGCTCGAGCGCGGCGGCCATGGTGGCCGGCTCCGGGGTCACCACCCCGTCGACCACGTTCTCCAGCACCGCGCGGAGCGCGGCTATCGGGGTGCGCAGCTCGTGCGAGACGTTGGCGATCAGCTCCCGGCGCTGCCGGTCGGCCGCGTCGAGGTCGTCCGCCATGGTGTTGAACGCGTGCGCCAGCTCGCCGACCTCGTCGAGCGAGCGGGTGTGCACCCGCCGGGTGTAGTCCCCGGCCGCCATGGCCCGCGCGGCCGCGGTCATCTCCCGCAGGCCCGAGGTCATGCTGTGCGCGAGGAACTGCGTGACCAGCAGCGAGGCGATCACGGAGAAGACCATGACCACCCGGATCTGGGTGGACGAGTTCAGCGCCAGCACCACCATCAGCGTGGAGATGCAGACCGAGATCAGCACCACCACGTTGAGCTTGGCCTTGACCGAGCGCAGCGGGTCGAGCGGACGCAGCCCCGCCCAGAACCGCTCGGCGCGGCTCACCTCGATGGGCGGTGGCGCGATCGTGCGGCCCTGTCGGGCGGGGTTGCGGCGGCTCACGGTGTCGGGGCCTCCAGGGCGTAACCGACGCCGTGCACGGTCCGGATCCAGGCGGCGCCGATCTTCCGGCGCAGCGCCTTGACGTGGCTGTCGACGGTGCGGGTGCCGGACGCGTCGGTCCAGTCCCACACCTCGGCCAGCAACTGCTCGCGGGTGAGCACCGCGCGCGGCTGCTGCGCCAGGCAGACCAGCAGGTCGAACTCGGTCGGGGTGAGGTGCACGTCGTCCCCGGAGACCCGGACGCGGCGCTGCACGTGGTCGATCTCCAGCTCGCCGAGGCGCAGCGTGCCGCCGGCGGGCGCGCGGGCCGCGAGCTGCGCCCGCTCGACGCGGCGCAGCAGCACGTTGACCCGGGCCGCGAGCTCGCGCATGGAGAAAGGCTTGGTCATGTAGTCGTCCGCGCCGACGCCGAGCCCGACCAGCATGTCGGTCTCGTCGTCACGTGCGGTGAGCATCAGCACGGGGACCGGGCGCTGCGCCTGGATCCGGCGGCAGACCTCCAGCCCGTCGAAGCCGGGCAGCATCACGTCGAGCACGACCAGGTCGGGCTGCCAGGTCTGGAAGCAGTCCACCGCCGTCGGGCCGTCGTGCGAGACGGCCACGCGGAAGCCCTCGGCGCCGAGACGGGCCGCGATCGACTCGGCGATCGTCGGCTCGTCCTCCACGACAAGGACTCTCCGCTGGTTTCCCAGGCCATTGTTCGTCTGCTGCTGTACATCCGTCACGGTCACGCCACCGCCCCCAGGGCCTCTGCGTTCTCCGGCCCGAGCTTGTTCAGGCCTTCCGGGTCATACGGTTCGTACGGTGCCCCCGCCCCATCCTGTTCAGTCCGCTTCTTCGCCGCCGTTCGGCAGCGTAGGGACCGGACGGCCGCTGTGGTGGGCCGACGTCGGATAAACCGACCCTTCGGGGGGTGGCACGGGCAGGACCATACCGTGAGTAACTTAGCCGCGCGAGGACAGGTACACGACATCGGGAACCCCGCGTTCCACATGCACCGGCACCTCTATCACCTCAATTCGGGCGAATCGGGCGCGCAACCTGGCTTCGAAAGCGGGGGAATGTGCTGCGCTCCACACCGCGAGCACCCCGCCGTCGGCAAGGGTCCGGTCCAGCAGGTCGAGGCCCGTGTCGGAGTACAGCGAGTCGTTCGCCTCGGTGACGGTCCAGTCCGGCCCGTTGTCGATGTCGAGGCAGAGCGCGTCGTAGCGGTCCTCGGTCGTGCGCAGGTGATCCAGCAGGTCGGCGTGCACGATCTCGGTCCGCGGATCCGCGTGTCCGCCGCCCGCGAACGGCGCCAGCGGCGCCGCGTCGCGCGTGTGCCAGTCGATGATCGCCCGCTCCCGCTCCACGACGGTGATCCGCCCCGGCCGCCGGTCCTGCGCCGCCTCCGCGAGCGAGAAGCCGACGCCGAGCCCGCCGATCAGCAAGTGCGCTCCGCGCGCGCCGTCGAGGGCGTCCAGGGCGGCGCTGACCAGCAGGCGCTCGGAGCGCCCGTCGGAGGTGTCCATCAGGAACGTCCCGTTGGCGATGATCTCGAAGTGCGGCCCGCGGCGGCGCAGGGCGACCTCGCCGAACGGGCCGTCGCGACGGTCGAGCAGCTCGGGCGTGTCGTCGTGCTGCGGGGGCCTGCCGGCGTGGTGGGTGGACATGGGCACCATCGTGCCCGACCGGACAGTTCGATGGCCCCGGTCCGGCGCTGGCGGGCAGGCTGCCGCGCATGACCTTCTCTGTGATCGCACACGACCCGGCGACCGGAACGACCGGCGTCGCGGTGGCCAGCTGCGTCCTGGCCGTGGGCGCGCGCGTCGCGGCGGCGAGGCGGGGCGTCGGCGCCGCGGTCGGCCAGGCCTCCTCGCCGCTGTGGCACCGGGACGCGGCGCTCGACCTGCTGCTCCGGGGCGCCGCTCCGGACGACGCGGTGGCGGCGGTGGCCGCGCTGCCGGAAGCGGACGACCGGCAGCTCGCCGTGGTGGACGTGCGCGGCCGCGTCGCCGCCTGGACGGGGCCGGGCTGCGACGGCGAGGCCGGGCACCGCGTCGGCGAGCACGTCTCGGTCCAGGGCAACACGCTCTCCGGCGGCGTGCTCGACGCCCTGTGGGCGGGGTGGTACGCGGCCGCCCCGGGGCTGCCGCTCGCGGAACGCCTGCTCGCCGCGCTGGCAGCCGGTGACGCCGCGGGCGGGGACCGGCGCGGACGTCAGTCGGCGGCCCTGTTCGTCGTGGGCGACGACGAGCCGGTCGACCTGCGGGTGGACGACGCGCGGGCGCCCGTGGCCGAGCTCGGCCGGCTGCTGGCCGTGGACCGGGCGCACCGGCTGTTCCGCGAGGCCTACGGCCACTACCGCGAGGGCGAAGCGGCCGAGGCCGTGCCGCTGCTGCGCCGGGCGCAGGAGCTCGCGCCCGGCGACGGGCTGATCGCCACCTGGGCGCCGCGGATCCTCGGCGTCGAGGGCTGATCGCTCAGAGCGAACAGTGAGCGGGGAACATTATCGGGGTCATGAACCTTTAGTCCAGGTAACTCAACTTGCATGACCGGGGAGAAATCATGGCTTCGACCTCTGGAACGCTCACCCTGCCGGTGCTGCCGCTCGACGACGACGCGGTTCTCCCCGGCATGGTCGTCCCACTGGACCTTTCCGACCAGGACGTCCGTGCCGCTGTGGAGGCCGCGCAGGCGGCGGTCCGGGAGACCGGGGCACACGCCCCGGGCATCAGGACGGTGGCGAACGCGCGTAAGGCGCGCGTGCTGCTCGTCCCGCGCGTCGACGGCGAGTACGGCGCGATCGGCACCGTCGCGACGGTGGAGCAGGTGGGCCGTCTCGCCGACGGCGATCCCGCCGCGCTGGTCCGCGGCGTGCGGCGCGTCCGGATCGGGGCCGGGACGACGGGCCCGGGCGCGGCGCTGTGGGTGGAGGCGACGCCGGCCGAGGAGGCCGCCGTCCCGTCGCCCCTGCCGGGCGCCGTCACCGAGATCGTCACCGAGTACAAGGCGCTGACCACGGCCTGGCTGCAGAAGCGCGGGGCCTGGCAGGTCGTCGACCGCTTCACGCAGATCGACGGCGTCTCCGAGCTCGCCGACAACATCGGCTACGCGCCCTTCGTGACCGCGGCCGAGAAGGTCCGGGTCCTGGAGGAGCTGGACCCGGTCGCCCGGCTCAGGCTCGCACTGCAGCTGCTCAAGGACCACCTGGCCGAGGCGGAGGTCCAGGAGACCATCCGCAAGGACGTCCAGGAGGGCATGGAGAAGCAGCAGAAGGAGTTCCTGCTCCGGCGCCAGCTGGAGGCGGTGAAGAAGGAGCTGGCCGACCTCAACGGCGAGCCCGACTCCGAGGAGGAGGACTACCGCGCCCGCGTCGAGGCCGCCGACCTGCCCGAGAAGGTCAAGGAGGCCGCGCTCAAGGAGGTCGAGAAGCTGGAGCGTTCCAGCGACGCGTCCCCCGAGGGCAGCTGGATCCGCACCTGGCTCGACACCGTCCTGGAGCTCCCCTGGAACAACCGCAGCGAGGACGCCTACGACATCGCCGGCGCCCGTGCGGTGTTGGACGCCGACCACTTCGGCCTCGACGACGTGAAGGAGCGCATCGTCGAGTACCTGGCCGTGCGCAAGCGCCGCTCCGACCGCGGGCTCGGTCTTGTCGGCGGCCGTCGCGGCGGCGCGGTGCTGGCGCTCGTCGGCCCGCCCGGCGTCGGAAAGACGTCGCTGGGTGAGTCCGTCGCGCGCGCCATGGGCCGTGAGTTCGTCCGCGTCGCCCTCGGCGGCGTCCGGGACGAGGCGGAGATCCGCGGGCACCGCCGCACCTACGTCGGCGCCCTGCCCGGCCGCATCGTGCGGGCCATCAAGGAGGCCGGCTCGATGAACCCGGTCGTGCTGCTGGACGAGATCGACAAGGTCGGCTCGGACTACCGCGGCGACCCGGCGGCCGCCCTGCTGGAGGTCCTGGACCCGGCGCAGAACCACACCTTCCGCGACCACTACCTGGAGGTCGAGCTCGACCTCTCCGACGTGGTCTTCCTCGCCACCGCCAACGTGCTGGAGGCTATCCCCGAGCCGCTGCTCGACCGGATGGAACTGGTGCGCCTGGACGGCTACACCGAGGACGAGAAGGTCGTCATCGCCCGCGACCACCTGCTCCCGCGCCAGCTGGAGCGGGCGGGCCTGGGCAGCGACGAGGTCGTCGTCGGGGAGGACGCGCTGCGCAAGCTCGCGGCCGAGTACACCCGCGAGGCCGGCGTCCGCACCCTGGAGCGCGCGGTCGCGCGCATCCTGCGGAAGGTCGCGGCGCAGAACGAGCTCGGCGAGGCGGGCGCGGAGCTGCCGCGCACGGTGCACGAGGCCGACCTGCGCGGGCTGATCGGCCGGCCCCGGTTCACCCCGGAGCACGCCCAGGAGCCCGAGGAGCGGCGGACCGCCGTCCCCGGTGTGGCGACCGGCCTGGCCGTGACGGGCGCGGGCGGCGACGTCCTGTTCGTCGAGGCGTCGCTGGCCGATCCGGAGACGGGCGGCAGCGGCCTGAGCCTGACGGGTCAGCTGGGCGACGTGATGAAGGAGTCCGCGCAGATCGCGCTCTCCTTCCTGCGGTCGCACGGGGCGGAGCTCGAACTGCCGGTCACCTCGCTGCGCGAGCGCGGCGTCCACATCCACGTCCCCGCGGGCGCGGTCCCCAAGGACGGTCCGAGCGCGGGCGTCACGATGACCACCGCTCTCGCCTCCCTGCTGTCCGGCCGTAAGGTGCGACCGGAGGTCGCGATGACGGGCGAGGTGTCCCTGACCGGCCGTGTCCTGCCGATCGGCGGCGTCAAGCAGAAGCTGCTGGCGGCGGACCGGGCCGGGATCACCACCGTCCTGATCCCCTCCCGCAACGAGGCGGACCTCGACGACGTCCCGGCGGAGGTCCTCGAACGCCTCACCGTCCACGCGGTCGCCGACGTCCGCCAGGTCCTCGACCTGGCCCTGGAGCCCGCCGCGGCCCTCCAGGAGAGCCTGGCGGCGTAAGCCGCACTACCCGGGGCGCGGGGAACTGCGCGAGCGACCACCCGGTGCGGATTGCCCTGTCATCGGGGGACCATCCGCACCGGGTGGCTTGTCGCGCAGCTACCCGCGCCTCCGACGTGCTGCAGTCGTCTGCGGGAGCGCATCGCCCGGCTGCTGGCGCCTGCGCGGCGGAGCCGCACATCGGCAGTTCCCTGTGCCCCTGGCGTGCTGCAGTCGTCTGTGGGAGCGCATCGCCCGGCTGCTCGCGCCTGGGCGGCGGAGCCGCACATCGGCGGAGCCCGGCGCCCATTGAGAGTGCAACTACAGCCGGCCTGTCGCCGGGTTGCGGGCGGTGAGGCAGTAGGTGCCGCCGGCCGGGTCGCGCATCACGGTCCAGTGGCCGTGGTCGGCGACGAACGTCGCCCCCAGCTCCTCGTGTGCCTCGCGGGTCGCGTGGCGGTCCGCACAGGCGAAGTCGAGGTGCGCGCCGGCCGGGCGCGCCTCGTCGAGACGGTGGAGGAGCAGTCGGAACGGCAGGTCCGTCGGGGACTGCACGACCCGGAACTCGGGGCGGGAGCCGCGCTCCACCGTCCAGCCGGTGAGCTCGGCCCAGAACTCGGCCTCGGCCTCGTACGCCTCGGCCGGGATGTCGATCGCGATCTGGTCCAGCCGCGTGCCCGCGACGGCCGGCGGGCGGCGGTACTCGCGGTGCCAGGGGACCACGCAGAAGAGCTGGCCTGCCGGCGAACGCAGGACGAGCCAGGAGCCGTGCTCCGCGACCACCTCCGCCCCGAGCGCCACCGCGTCGTCCGCCAGGGCGCGCGGGCGTTCGACCGCCAGGTCGAAATGGTCGCCGCGGCTCTCGTGCACGCCTTGCAGCTTCAGACAGGCGTCCTCGCCGTCGTTCGGCAGGAACGTCGCGAACTCGCCCGCCTCCCCACGGGGGGCGGACAGTGAGGTGTTCGTCACCGCCGTCCAGAACGCGGCGGCAGCCGCCATGCGGTCTCGAGGACGGTCCACGAACGCGTACACCCAGCGGATCATGGTTCGCAGCGTAGCCTGCGTCACACCTGACGCGTGCGGAGAACCGTGCCGCTCGCAGACGCGTTCCCCACCTTGAGACCGGACCTGCGACAATGCCACGGTTCTCGGAACGTCGGTGATGTGTTGGGTGGGCAGAAGATGGGCGCACGGAGCTCGCGGAGCGCTGCCGTGGAGGTTGCACCGGGGGCGAAGCGCAGGCGGAACCTCGAACTGTTCCTGCTGCTCTTCGCCGTCGTCGTGTGCGGCTTCGCCAAGGCGGACGCCGACGTGGGGCTGACCGGGAAGCTGTCGAGCGGCTTCCTCACGTCGGTGCTCGGTCTCGGTGTGCTCGCGATCGGAGCGCACCTCGTGGTGCGGCGCTGGGCGCCGTACGCGGACCCGCTGATCCTCCCGCTGGCCGTGGTCCTGACCGGGCTGGGGCTGGTGCTGATCGACCGGCTCGACACCTCGTACATCAAGGTGTACAGCTCGACCGCCGCCGCACCGAACCAGGTGATGTGGACGGTCATAGCCGTCGTCGTCTTCGCCGGCCTGGTCATCCTCGTCAAGCACCACCGGGTGCTCGCCCGGTACACCTACCTGCTGATGGCCGGCTCGCTGATCGCCCTGGTCGCGCCCGCCTTCTTCGGGCAGGACCAGTACGGCGCCCGCCGCTGGATCCGCCTGGGACCGCTCCAGTTCCAGCCCGGCGAGTTCACCAAGATCGCGATCATCGTCTTCTTCGCCAGCTACCTGATGGCCAACCGCGACGCTCTCGCCCTGGTCGGCCGCAAGGTGCTGGGCATCGCGCTGCCGCGCGGACGCAACATGGGCCCGATTCTGGTCGTCTGGGCCGTCAGCCTCGTCGTCCTGGTCTTCGAGTCCGACCTCGGCACCTCGCTGATCTTCTTCGGCGCGTTCATCGTCATGCTGTACGTCGCCACCGAGCGGACCGGATGGGTCGTCCTCGGCGCCCTGATGGCCGTGGGCGGCGCGGTCGCGGCGGGGACCCTGGTCACCCACGTCAAGTACCGCGTGAACAACTGGCTCGACCCGATGGCCTACTACGGCACCCCCTCGCCGCAGGGCTCCTCACCGCAGTTGGCGGAGTCGCTGTTCAGCCTCGGCCACGGCGGCCTGCTCGGCACCGGGCTCGGTCGCGGCGACTCCTGGCTGATCGGCTTCGCCGGCCGCAGCGACTGGATCCTGTCGACCGTCGGCGAGGAACTGGGCACGGCCGGGATCATGGTCGTGCTGGTGCTCTACCTGATGCTGGGCCAGCGCGGCATGCGCACCGCCGTCCGCCTCACCGACCCCTTCGGCAAGCTGCTCGCGGCGGGCCTTGCGGCGGCGCTGGTGCTCCAGGTCTTCGTCGTGGCGGGCGGTGTCATCGGCCTGATCCCGCAGACCGGCAAGGCGCTGCCGTTCCTCGCCCAGGGTGGTTCGTCGACGGTCGCCAACTGGCTGATGATCGCCCTGCTGATCAAGCTGAGCGACGCCTCCGGCCGCGCCGAGATGGAGCCCAAGCCGGACCCGAACGAGACCCTGACCATCTCCGCCGAGGAGATCGCCCGCGCCCAGGCCGAGATGGAGCAGACCGGCAACTGACCCTCAGCGGAAGACGCCCGTGTGCCCGAGGGAGTAGCGCCCGGGCTGGGGGTAGACGCAGAGGCCGTGCGGTCCGTCGCCGACGGGGATCCTGGCCAGCAGTTTGCCGTCCGTCGTCGACATCGCGTAGACGACGGAGTTGTAGCGGCCGGAGAGCCACAGGACCTTGCCGTCGGCGGAGACGCCGCCCATGTCGGGGCTGCCGCCGCCGGGGATGAACCACTTGTGGATCAGCTTGCCGGTGGCGAAGTCAAGGACGGAGACGGAGCCCTCGCCGCGGTTGGAGATGTAGAGGTACTTGGAGTCGCGGCTGATGTAGAGGCCGTGCGCGCCCGCGCCCGTCGGCAGCAGTGTGGGCTTGGAGAAGGTGTCGCCGTTCAGCTCCCACACGCCGTTGGCGATCATGTCGGCGACGTACCAGACCTTGCCGTTGGGGGAGACCTTGACGTCCTGCGGCATCGAGCCGGTGAACGGGATCTTCTGCTCGTCCACGATCTCCATCTTCGCGGTGTCGACCTTCAGCAGGTCGCCGGAGAACTCGCAGGAGACGATGAAGTAGCGCCCGTCGGGGGAGAAGTCGGCGTGGTTGACGCCGTCGCACTGGGACGGGATGGCCTTGACGACCTTCATGGTGTGGGCGTCGCGGAAGACCAGCTGGTGATCGGCCGAGGCCATGACCACCGCGTACTTGCCGTCGGGCGTGAAGTACAGGTTGTACGGGTCGTGCACGTCGACCGTCGGGCCGGCCTTGCCGGTGGCGGGGTCGATCGGGGTGAGGGTGTTGCCGAGGTCGTTGTTGACCCAGAGGGTCTTCAGGTCCCAGGAGGGAACGACGTGCTGCGGCTCGTTGCCGACCGGGATCTTGTCGATCACCTTGTAGGTGGCCGGGTCGATCACGGTGACGGTGTTGGAGAGCGTGTTGGGCACGTAGACGCGCGCGGGGAAGTTCTTCACCACCGGCGACAGCTGGTTCGGCCGGTCGGCCGCGTAGACGTCCTTGGGGTCGAGCAGTGGCGGCATGCCCGGCAGGTCCGCGTCGCCGCTCTTGGTCTGCGCCGCGGCCGACCCGGCGGTGGAGCCGGACGCCGTGGCCTGCTGCCGGGCGTTGATCGCGTTCGTGTCGGCCGGGCCGCCGGAGGAGCACGCGGTGGTCACCACCAGCGTGGCGGCGGCGCTCAGGGCGGCGGCGGTGGCAAGGCGGTGAGTGCGCATCAGCTCAGCAGCTCCGAGGTCGTGACAGCACGGAGACCGCGCTGCCGGAGGCCGTCAAGGATCGCGGGCAGCGCGGCGACGGTGCCGGCGTGCCCGAAGTGCATCGACACCACCGATCCGGCGCGCGCCTGGCCGAGCACCGTGTGCGTCACGGCGCTCGCGCCGGGGTCGGTGTAGTCGAGGGAGTCCACGTCGTAGGAGAGGCAGTGGGCGTAGCCCGCCCGGCGGGCCTGCGCGGCGACGACGTCGGTGCAGTCCTGGGCCTGCGAGGGCCGGAACCAGGCGCCGATCGAGCCGGTCAGCTGCCGCAGGCGCTGCGCGCAGCGCTCGATCTCGGCGTAGGCCGCGTCCGCGGAGAGCGTGGAGATGGCGACATGGTTCTGCGTGTGGTTGCCCAGCTCGTGGCCGCCGTCGAGGACGCGCTTCGCCATCTCGGGGTAGCTGTCCAGCCAGCTGCCCACGGCCATCACCGTGATCCTGGCGCCCGCCCGCTCCGCCTCGGTCAGCAGCGACCGGGCGGCGGCCGGGTCGCCCTGGCCGTGGAAGGTGAGCGCCACCCGGTCGGTGGTCGTCGGCCCGGAGTGGATCTCGAACGGCAGCCCGGCGGCGGGTGACGCGGCTGCTGGCGAAGCAACGGTGCTGTGGGACGGATCGGCGGAGACCGAGGGCATGGCGCCGGTGCCGCGGCCGTCGCCTCCACCGCCGCCCGCGTTCGCGGGTCTGGGGCCGCCGCCGCAGGCACTCAGCATGGACGCGGCGGCACCGAGCGTGGCGGCGCGGAGGACGTGGCGGCGGTCCAGTGGGCTCACCGTCCCGACGGTATGCGGAACGTCACATATCCGCGCGTCGAGACTCTGACGGACGATCGGAGTCGGCAGTTCGGCGGAACACAGGCGGAACAAGGAGATCAGGTGCTCACAACCGACCGGAAAGAGCTCCCTTTCGGCGTGCCGGGGTTGCGCGTCTTCCTGGGGGACGACGGGGTCGCCGTCCTGCTCCTGGACCGGCCGGAGAAGAAGAACGCGCTGACGCGCGCCCAGTGGCACGCCCTGCCCGGGGTGCTCACCCGTTTGGCGGCGGAGCCCGGCCTGCGGGTGCTGCTGCTGACGGGCGCCGGCGGCGCGTTCTCGGCCGGCGCGGACATCGGCGAACTGGCCGACGTCTACGCGAGCCCTGAGGCGGCCGACGACTACCACGCCGTCAACGTCGCCGCGGAGTCGGCGCTGGCGGCCTTCCCGCACCCGACGGCGGCGGTCGTGGACGGCCCGTGCGTGGGCGGCGGCTGCCAGCTCGCGGTCGCCTGCGACCTGCGGTTCGCCGCGCGCGGCGCGCGCTTCGGGATCACCCCGGCCAAGCTCGGCATCGTCTATCCCTCCGTGCCCACGGCGCGTCTGGCCAGGCTTCTCGGTCCTGCGCGTGCGAAGTATCTGCTCTACTCCGCCGAACTGGTGACGGCGGACCAGGCCCTGGTCTTCGGCCTGGTCGACGAGGTCGCCGACGACGTCCACCGGCGCGCGCTCGACTTCGCGCGGGTGCTGGCCTCGCGCTCGGCGCAGACGCAGGGGGCGGTCAAGGCCGTCGTGGACGCGGTCGTGACGGGCGGGGACGCCCAGGCCGCGGCGGAGCCGTGGGAGCGCGCGTCGCGGACCACGCCGGACGTGCGCGAGGGCCTGGCCGCGTTCCTGGAACGGCGGGCGCCACGGTTCTGACCCGCCCGTCTGGCCCGCCCGCGCGAGCCGCCCGCCGGGGTCGCCCGCGGTTTCCGGGTGGGGCGGTCCCGGCGCGCCTGCCCCGGCCTGCGCCATCCGGAAAATAGCTTGATGTCCGTTTCATTCCAGACCGGAACGGACGGACCTGATGGCCAGTGGAGTGACCGGAAGCAGGGGCGCGGGCGGCCGCCCCGGATTCCTGGCGGAGCTCAAGGACGCCGTCAACGGCCGCACCGCGCTGCTCGTGATCGCGGTGCTCGGGCTGCAGCTGGGCTTCATCGTGTCCTACATCGGCGCGCTGCATCACCCGTACCCGTACAAGGCGTCGATCGGCGTCGTCGCCCCGCCGCAGGCGAGCGCGCAGGTCGTCGCGGGCCTCAACGGGCTGCCCGACCACGTTCTCGACGCCAGGCCCGTCGCCGACGAGGCGACCGCCGTCCAGCAGATCAAGGACCAGAAGCTGTACACCGCCCTGGTCGTGAACCCGGCAGGCACCCGGGACACGCTGCTGGTCGCCAACGCCTCCGGCCCCGCGCTGGCGACCGCGGTCACGCAGATCGTCACGCAGGCCGAGGCGCAGCAGGGCCGCACGGTCGCGGTCAAGGACGTCGTGCCGCTGGCGCCGGGCGACGCGGAGGGGCTCTCGTCCTTCTATCTCGCGGTCGGCTGGTGCGTGGGCGGCTATCTGGTGGCCTCGCTGCTCGGCATCAGTGCGGGCACGCGCCCGGCGAACGTCCCGCGCGCGATCATTCGGCTTGGCTCGCTCCTGCTGTTCTCGATCGCGGCCGGCCTCGGCGGGGCGCTGATCGCGGGACCGATCCTCGACGCGCTGCCCGGGAGCGTCGTCGCGTTGTGGGGCGTCGGCACCATGGTGGTGTTCGGCGTGGGCGCGGTGACCATGGCCCTGGAATGCTTCTTCGACGTCATCGGCATCGGCGTCGCGGTGCTGCTCTTCGTCATCCTGGGCAACCCGAGCGCGGGCGGGGTCTTCCCGCCGCCGCTGATGCCGCCCTTCTGGCGCGCGATCGGCCCCTGGCTGCCCAACGGAGCGGGCACGGGCCTCAATCGCTCGATCGCCTACTTCCACGGCTCGGACGTCCTCCGCCCGCTGCTGGTCCTCTCGGCGTGGATCGTGGTCGGCGTCGGCCTCACCCTGCTCGCCTCCGCCCTCCGCAGGGGCGCCGGCCGCCCCGACCTCCACGTCGCGCCGTCCCCGGCGCCGTCCGGGGCAGCGGACTCCGCGCGCGACGCGACCTGACGCGGGCACGGGCGCAAAGCCGCTGACGGGCGCAAAGCCACGGACGGGCGCAAAGCCGCTGACGGGCGGACGGTCCTGCTGCTGCAGGACCGTCCGCCCGTCAGGTGGGGGTGTCTCCCGGCCCGGGGCCGGGAAGATTCGACCGAGACGACCGCTACTTGTGCCCGATGAGGTAGAACCCGTACCCCACCGCGCCCGCGCACAGCGCGAAGCTGAGGACGGCGGCGCTCAGGGATGCGGCGGCCGCGCCTCCCGTGGTGCGCTCGCGGCGCGACAGCGCGGACATGCCGAGGCAGAACGCGGCGACCACGGCGACGGTGATGAGGACGCTGGCGCCGAACGTGCTGCCGAGCGCGGACCAGTTGATGTTCATCGTGCTGCTCCTCAGGCCGCGACGGGCGCGGTCGGGGCCGCCGGGAGGGACGGCTCGGCGGGCTGGGGGACGATCTCGTGCGCCACGACGTTGGCCGCGTCGACCTTCTGGCGGCGCGACAGGACGAAGATGGTCGCCGCCACGCCCGCGCCGATCAGGCCGAGCGCGATCTCGCCCCATGCGCCCTGGTCGGCCAGCAGCACGCCGAGACCGCCGACGAGGCCCGCGGCCGGGAGGGTGAGCAGCCATGCGTAGGCCATGCGGCGGGCCGTGGACCAGTGCACGACGCCGCCGGCGCGGCCCTTGCCGGCGCCCATGATGCCGCCGGAGCAGACGTGGGTGGTGGACAGGCCGAAGCCCATGTGCGAGGAGGTCAGGATGACCGTGGCCGCCGCGCTCTGCGCGGTCAGGCCCTGGGCGGGCTCGATCTCGGAGATGCCGGTGCCCATGGTGCGGATGATGCGCCAGCCGCCGACGTAGGTGCCCAGCGCCATGGCGAGACCGGCGGCCAGGATGACCCACAGCGGCGGGTTGGAGCCAGGGGCCAGCGAACCGGCGGTGATCAGGGTCAGCGTGATGACGCCCATCGTCTTCTGGCCGTCGCTGGTGCCGTGCGCGACGGAGACCAGCATCGCGGAGGCGATCTGCCCGGCCTTGAAGCCCCTGGTGTTCACCTTCTCGTCACCCTTGCGGGTCATCCGGTAGGCGATCTTGGTGGCGGCCAAGGCGGCCACGCCTGCGACGACCGGGGAGGCGACGGCCGGGATGATGATCTTCGTCATCACCACGTCGAAGTGGACGCCGTGGGTGCCGACGGCGAACAGCGTCGCACCGATCAGGCCGCCGTACAGGGCGTGCGAGGAGCTGGACGGGATGCCGCGCAACCAGGTGACGAGGTTCCAGACGATGGCGCCGATCAGGGCCGCGAAGACGATCTGCGGCTTGAGTCCGGCCTTCTCGTCGAGGATGCCGCCGGAGATGGTCTTGGCGACGGCGACCGACAGGAAGGCGCCCGCGAGGTTCAGCACCGCGGAGATCGCGACGGCGAGCTTGGGCCGCAGCGCTCCGGTGGCGATCGAGGTGGCCATCGAGTTGGCCGTGTCGTGGAAGCCGTTGGTGAAGTCGAAGGCGAGAGCCGTGATCACTACGGCGGTCACCAGGAACGATACGTGTTCCATGCCCAAACAATCGTCTCAGCGGAGGCGTGCACGGCGGTCGCCGCGATCGTGACCGTAGGGAGCCCGAGTGAACGGAAGGTTAACTACGAACCGATTTGGGATTGATGGGGGAGCGGAAACATGACAAAGGGGCCACAAGCCGACGTCCGACGACGTGGTCCGCCCTTGCGGCGATTGGGCCCCCTCGTTCACGGCGCGTTCGTCTCTTCCTGTCGTGAGTGGTGCGTCACATTCACGCCCGCGCGGTGCCCTGGGCGTCCGGGTGTGAGTGCTCTCAGAATCAGCCGGAACGCACGGTGCGTACTGCCGAGTTCCGACGGGGCGTGGGAGGATCACCCGTGCACGCACCGGGGGGTGTGCTTTCGGGGTGTTCGGGGTGTTCGGGGTCGCCGCGGGGAGCGGCGCGGGACGAAGGGGCTGGGGCGAGTGCTGAGCATCGGCGGCATGGAACGGCGTCCGTGGTTGCGCGGGGTCCTGCGCTGCGGACTGATGCTCGCGGCGGCATCGCTCGCGGTGCTGCCGGCCGCCGGGACGGCGTCCGCGACGCCCGGCGGCGGCAGCGGAAGCGCGGTCGGCGCCGGCTCGATCACCGGGCAGGCCGGGCTCGCCAACCTGAGCCAGGCCGAGAAGGCGCTGCTGCCGATCCTGACCCGCCTGCACAGCCTCTACCAGCAGGTGGAGGCGGCCACTCAGCAGTACGACTCGCTCACCGAGCAGCTGAGCCAGGCCCAGACGAACGTCATGGAGATCGACGTCCAGGTGACCGACGCGAGGACCCAGGTCGCCGCCGGCACCGAACTGGCCGGCGAGTTCGCCTCGCAGCAGTACCGCGACGGGGGCCTCTCCCAACTCGCCCAGATCGTCTTCGCCGACGACCCGGACGCCGCCATCCACGGCAAGGAGCTGCTGGACGCGGCGGCCCGCTCCCAGGCGGACCTCCTGCACCAGCTCGCCGACGACCAGGCCGCGCTGACCCTCTCGGAGACCGCGGCCAAGGCCGCCCAGACTCGGGTCGCCCAGCTCGTCGCCGCGCAGGGCAAGCAGAAGGACACCGTCAACAAGGAGCTCACCGGCCTCGAACAGCTCGTCAGCGGGCTGACCGGGGCGCAGCGGGACCTGCTGTCGCAGCTGGAGCAGAAGGAGGCGAACGCGGCGCAGCTCGCGCTGCTGGCCTCCGGCGTGCTGGGCAAGGGCGGCGAGAAGCCGTCCTCGGCCGGAGCCGCCGCGGTGGCCTTCGCCTTCGCGCAGCTCGGCAAGCCGTACGTCTGGGGCGGTGACGGGCCCAAGGTCTTCGACTGCTCCGGCCTCACCTCGCAGGCCTGGCTGGCCGCCGGCGTCCCGATCCCGCGCACCAGCCAGGAGCAGTGGGCCCAGCTCACCCACATCCCGCTGGACCAGCTGCGCCCGGGCGACCTGATCCTCTACTTCCAGGGCGCCACGCACGTCGCGATCTACATCGGCGGCGGCATGGTCATCCAGGCCCCGCACCCCGGCGCGTTCGTGGACATCGCGCCGATCGCCCAGAACCCGATCCTGGGCGCGGTGCGCCCGGACCCCCAGGACTCCTCGCTCGGCAGCTACAACCCGCCCGCGCCTCCGACGGGTTCGCAGAACCCCCAGCCGATCGGCCCGACGCTGCCGCCGGCTCCCAAGCCGACGCCCAAGCCCACGCCGAAGCCGACCCCGTCCCCGACGACCGGGCCCACGAAGTCGCCGTCGCCCACGCCGACGCCGAGCCCGAGCGGCTCGTCCTCCGGCAGCCCCTCCCCGGGCCCGACCCCGTCGGTGACGCCGTCGACCTCGGCGACGGCCTCGGTCTCGCCCTCGGCGGTGTCGTCCGCGACGGCGAGCACGAAGGTCTCGCTGAGCCCGAAGCCGTAGGGCTTCGGGCCCGGCGCGGCCACGACCGGCTGCTACGCCTGCGTCTGCTCCTGCTCCTGCTCCTTCTCGAGGCGGATCACGACCGACTTGGACGTCGGGGTGTTGCTCGTCTCCGCCGTGCTGTCCAGCGGGACCAGCACGTTGGTCTCCGGGTAGTACGCGGCGGCGCAGCCGCGGGTCGTCGGGTAGAGCACCACACGGAAGTGCGGCGCCCGGCGCTCGGCGCCGTCGCGCCACTCGCCGACCAGGTCGACGTAGTCGCCTTCCGCCAGGCCGAGGGCAGCCGCGTCCTCGGGGTTCAGCAGGATCACTCGGCGGCCGCCGGTGATGCCGCGGTAGCGGTCGTCGAGGCCGTAGACCGTGGTGTTGTACTGGTCGTGCGAGCGCAGCGTCTGGAGCAGCAGGCGGCCCTCCGGCACCTCGGGGGCCGTCATCGCGTTGACGGTGAAGTTCGCCTTGCCCGTCGCGGTCGGGAACGCCCGCTTGTCGCGCGGCCCGTGGGGGAGGGCGAAGCCGCCGGGCGCCTTGATCTTCGCGTTGTAGTCCTCGAAGCCCGGGATGACGCGCGCGATGCGGTCGCGGATGTTGCTGTAGGAGGCGTTGAAGTCCTCCCACGGCACGGTGTTCTTCGGGCCGAGGGTGCGCCGCGCCAGTTTGCAGACGATCGCGACCTCGGACAGCACGTCCGCGGCCGGCGGCTTCAGGGCACCGCGCGAGGCGTGCACCATGCCCATCGAGTCCTCGACGGTGACCTCCTGCGGGCCGGAGGCCTGGCGGTCGAGGTCGGTGCGGCCGAGCGTCGGCAGGATCAGCGCGCGGGCACCGGTGACCACGTGCGAGCGGTTGAGCTTGGTCGAGACGTGGACGGTGAGCCGGCAGTTGCGCATGGCCGCCTCGGTGACGTCCGTGTCCGGCGACGCGGCCACGAAGTTGCCGCCCATCGCGAAGAAGACCCGCACCTTGCCGTCGCGCATGCCGCGGATGGAGTCGACCACGTCCAGGCCGTGCTCGCGCGGCGGATCGAAGCGGAACTCCCTGCCGAGGGAGTCCAGGAACGCGGCGGCGGGGCGCTCGAAGATGCCCATGGTGCGGTCGCCCTGCACGTTGCTGTGGCCGCGCACGGGGCAGACGCCGGCGCCCGCCTTGCCCACGTTGCCGCGAAGCAGCAGGAAGTTGACGACCTCGCGGATGGTGGGCACGGAGTGCCGGTGCTGGGTCAGGCCCATCGCCCAGCAGACGATGATCTTCTCGGACCTGAGCACCAGCTGGGACAGCTCCAGGATCTGGCTGTCCGGGAGGCCGGTCGCGGCGTGCACGTCGGCCCAGTCGGTCTGCTTGGCCTCGGCGGCGAACTCCTCGAAGCCGGCGCAGTGCTCCTCGATGAACGCCCGGTCCAGGACCGTGCCGGGAGCCTTCTCCTCGGCCTCCAGCAGCAGCAGGTTGAGCGCGCGGAAGAGCGCGAGGTCGCCGCCCAGACGGATCTGCAGGAACAGGTCGGTCAGCTTGGTGCCCAGGCCGACCAGGCCCCGGGCGTTCTGCGGGTTCTTGAACCGCTCAAGCCCCGCCTCCGGCAGCGGGTTCACGCTGACGATCGTCGCCCCGGCGCGCTTGGCGCGCTCCAGCGCCGAGAGCATGCGCGGGTGGTTGGTGCCCGGGTTCTGCCCGGCGACGATGATCAGGTCGGCCTGGTAGAGGTCCTTGAGGTGGACGCTGCCCTTGCCGACGCCGAGCGTCTCCACCAGGGCTGAGCCGGACGACTCGTGGCACATGTTGGAGCAGTCCGGCAGGTTGTTGGTGCCGAGCTGGCGGGCGAAGAGCTGGTAGGCGAAGGCCGCCTCGTTGGAGGTGCGGCCGGAGGTGTAGAAGACGGCCTGGTTCGGGTCGTCCATCGCCTTCAGCTCGTCGGCGACGAGCTGAAGCGCGTCGTCCCAGGAGAGGGGCGTGTAGTGGGTGGCGCCCTCGTCCAGCAGCATGGGCGTCGTCAGACGGCCCTGCTGGCCCAGCCAGTAGCCGCTGCGCTCGGCGAGCTCCGCGACGGAGTGCTCGGCGAAGAACTCCGGTCCGACCCGGCGCAGGGTCGCCTCCTCGGCGACGGCCTTGGCGCCGTTCTCGCAGAACTCGGCGGTGTGGGTGTGCTCCGGCTCCGGCCAGGCGCAGCCGGGGCAGTCGAAGCCGTTCGGCTGGTTGAGCTTCAGCAGCGTCTTCACCGCGCGCGGCAGACCCATCTGCGCTGCGGCGATCTGCGTGGTGTGCCTCAGTGCGGGCACGCCCGCGGCGGCGTGCGCGGGCGCGCCGGTCGTGGGCGCGTCCTGCACCGGGTCCGTGACGGGAGCCTTGCGCGCCATGCGCCTCACCTTTCCTTCGCTGTCGTCGATGCCGTGTCGACCCGGACATCTTTCCACCCCGCCGCAAGGGGAGTGAATGGGCCCATTCAGACAGTCCCGGTGCCGCCCGCAGCCGTTTGCTACTCGTCCGTATCGCGGGCGCCCCATGGTCCCGACCGGTTGTCACCTGCTAGAAACGGATCTCCTTCTCTCCAGCGACGGTGGGCGACCGGACCGTCCCGATCGCAAGGTGGGTGTGCAGGTGCGATTCCTGCGTGTAGGACCGGCGGGCTCCGAGCGACCCGCGCTGCTGCTGACCGCGGACGCGGAGGCCGCGCACGACCTGTCGGCGGTGACGTCCGACATCGACGGCGCGTTCCTCGCCTCGCTGACGCCCGAACGCCGGGCGGAGCTCGTCGCGCGCGCGGCCGCGGGCGGGTTCACGCTGCTGCCGCTGGCAGGCGCCCGCGTCGGCGCGCCCGTGGCGCGCCCCGGCAAGGTCGTCTGCATCGGCCTCAACTACCGTGACCACGCCGAGGAGACGGGCCAGGCGATCCCGGCCGAGCCGGTCGTCTTCATGAAGGCCAGCGACACCGTGGTCGGCCCCTACGACGAGGTCCTCGTCCCGCGCGGCAGCGCGAAGACCGACTGGGAGGTCGAACTCGCCGTCGTCATCGGCGCCCGAGCCCGCTACCTCGCCTCCCCGGCGGACGCGGACGCGGTGATCGCGGGCTACGCGATCAGCAACGACGTCTCCGAGCGGGAGTGGCAGCTGGAGCGCGGCGGAACCTGGGACAAGGGCAAGTCCTGCGAGACCTTCAACCCCCTCGGCCCCTGGCTCGTCACCGCGGACGAGGTCCCCGACCCGCAGGCCCTCGGCCTGCGCCTCCGGGTCAACGGCGAGGTCCGCCAGCACGGCTCCACGGCGAACATGATCTTCGACGTCCGCCATGTGGTCTGGTACCTCAGTCAGTTCATGGTCCTGGAGCCGGGCGACATCGTGAACACCGGCACCCCGGCCGGCGTCGCCATGGGCACCCCGGGCCAGCCGTGGCTCCAGCCGGGCGACGTCATGGACCTGGAGATCGACGGCCTGGGCAGCCAGAAGCTGCCGGTGGGCAAGGCGTAGCCCCTCCCGTCAGCCACGCTCCCGCATGCAGTTGCACTCACCTCAGGGTGGCGGCAGGGTCGCGGGGGGAACTGCGCGACAGCCACCGTGCGTGGTGAGTCGCCGAGCGCGCAGGGCCATCCGAGAGGGTGGTTACTCGCGCGGTTCCCCGCGCCCCCGGGTAGTGCGACTACATCTCGGAGAGCAACAATCCGCCCAGGCCCTCGATGAGCTTGGCGCCCGGTCCGACGCCGTCGTAGTGCGCGAGCAGCCGCCTCAGTACCGCCGCGCTCTGCGCGTCGTGGAGGGCGGTGACCGCGAACATCGCCACGAACTGGTCCACCAGCCAGTCCCGCAGGGACTCCACGTCGCCGACGTCGCCCTCGTCGAGGGAGGTCAGCGCGGTGGCCTCGACGACCGCGATCCAGGAGCGGACCAGCAGGCCCAGGCGCGGCCCGGGGTCGGCGACCTCGAGGTGCTGGACGATGCTGCGGAACGCCGCCCGCCTGACCTCGTCGACCATCGCCGTCGTGCGGTGGGTCTCCACCGCTGAGCCGCCGCGCAGCAGCGCGCCGTAACCGGCCGCGTGCTCGTGGACGAAGGAGAGATAGCGATCCAGCGCGTGCGCCAGGCGTTCCGTGGGGGAGCCCTCCGACGGCTCCACGAACCGGCTGATCAGCTCGCTGGCCGCGCTCTTCAGTGCGGCCTCGTACAACTGCTGCTTCCCGCCGGGGAAGTAGCGGTAGACCAGCGGCCGCGAGGCCTCCGCCGCGGCGGCGACGTCGTCGAGGGAGACCTCCTCCGGTGCGTGGCGGCTGAACAGCTCCAGGGCCACCGCGATCAACTGCTCGCGGCGCTGTTCGACCGGCAGCCGCCGGTACGGTCCGCGGCGCGCGCGGGGCGCAGCCGGCGTGGGGGCCGCAGGGTTCTCGTCGACGGTCGCTCGGGTCGTCACCCGCTCACCCTACGCCGTCGAGGTCCCCCCGGAGCAGGCCGAAGTCCTTCGTCCCGCAGGCGGAACACCTCCTTCGAGCGGTCTGCGATCTGATCGTTCCTGGCGAGCGGCAAGATCCAGGCAGAATGGCGCCATGGAACGCGTCGCGCGGGTCGCCCGCCACGTCTGGCGTTACATCTGTGCGGCGCCCGGCACCTACCTGTGGCTGCTGTTCCTGGGCCTGAACACGATCGCGCTGACTCGGATGCCGCCCCGCTACCGGCACTGGTGGCTCGAGACGCACAGCACCAACCTGGCCGAGCTGAGCCACCATCCGATCAAAGTCCTGATCAGCAGCGCCTTCTGGACGCAGACGCCGAGCTTCCTGTTCTGGTTCGTGGTGTTCAACATCTTCCTGGTGCCGGTGGAGCGGCGGCTCGGCACCGCCCGCTGGCTCGCCGTCGTCGCCCTCGCGCACGTCGGGGCGACGCTGATCAGCGAGGGGACGGTGCGGCTGCTCATCGACGCCGGGCTGGACTCGCGCCGGGAGGTGTTCGTGCTGGACATCGGGGTCAGCTACGGGGTGTCCGGCGGGGTCGGCGTGCTGGTGTGGCTGATCGACCGGCCGTGGCGCTGGTGGTACTTGGGCGTCACCGCCGCCTTCTTCGTCGTGCTGCTCGCCTCCGGCACCGACTACACCAACCTCGGGCACCTCTGCGCCTACCTGATCGGCCTGGCCTGCAAGCCGTTGACCAGGGGCTGGGCGGAGCACGGGATCGATCCCGCCGAGGTCGCCCGGCGGGTCCGGCAACGGGTGGGCAAAAGTCAGGGTTAGCACCCCTCTCCGTGGTGCAAGATGCTCGCATGGCAGACTCCCTCACCCCGCGCCGGATCGCCGACGACTACGTCGATGCGATGGCCCGGCAGAATCCCGCCGTTGCCGCCTCCCTCGGCCTGTATCCGGACGACCGGCGTCAGCCCGACCTGTCCCCCGCCGGTTTCGACGCCGAGGCCGAGCTCGCACGCACGGCGCTCGCCGCGCTCGACGCGCTGCCGGCCGAGGCCCTCGACGACCGGGCCGAGGCCGCCTGCGCCCGGCTGCTGCGCGAGCGCCTCACCGCCGAGCTCGTCGTGCACGACGCGGGCGACCACTTCCGCTCGCTGAACAACATCGCCTCGCCGATCCACATGGTCCGCGCGATCTTCACGATGACGCCGAGCGACACCGAGGCCGACTGGGAGCTGCTTGTCGGCCGGATGGCGAACACGGCCGAGGCCGTCCGCGGCTACCAGCAGACCCTCGCCGAGGGCCTGAGCCGCGGTCTGGTCAGCGGTCCGCGCCAGGTGAGCACGGTGATCGAGCAGTTGGCCGCCTGGTTCGAGGACGAGGACAGCTGGTACCGCGGCTTCGCCGCCGACTGCCCCGAGGCGCAGCGCCCGGCCCTGGACGCCGCCGCCGAGCCGGCCGCCGCCGCGATCACCGAGTTCCGCACCTTCCTGCGCGACACGTACGCGCCCGCCGCCGCCGACCGGCCTGACACCGCCGGACGCGAGCTCTACCTGCGCTCCGCCCGCCTGCACACCGGCGCCGACCTGGACCTCGACGAGGCCTACAGCTGGGCGTGGACGGAGTTCCACCGCCTCGAGGCCGAGATCCGGGCCGAGGCGGAGAAGGTCAAGCCCGGCGCGACGCCGCAGGAGGCCATCGAGTACCTGGAGACCTCAGGCCACGCGGTCGAGGGCGTCGAGGAGATCCGCGCCTGGCTCCAGGCCATCATGGACGAGGCCATCGAGGCTCTCGACGGCACCCACTTCGACATCCGCGGCAAGATCCGCCGCGTCGAGTCGCGCATCGCCCCCGCGGGCAGCGCCGCCGCGCCGTACTACACCGAGCCGAGCCTGGACTTCTCCCGTCCCGGCCGCACCTGGCTGCCGACGCTCGGCCGTGACACCTTCCCGACCTGGCAGCTCGTCAGCACCTGGTACCACGAGGGCGTTCCCGGCCACCACCTGCAGCTCGCCTCCTGGGTCGCCGCCGCGGACCAGCTCTCCACGTACCAGGTCACCCTCGGCGGCGTCAGCGCCAACCTCGAGGGCTGGGCGCTGTACGCGGAGCGGCTGATGGACGAGCTCGGCTTCTTCGGCGACCCGGGCCGCCGGCTCGGCTTCCTGGACGAGCAGATGCTGCGCACCATCCGCGTCATCATCGACATCGGCATGCACCTCGGCCTCACCATCCCGGCCGACTCCCCGTTCCGCCCCGGCGAGACCTGGGACGCGGAGCTGGCCACGGAGTTCTTCGCGGCCTACAGCGGCAGCCCGGCGGAGATGCGCGAGAGCGAGATCACCCGCTATCTCGGCTGGCCGGGCCAGGCCATCGGCTACAAGCTCGGCGAGCGCGCCTGGCGCGCCGGCCGCGAGGCGGCCAAGGCCGCGGCGGAGTCCCGGGGCGAGGAGTTCGACCTCAAGGCCTGGCACATGAAGGCCCTGGCCCAGGGCAGCTTCGGCCTCGACGACCTGATCGCCGAGCTGACGGTGCTGTAGCGCTGCGCGAGGCCGAGCTGCCGGGGCGCCCCGCACCACTCAGGGGCGTGGGGCCCTGGCGACACGGGGCCCCACCCCTCGCCTGAGGCTCCGTCGCCCGGGCGCCCGCACGACCCAGGGGGCGAGGCTCTGCCGATGTGCGGCACCTCCCCGGCCTTCGGCCGGGAGGTACCCCCAGCGCGGGCGCCGCAAGCCGCCCCGGGTGGTGAGCCGCCGAACGGGCAGGGCTGCCCCCGGCCGGTGGTCGCCCGCGCAGTTCCTCGCGCCCCTGGGCGACGGCTTCTCGTGTGTCGGAGACCCCACCGGATACGGTGGGGTCTCCGGCGACCTGAGGGGGTCTCGTGGAGCGGGAAACCGTCGCGGAGTCACGGCTGGACTCCGTCACCGTCTACGCCTTTGGCGCGTTGTGCCGGCGGCGGGTGGTCGTGGACGCGCGGGGCGCGGGGGCGACCCGACTGCGGGTCAGCGGTCTGCCGCTCGTGGCGGACGCCGCGTCCCTGCGTGCGCGTGCCCTCACCCCGGGGTTCCGGGTGACGGACGTGCGGCGGGAGGTGCGGGCCGAGCCGCAGACGCCCGAGCGCCTCGCCGAGCTGAAGCAGGCCGTCGACGCCGCCGAGGGGGCTTACGACGCGGCGTACGCGCGGCGGGAACGGCTGGCCGTGCGGGTCGACGCGACAGCGTCCCTGCGTGCGGCGCCGCCCGCGCCACGCCGCGGGGATCCGCCGCGGCCCGCGCCGGTCGAGGCGTTCCTCGCGCTGGCCGAGTTCGTCGACACGCGGCTCGCCGTCCTGCACGGGCGTCTGCTCGACGCGGAGGACGCGGTCACCCGCGCCTCGCACGCGCTGGACCTCGCCCGCCACCGTCTCGCCGAGGCAGGAAGCGCGCTGCCGACCGAGACCACCCGCACCACCGCCGACGCCGTGCTGACCCTCACCATCGACGAAGCGGCCGCCGAGCCGGGCGAGTTGGAGCTGGAGCTCGAGTACGTCGTGCCGGGGGCGACCTGGTTCCCCTCGTACCAGCTGCGGCTGTCCCGCTCCGCCGACGCCGCCGCGGGCGCTCTCGCCCTGCGGGCGAGCGTCGCGCAGCGCACCGGGGAGGACTGGACGGGCGTGCGGCTCAGCTTGTCCACAGCGGACCTGCTGCGGCGCACCTCCCTGCCCGAGCTGCGGTCGATCCGCCTGGGCCGTCGGCAGGAGGATGCCGCCCCGGCGCCGTTGTGGCG
>NZ_BBPO01000006.1:0-4681 GCF_000787815.1 Streptacidiphilus neutrinimicus
GGGGCGGCGGCAGTGCCGCGTGGCTGCTGCCGGTGGCGCTGGTCGGCGGGTGGGCCGGGGCCCGCCTGCTCGTGGTGCCGTTGGGCCGGCTGATGCCGGAGCCGCCTCCGCCGCCGTCCCGGCGGGACTTCGTCGGGCTCGCGTGTGTGATCCGGACCGGGCGGGTGGGGCCCGACTTCGGGCAGGCCGAGGTCCGTTCCGCCGACGGTTCCTCCGCCGTCGTGCAGGTCCGTCAGAGCCTCGACGACGTCGCGGGCGAAGGCCGGGCGCTCCGCACCGGAGCCGCCGCGCTCATCTACGACTACGACGCCGACGGCGAGTTCTTCTGGGTGATGCCGGCTCCGTCGTCGTAGCCGGTCGCGGTCGCAGTCGCAGTCGCAGTCGCAGTCGCAGTCGCAGTCGCAGTCGCAGTCGCGGTCGCGGTCGCGGTCGCCCGCTCACTTCCGTCCATCTCATTCGCAGCACCAGTCAGTCCATCCAAGGGAACAGCCATGTCTGTCGTCACCATCGGTATCGGCGTGCTCGTCGCCGTTCTCCTGCTCATCGGTCTGGGCACGCTGCTGCTCTTCGGCCGGCTGTTCCGCAAGGTCGTGCAGGGCGAGGCCCTGATCGTCTCCCGGCCCAAGGGCGTCGGGGTGACCTTCACCGGCGCGTTGGTGCTGCCGATGATGCACCGCGCGGAGGTCATGGACATCTCCGTGAAGACCATCGAGATCGCCCGCAAGGGCCGCGAGGGGATGATCTGCAAGGACAACATCCGCGCCGACATCCAGATCACCTTCTTCGTCCGGGTCAACAAGACCGTCGAGGACGTCGTCAAGGTCGCGCAGGCCATCGGCACCGAGCGGGCCAGCCACCAGGAGACGCTGCAGAACCTGTTCAGCGCCAAGTTCGCCGAGGCGCTGCGCACCGTCGGCAAGCAGCTCGACTTCGCCGACCTCTACACCCACCGCGAGGAGTTCCGGGACCGCATCATCGCGGCCATCGGGACCGACCTGAACGGCTACCACCTCGAGGACGCGGCGATCGACCACCTCGAGCAGACCCCGATGGCCCAGCTCGACCCGACCAACATCCTGGACGCGCAGGGCATCCGAAAGATCACCGAGCTGACCGCACTGGAGCACATCCGCACCAACGACTTCCAGCGCAACGAGCAGATGGAGATCACCCGTCAGGACGTGGACGCCCGCGAGGCCGTGCTGGAGCTGGAGCGGCGCCGGGCCGAGGCGGAGATCCGGCAGCGCAAGGGCATCGAGACCCTGAAGGCGCAGGAGGAGGCCGCCACCGCGATGGTCCAGGAGGAGGAGCGGCTCAAGGCGCACAGCGCGCTGCTGCGCACCGAGGAGCTCCTCGGCGTCCAGCGCGAGAACCAGCAGCGGGAGATCGCCGTCGCGGAGAAGAACCGTGAGCGCGTCCTCGCGGTGGAGTCCGAGCGGATCGAGAAGGACCGGCTGCTGGAGGTCGTCAACCGCGACAAGGAGGTGCAGCTCGCCAAGGCCGAGATGGAGAAGGAGGTCGAGGTCGAGCGGCGCGGCGTGGCCGAGGTGGTGCGCGAGCGGATCGCGGTGGAGCGCACGGTCGCGGAGCAGGAGGAGGAGATCAAGCGGGTCCGCGTGGTGCAGGAGGCCGAGCGCACCCGGCAGTCCGTGATCATCGCCGCCGAGGCGGAGGCGCAGGAGCAGCTGGTCAAGGACATCAAGGCGGCCGAGGCCGCCGAGCAGGCCGCGCACCTGAAGGCCAAGGAGCAGCTGGTGCTCGCCGAGGCCGGTCAGAAGAGCGCCGAGCTGGAGGCCGCGGCCAACGTGCGCCGGGCCGAGGGCGAGCGGGCGCTGGCCGGAGCTGCCGGTCTGGCGGAGGCCGAGGTGGCGGAGCGTCAGGCCCTGGCCGAGGCGGCGGGCGTCCGCGCCCGACTGGAGGGCGAGGCGGCCGGTATGAAGGAGAAGGCCGCCGCGATCGAGAAGGTCGGCCTGGCCGAGGCCGCCGTCGCGGAGCGCAAGGCCGACGCCGAGGCCGCAGCCATCCGCGAGAAGCTGCTCGGCGAGGCGATCGGCCTGGAGAAGAAGGCCGCGGCGATGGCCGCGCTGGACGAGGTCTCCCGCGCCCACGAGGAGTTCCGGCTGCGTCTGGCCGCCGACAAGGACGTGCGGCTCGCCGCGCTGGAGGTGCAGGCCAAGGTCGCCGAGGCGCAGGCGTCGGTGCTGGCCGCCGGCCTGGAGAGCGCGGACATCGACATCGTCGGCGGCGACAGCGTCTTCCTGGAGAAGGTCGTCGGCGCGGTGTCTCTCGGCAAGTCCATCGACGGTGCGGTGCAGGGCTCGCAGACCGTCAGGGCCTTGGGCGCCGACTGGCTGAACGGCGACCGGAGCTTCGGCGACGACGCGACCGAGGTGCTGCGCTCCTTCGCGGCCGGCGGCCCCTGGAACCTGGCCCTGCTGATGAAGCTGCTGGGCGGCGGCGCGGCCGACGGCTCGCTCCCGATGGATCCGGCGCGGCTCCTCAGCAGCGTGAACGGGACGGGGAACGGCACGGTCACCACCGGCGGCACGGCCGGCACGGGTAAGTGACTCCAGCAGGCGCCGAGAGGCGTGCGGGATCGTCGGGCACGGAACAGGGCAAAGGGACACGGGAAGCAGTCATGGGCGTCGAGGACGGCACCTACCAGATCCTGCGGGCACGGCTCGCCGAGCGCGCGGAGGAGTTGGGGCGGCGGGCGGCCGAGCTGAACGCCCGGCGGCAGGAGGCGTTCGGCTCCCGCGCGCTGGAGCTCGCCGCCTCGGCCCGGCCGCGCACCGCCGGGGACGGCGCGGCCTGCGGCGTCGTCGCGGTCCGGCCCGACGTGCTGCTGCTGGGCACGACCGCGGCGACGCTGGAGGCGGGCCTGCTCTCCCTGCACGCCCTCGACGGCGCGGCGCTGGACTCCGGCGCGGTGCCCGGCCTGCTCGACGACGAGCGGTTCCACCGCGACCTGGCCGAGCTGCTGCGCTACTACCGCGACGCCCGTCTCGCCGACCTGGTGCGGACGGCGTCGGGGCGGCTGCTGGCCGTCTTCCGCACCGGCGGGAACGACGGCGACCAGCGGGTCCTGTCCTGGCAGTTGGGCGAGGACCAGGTCGAGTACCTGGGCAACCACGGCGAACGGGACCTGCCGCAGCCGCCCGTCTACGAGCTGCCCTGGACGACGACCGGCCGCGAGCACCACGACCGCGGCCGCATCCGGATCGACGGCGGTGGTGGCACGGTCTCCGTCGCCACCACCGGCGGCAGCCTCACCGTGCGGACGGTGCCCGGGGACCGGACCCTCTTCCAGGAGCCGGTCGACGAGCCGCTGCAGAGTCTGGCGGACGCCGCCGTCGCCTACGCGGAGACGGGCCCGCTGCTGCTCCTGCGGATCCGCCCCTACAACGAGCCCGCCGACCGCTACCTCGTCGTCAACACCCGCACCGGATCGGTGCGCCGGCAGGACTCGCTCGGCCTCGGGGCCCGGCTGCTCCCGGCCGAGCAGGGCCTGATCTTCCCCGGCGGCTACGAGCTGGCCGACGGGACCCACCGCGCCTTCCGGATGGACCAGGCGGCCCCGGCGGACGGTGGCGACGGCTCGAACGGGCTCCGCTTCGAGGCCGTGGTGCCCTCGCCCAACGGCGAGGACCTGCTCTACGTACTGCACCGGCCGGGGCGCGCACAGGTGCTGTTGCTGCCGTGGAACACCGTCCGCCGCGAGGCCGGTGCCGCTCTGCACGGCGCGGCGCACACCCTGCTGCCTGACGGCACGCTCGTGCTGCTCAGGCCGGACCGCGAGCCGGTGCGCACGCACGAACTCCAGCTGTGGCAGACCCCGTTCCAGTCGGCCGACCACGCCGCCGCCCAGGAGGTCGGCGACGGTCCGCTCGCCCGGATCGGCAACGCCGACCTGGTGCGCGGCATCGCCGACTGCCTCGACGTCGTGCGCACGGCGACGGCCGCAGGCCAGGAGAGCGACCGCACCGCGGTCTCCGCGGAGCTGATTCTGGACGCCTGCGCCAAGGCGGCGGACCGCCACTACTGGCTCGCCGACACGGGACTGCTCGCGCCGCTCGACGAACTGCGGGAGGCAGCCAAGCTGTTGGCCGCCGAGCAGGCGCGGATCAGGGGGCTCGCCGCGCGCGCCGCGCAGGCGCTGGAGGGGGCCAGGGAGGAGGCAGCCTCACTGGTCCGCCGCTCGCACGGCGAGCCGCCCACCGACGCCGACGCCTGGACCCGGCTCCTCGCCGAGCTGCGGCAGGCGCAGGGCCGCACCCGGCTGCTGCGGGAGCTGCCGCAGCTCGACCTGGCGGCGCTGGACCGCGTGCAGGCGGACCTGGCGGGCGAGTTGACGAGTGCGACCGAGCGCGCCTTCGCCTTCTTCGCCGGACCGGGCGCCTTCGACGCCGCGCTGTCGGCCGCCCGTGACGCCGCCGAGGAGGCCGAGTCGGTCGCCACCGCGGCCGAGGCGGCGAGGCTTGCCGACCGCCTCACCGCGCAGGCCGAGGCCCTGGCCACCGTCACCGACCTGGTCACCGGCGCCGTCGCCGCCGACCCGGCCGCCGGGACCGCCGTGCTGCTGGCCATCGGCGAGGTGCTGGCGGCCGTCAACCGCGCGCGCGCCCTGCTGGCCAACCGCCGCCGCGCGCTGCTCGACGCCGAGCACCGCGCCGCCCATGCC
>NZ_BBPO01000006.1:5091-42227 GCF_000787815.1 Streptacidiphilus neutrinimicus
CGAGGCCGCCGGGCGTGCCGACCGGATCGCCGCCTCCGCGCAGCGCGCCTTGGAGGCGCTGCGCCGCCGCCTCGCCGGGCTGGGCTCGGCCGCCGACATCCACGGCGCGTCGGCCGCCGACCCGATGGCCGTGCGCGTGCGCGCGGCCGCGGCGGAGCTGCGCGCCCTCGACGACCAGGTGCGCTCCCAGGAGCTGGAGGACGGTCTGAGCGGCGCGGTCCGCACCGCCCTGCGCGAGCTGCGCGACCGCGCCGACCTCTCCGGGGACGGCGGCGCGAGCGTCCGGCTGGGCCGTCACCGCTTCGCGGTGCGCCGCGAGCCGGTCGAGCTGACCCTGCAGCCCGACGGCGAGGGCCTCGCCTTCCTCGTCACCGGCACCGGCTACCGCCGCCCCGCGCGGCTGCCGCAGCTGCTGGACGGCCGCGCGTTCTGGACGCAGCCGCTGGTCAGCGAGTCCCCGGCCCTCTACCGCGCCGAGTACCTCGCCGCCGCGCTCCTGCCGGACGCAGCCACGGGCTCCGGCCCGGCACTGGCCGTTGGCCCCGGCTCCGCGCTCGGCGTTGGCTCCGGCTTCACCCTCGGCTCCGGCTCCGTCCTCGGCTCCGGCTCCGCGTTCAGCCCGGGTACGGGCTCCGGCTCGGCGCTGGCCGCTGGCCCGGGCTCGGCCCTGGGCGTTGGCTCCGGCTCCGTGTTCGGTCCGGGTACGGGCTCCGGTTCCGCGGTGGCCGCTGGCTCCGGCTCCGCGCTCGGTGCCGGGCCGGGCTCCGCCCTGGGCTCGGTGGGGGGTACGGACATCGGGCCGGACGTCAGCCTCAGCCCCGGGTCGGGAGGCGCCGGGGGCGCGGATTGGGAGGTGCTGCTCGCCGGGGTTCGGCGGGCGGCTGAGCGGGCCTATGACGAGGGCTACGAGCGCGGCGTCCACGACCACGACGCCGCGCTCATCCTCGACGCGCTGCTGCGGCTGCGCGCCCGGGCCGGGCTGCTGGAGCACCCGGCCGACGTGCGCGCGGCCGCGCAACTGTTCTGGGCCCACGGCGCGACCGACGCCCAACGCGCCGCGTGGCAGCGCCGCGCCCGCTCCCTCGTGCTCGCCCGCACTCACTTCGGCGCCACCGGCACGGTCGGCGCGCTGTCCGACCTGGCGTCCGAACTCTCCGCGGCGGCGGCGGAGTTCACGAACTCTCTCGGCCTGCCCCCGGTGTCGCGGACGGGCGACTACCTGGTCGCCGAACTCGCTGATCCGCGTGAGGGTTTCGCCGTCGGCGTCGCGGCCCGCACGCTCCTCGACGGCTTCGGGCAGACCGAGGCCGCGCCCGCCCTCGGCGCCGACCTCAAGGCCCTCGACGAGGACCTGGCCGCCCGGTGGCAGCTCGCAACCGCGTGGCTCGGCGCCTACGCGGCCGCCCGCGCGGGCGAGGAACCGGCAGCGGGCGGAGGAGAGGACGTCGGGGAGCTCGCCGAGGCCGTCGCCCACCTGTGCGCGCCCGAGCTGCCGCGCTACGAGGTCGGCGCGGCCGTCAGCGAGACCGTGACCGGACTGCTCGGCGCCCACCCCCGGGTCAGGGACGGCCGGCTGACCGTCCGCATCGACGAACTGCCCTACCGGGCCCGCGTGTTCCGCGAGGAGCGGGCGCCGGCCTTCCGCGCCTTCCAGCGACAGCGCGCGGAGGTCCTGTCCGCGGAGCGGGCCCGGCTGCGTCTGGACGACTACCGGCCGCGCCCGTTGGCGGGGTTCGTCCGCAACCAGCTGATCGACCAGGTCTACCTGCCGCTGGTCGGCGACAACCTGGCCAAGCAGCTGGGCACGCTCGACGCCACCGCCACCACCGACCGCAGCGGTCTGCTGCTGCTCCTGTCCCCGCCCGGGTACGGCAAGACCACGTTGCTGGAGTACGTCGCCGACCGTCTGGGCCTGCTCATGGTCCGTGTCGACGGCCCCGCGCTCGGCTCCGGCACGACCTCGCTCGACCCCGACCGCGCGCCCGACGCCGCGGCCCGCCGGGAGGTCGAGAAGATCGTCTTCGCCCTGGAGGCGGGCAGCAACGTCCTGCTGCACGTCGACGACATCCAGCACGTCTCCGCCGAGCTGCTGCAGAAGTTCATCCCGCTCTGCGACACCCAGCGGCGCGTGGAGGCCGTCAGCGACGGCGTCGCCCGGAGCTTCGACCTGCGCGGCCGCCGCTTCGCCGTCTGCCTCGCGGGAAACCCGTACACCGCCAACGGACAGCGCTTCGAGATCCCGGACATGCTCGCCAACCGCGCCGACGTCTGGAACCTCGGCGAGGTGCTGACGGGCCACCAGAGCCTGTTCGCGCTGTCCTTCCTGGAGAACGCCCTGGCCGCGAATCCGGTGCTGGCCCCGCTCGTCGGCGCGGACCCGGCCGACCTGCGCCTGCTGGTCGCGCTCGCCGACGGAGATCCCGCGGCCCAGGCGGACCAGCTCGGCCGGCCCGTGCCGGACCTGGACCGGGCCGTCGCCACGTTCGCCCGGCTGCGCCGGGTGCAGCGCACCGTCCTCGCCGTCAACGGCGCCTACATCGCCTCCGCCGCCCAGGAGGAGAGCGCCCGGACGGAGCCGCCGTTCCTGCTCCAGGGCTCGTACCGCACCATGGCGCAGCTCGCCGCCCGGATCGACCCGGTCCAGAGCGACGCCGAGGTCGAGGCCCTGCTCGACGACCACTACCTCGCCGAGGCCCGCACGCTCGGCAACGCCGCGGAGGCCAATCTGCTGGCCCTGGCCCGGCTGCGGGACCGGGCCACCCCGGAGCAGGCCGCCCGCTGGCAGGAGCTGTGCGCGGCCTACGCGGGGGGCTGAGGTCCGAACCGTTCGGCGACCTCGGCCCTGACCGTCTCGTGCAGCTCGTCCGAGGTGAAGCCCAGGTCGCGCAGGATCCGGGCGGCCGGGCTCTCCACGACGCGGATCAGGCCCAGCAGGGTGTGCTCCGTGCCGACCCAGTCGTGGCCGAGGGCGGCCGACGCGCGGGACGCCTCCTCGAGGGCCTCCTTGCTCTCCTGCCGGAACGCGATGTGACCCCGCAGCGCCTTGCGCCCGGACGGCGGCAGCACCCCCGCCACGGCGTCGCGGACGCGCTGCTCCGACCCGGCCTTCGCGGTCAGCAGCTCGTAGGCCAGGCCCCGGGTCTCGCCGAGCAGGCCGAGCAGCAGGTGTTCGGTGCCGATGAAGTCGTGCTTGTGCGTGCGGGCGGCCTCCTGCGCCAGCACCACGCAGTGCCGGTTCAGGTCGGTGAACCGCTCGAACACGCCCGGTGCGTGGCGCTGTTGGGCGGCCTGCTTGGACACCCCGATGGCGTCGCCGATCTCGCTCCACGAGGCGCCGGCCTGCTTGGCCTTGCCGACGTAGTGACCGACGAGCTGGTCGCCGAGGTCGGAGAGGGTCTGGGAGCGCAGCTGTGCCTCGCTGATGCGGGCCAGGGCGTCCGCGTCGGGGAGTTCCTCGTCGAGGCGCGCGATCAGGTCGGCGAGACTGACGTTGAGTGGGCTCATGCGTCAACGGTAAATTGACGGGACGTCGGCCGTCAAGATGGAATTGACGGTGACTGGTCCGGCCAGCCGAGCAGCCTCGCGCCGAAGACGGCCGTCTCCAGGGTGTAGCGCTGGAGCGCGTCGTCCGGGTCCAGGCCGGTCAGCCGCACGATGTGCGCGATCCGGTAGGCCAGCGCCCGGACACTCAGGCCGAGTCGGCGCGCCGCCTCGGCCGTGACGTAGCGCGAGTCGGCGTACGCGGTCAGCGTCTCCAGCAGAGGCCTCGGCCCGCCGCGGGCCTTGTGCAGTGGCCCGAGGACGCTGCGCACGAGCTCCTCCAGAGCGTCGCGGTCGCGCAGCAGCACCGGCAGGACCAGCAGGTCGGCCGCGTGCAGAAGCTGGCCCGGCAGTCCCAGCTGACCGGCCTGCTCCAGCGCCGAGCGCGCCTCCTCGTAGGAGTGCACCACCCCGCCGGGCCCGCTGTGCGGTCGGCCGACGACCACCCGGCGGCCCTTCGTCAGCTCGGCGAACGCCGTGACCACCGCGTCCTCCCCGGGGCCTGACGGCACGATGCACACCAGCCGCCCGTGCTTCACCGCGAGCAGCACCTCCTGGTCGCCGAAGCGTCCCAGCAACTGCCGCTCCAGGCCGCGCACCAACGGGTCGTCCAGGCCGTAGCCGTCGCCCTCGGCGACGGCGACCACGTGCGCGCAGGCCAGGTTGAGCCCGAACCGCTCGGCGTGCTCGGCCAGCCGCCCGAGGTCGCTGCGGCTGCTGAGCAGGTCCGCGACGAACTGCCGGCGTCCCGCCTCCTCGCGGCGCAGCCGCTCGCGGTAGGCCCGGCCGTGCCCTGCGGCGAGGGCGGCGACGGCGGCGCGCAGGGCCGCCATCGAGGCGGCGTCCACCGGCCGCCCCTCCCACGCCCGGCCGGTCGAGGCCAGCCGCTCGTCGATCAGCTCCGCGAGCCCGCGCCCCTCCTCGGCGGCGTGGTCGCCGTAGGCGCGCAGCTCCTCGAGCTCCTGGCGGCGCAGCCGGCGGCCGCTGTGGGACACCTCCTCCAGCGTCTGCGTCCACGCGTCGTTCCCGTTCGACGCGGACTCCTGCGACCCAGCTCTGACGGTGGCCAACTCCCGCTTCCTCCCCCGCGCACCCAGCGACAGCGACGCGTCAGCGTACCCGCTGCACCGTGGACGTACGACCCGTTACGGCCGCACCCGGGCGGCGCGGGACTCCAGGTAGCGGCGTTCGGCGAGGCTCGCGGTGGCCTTCGCGGCGCGGCGGTAGAGGTCGTGGGCGGCGGCCCGGTCGCCGGTCCGCTCCAGCAAGTGGCCCCGGACGGACAGCAGCCGGTGGTGGCGGGCCATCCGCTCGTCGTCGTCCAGCGTCGCCAGCAGCTCCAGCCCGGCCTGCGGGCTCTTAGCCTCGGCGAGGGCGATGGCCCGGTTGAGGGTGACCATCGGGTTGGGCGCGATGCGCTCCAGGATCAGGTAGAGGGCGTGCACCTGCGCCCAGTCGGTCTCCTCGGCCGAGGACGCGTCGTCGTGGGTGGCGGCGATGGCGGCCTGCAGCTGGTAGGGCCCCAGCGACGGGCCGGCCAGGGCGGCCCGGACCAGGTCGGTGCCCTCGTCGACCAGCGCGGCGTCCCACCTCGTCCGGTCCTGCTCGGCCAGCGGCACCAGCTCGCCCGTGGCCGTGGTGCGGGCGTCCCGGCGGGCGTGGGTCAGCAGCATCAGCGCGAGCAGGCCGGTGACCTCGCCGTCCTCGGGCAGCTGTGCGTGCACCAGGCGGGTCAGCCGGATCGCCTCGCGGGCCAGGTCGGCGCGGTGCAGCGTGTCGCCGGACGAGGCGGTGTAGCCCTCGTTGAAGATCAGGTACAGCACGTGCAGGACGACCTGGAGCCGCTCCTCGCGCTCCGCGCCCCGCGGCAGGGTGAACGCGCTCCCGGCGGCCCTGATCCGTTGCTTGGCCCGGCTGATCCTGGCCGCCATGGTGGCCTCCGGCACCAGGAACGCGCGGGCGATCTCGGCCGTGGTCAGGCCGCCGACCGCGCGCAGCGTCAGCGCCGTCTGCGAGGCGGCCGTCAGCGTCGGGTGGCAGCACAGGAACAGCAGCACCAGCGTGTCGTCGGTGTCGGGGACGTCCTGCGGCGCGAGCTCGGCCGGCGACTCGGCGGCCGCCGCCGTCTCGCGTGCGCGCCGGGCCTGGTCGCTGCGCACCTGGTCGATCAGCCGCCGGGAGGCGACGGTGGTCAGCCAGCCGCGCGGGTTGTCCGGCACGCCCTCGGACGGCCACAGCACGGCGGCCGCGAGGACGGCCTCCTGGACGGCGTCCTCGCAGCCCTCGAACCGGCCGTAGCGGCGGACCAGCGCGCCGAGGACCTGCGGCGTGAGCCCACGCAGCAGGTCCTCCAGGGCGGTCGTCGCCGTCATGCCTCCAAGTGTCCGTCGGAGAACATCACCTGACGCACCTCGACGCCCAGGCCCTCGATCGCGCTGTCCGGGATCCGGGCGGCCAGCTCGACCGCTCGCTCCTTGTTCTCGCAGTCGACCAGGTAGAAGCCGCCGAGGAACTCCTTGGACTCCAGGAACGGCCCGTCGGTCACCACCGGCTGTCCGTTGCGGACGGACACCACGGCGGCCTGAGACGGGTCGACCAGCGCCTGTGTGGTGATCAGCTCGCCGGACTCCTTCAGCTCCGCGATGAACCGGCCGTGTCCTGCGCCGATCGCCGCCTTCTCCTCGTCGGTCAGCGCGTCCAGCACGGCCGGGTTGATGTGCAGGCCGATCAGGAACTTCATCTCGTACTCCTTGTCGTTCGGCGGCCCTCGCAAGGGCCTTGTCGACAGGTGGTCGGAGCGGCCGCCGGATTCTTGACATCGCCACGCCCGACATCGCCGCGCCCGCGGACTCCGCACGCGGAGGTCACGTGCGGGAGGTCACCCGCCGAGGGCGCGCTTCAACACCTTGCCCATGTCGTTGCGCGGCAGCGCGGCGACGTACCGGACCTCGCGCGGGCGCTTGTGCGGCGCGAGGTGGGCCGCGACGTGCGCGGCGAGCTCGTCGGCGGTCGGCGGCGCGGCCGGGTCGGCCGGGACGATCCAGGCGACCACGCGCTCGCCGAGGTCCGGGTCGCTCTCGCCGGTCACGGCGGCCTCGGCGACGGCCGGGTGGTCCTGCAGCACGTTCTCGATCTCGCCCGCGCCGATCTTGTAGCCGCCGCTCTTGATCAGGTCGGTGGACTTGCGGCCGACGATGCGGACCGCGCCGTCCGGGTCCAGCACGGCCATGTCCCCGGTGCGGAACCAGCCGTCCTCGGTGAGCGCCTCCGCGGTCGCGTCCGGTCGGCCCAGATAGCCGCTGAACAGGTTCGCGCCGCGGACCTGGATCTCGCCGACGGTCTCCCCGTCACGGACGGTCGCCGGGTCGAACGGCGCCCCCGCTTCGTCGACCAGCCGCAGCTCCACACCGTCGAGCGGCGTGCCGACGGTGCCGGGCCGGTGGTCCGCGCCCGGGCGGACGCTGGTGTTCATCAGCGTCTCGGTCATGCCGTACCGCTCCACGACGCGGCGGCCGGTGGCCGCCTCGATCGCGCGGTGGTCGCGGGTCGCCAGCGCGGCCGAGCCGGAGACCAGCAGCCGGGCGCCCGCCAGCGCCTTCGCCAGCCCCGCGTCGTCGGCCTCCAGGTCCTGGGCGATGCGGTGGTACATCGTCGGCACGCCGAACAGCATGGTCGCCCCCGACGCGAGCTCGTCCCGGACCCCCTCGGTGGAGAACCGCCCCAGGTGCCGCACGCTGCCGCCGCGCCGCAGCGGGCCGAGGATCCCGAGCACGAGCCCGTGCACGTGGAACAGCGGCAGCGCGTGCACGAGCACGTCGTCGCCCGTCCACGCCCACGCCTCGGCCAGAGCGTCCAGCGTCGTGCGGACCGCGCGGCGGGGGACGACCGCGCCCTTCGGCGGCCCGGTGGTCCCCGAGGTGTAGATGATCAGCGCGGGCGACTCGTCGTCCGGCTCGGCCGGCCAGGCCGCCTCCGGACCGGGACCGCCGGCCGAGAGCTGCGGCGTGACCACCCGCAGGCCCGCGAGGACGCCGGGCAGTTCGTCGTCCGCGGCGGCCAGGACCAGCTCGGGCTCGCTGTCGCCGACGACGTGCGCGAGCTCGCGCTCCCCGCTCTTCGGGTTCAGCGGCACCACCGTCACGCCTGCGACGAGCGCGGCGACCACGCCGACGGCGGTCTCCAGCGTCGGCGTCGCCCAGAGCGCGACCCGGCGCGCCGCGCCGAGGCTCGCCGCTGTCGCCAGCACGGCGGTGCGCAGCCGCGCGTAGTCGAGCTCGCGCGCGCCGAAGCTCACCGCGGGCGCGGGACCGCCGGCCGCGACGGCGGGAAAGAGGGGACCGTTGCTCACGTGCATTCCTCCTGGAGCCGAGGGCGATGGCACCACGCTAGCCCGCCGGGCCCGGGGTCGGTCCGACCTTCGCTCTGCCTCAGCGGGCCTGCGGAGCCCTGCCCAGCACCCGGTCCAGGTACGGGTTGGTGAACAGGCCCGTCGGGTCGAGCTTGTCGCGCAGGGCGACGAAGTCGTCGAAGTGCGCGTAGCGCGGACGCAGGGCGGCGGCGTCGAGGTCGTGCATCTTGCCCCAGTGGGGGCGGCCGCCATAGGAGGAGAGGATGTCCTGGCAGGCCCGGAAGTACCGCTCGTGCGGCATGCGGTGGTACTGGTGGAAGGCGATGTAGCAGTTCTCCCGCCCTTGCGCGGTGGAGAGCCAGATGTCGTCCGCGGCCACGAAGCGGATCTCCAGCGGGAAGGACACCCGCTCGTCGTTGCGGTCGATCCACTGCTTGATCTCCCGCAGAGCGTCCGCCGCGTGCTCGCGCGGGATCGCGAACTCGCCCTCCAGGAAGCGGACGGGGCGGGACGAGGCGAAGATCTTGTAGGAGAGGTCGGTCCACTCCCGTGCCGACATCGCCTTCGCCGCGAACCGGGCGATCGGGCGGACGGTGGCGGGGAAGCGGGTGCCGATCCGGCAGAGGGCCTCGAAGCCGGGCCCGTTGAGGGCCTCGTCCAGGCGCGCGCTCAGCGCCCCGACGGGGGTGAGCGGGGTGGTCGCCGGCAGCCGGGTGAACCGTCGGGTCAGCGAGACCTCGCTGTGCGGGAACCAGAAGAACTCGAAGTGGTCGTGGCCGTCCGCCAGTTCCTGCATGCCGTCGAGGACCTCGGCGACGGGCCGCTGGGTGTCCTGCGCGCGCATCGCGAACAGCGGCACGCACTGGAGCGTGACCTGGGTGATGACGCCGAGGGCGCCGAGCCCGACCCGTGCGGCGGCGAACAGCTCGGGCTGCTCGGTCGCCGAACACCGCGTCACCGAGCCGTCGGCGAGGACGATCTCGAGCGCGCGCACCTGCGTCGCGATGCCGCCGAAGCGGGTGCTGGAGCCGTGGGTGCCGGTCGAGATCGCGCCGGAGATCGTCTGCCGGTCGATGTCGCCGAGGATCTCCATGGCCAGTCCGTGCTCGGCGAGCAGCGGGTTGAGCTGCCACAGCGGCATGCCCGCGCCGATGGTGACCAGCCCGGACGTCGCGTCGACGGAGACCAGCCGGTTCATCCGGTCCAACTGGAGCTGGACGCCGGGCGCGACCGCGGTGGGGCTGAACGAGTGCCCTGAGCCGACCGCCTTGACCCCGTGCCCGTCGCGGATCGCGGCCGCGACCTCGACGGCCACCTCGCCCGCGTCGGCCGGCCGCGCGACCCGCACCGGGTGTGCCTGCTCGTTCCCTGCCCAGTTGCGCCACGCGTTCGTCATGACACGGAAGGGTGAACTTGTTCAGTTGTCCAAGTCAAGGGTCCAGGAGCCTTGACTTGGACAACTGAACAAGTCACGCTGCCGGACACAGCGCGGGCTCGTACCAGCCCCGGCAGGTCCAGCGAGAGGCCCTTCGATGACGACCGAGACGCCCAGGAAGACCACGTCGCCCGCCACCTTCGACCAGCTCCAGCGGGCCACCGCCGAGCTGCGGCCCCCGTTCGCGGTCATCGACCTCGGCGCCCTGCGCGCCAACTCCGAGCGGATGGCGGCCCGCGCCGGAGGCAAGCCGATCCGGCTGGCCAGCAAGTCGCTGCGCTGCCGCCCGCTGATCGAGGACGTGCTGCGCACCCCCGGTTACCGGGGCGTCCTGGCATTCACCGTTCCCGAGGCCCTCTGGCTGGCCCGCACCACGGACGAGTCGCTGGGCGACATCCTCGTCGGCTACCCGTGCGCGGACGTCGACTCGCTGCGCGAGCTCGCCGCCGACGAGCGCGCCGCCGCGCGGATCGCGGTCATGGCCGACTCGGTGGAACACCTCGACCTGATCACCCGTGCCGCCGAGGCCGCGGGCGCGGACGGGCCGCCGGTGCGCGTCTGCCTGGACCTCGACGCCTCGCTGCGGCTGCTCGGCGGCCGCATCCACCTCGGCATGCGCCGCTCGCCCCTGCACGACCCGGCCGCCGCCGGCGCCCTGGCCCGCGCGGTCCTGGCCAGGCCCCGACTGCGGCTGGTCGGGGTGATGTCCTACGAGGGCCAGATCGCCGGCCTCGCGGACAACCAGCCGGGCTCCCCGCTGATGCGCGCCGGGGTGCGCCTGATGCAGCGCATGTCCGCGCAGGAGCTGCGCATCCGCCGCGCGGCCGCGGTGCGCGCCGTCCAGGACGTCGCGCCGCTGGAGTTCGTCAACGGCGGCGGCACCGGCAGCCTCGAGGCCACCTCGTCCGAGGCCGCGGTCACCGAACTCGGCGCCGGATCCGGCCTGTACGCGCCGCGCCTGTTCGACCACTACCGGGCCTTCACGCCGTACCCCGCCGCGTACTTCGCACTGACCGTCACCCGCCGCCCCGCGCCGCGGCACGTCACGGTCCTCGGCGGCGGCTGGATCGCCTCCGGGCCGGCCGGAGCGGACCGGCTGCCGACCCCCGTCTTTCCGCCCGGCCTGCGCCTCGTCGGCACCGAGGGCGCGGGCGAGGTGCAGACGCCGCTCGTCGGCGACGCGGCGGACGGCCTGCGCCTCGGCGACCGCGTCTGGTTCCGGCACGCCAAGGCGGGGGAGCTGTGCGAGCGCGTGGACCGCCTCCACCTCGTCGAGGGCGACCGGATCGTGGGCGAGGCCCCGACCTACCGCGGCGAGGGCCACGCCTTCTTGTAGCGTGCCTCGGACGTCTCGTTCCCCTGCCGTTCTCTGCACCAGGAGTCAGTCATGTCCCGCCGATCCGCCGAGGAGCGACGCGAAGAGCTGATCGAGGCGGCGATCAAGGTGATGATCCGGGAAGGCGTCGCGAAGGCGACGACCCGCGCGATCGTCGCCGAGGCGGGTCTGCCGCTGGGCGCGTTCCACTACTGCTTCCGCTCCAAGGAGGAGCTGCTGCAGAGCGTGGTCGAACGCATCATGCAGGGAGCGCTCGCGCCCGCCGTCGCGGCGGGCGTCGAGGGCGCGCCCCTCGCCGCGGTTGTCCGTGACACGCTCCACGCCTACTGGGCGCGCATCCGCGCGACCCCCGAGGAGCACCTGCTGACGTACGAGCTGACCCAGTACGCGCTCCGCCAGCCCGGGCTCGCGGAGGTGGCCCGCCACCAGTACGGCCGCTACCTCGAGGTCAACCGCGACTCCCTCGCCACGATGGCCCGCCTCGCGGGCTTCGAGTGGTCCGTCCCCCTCCCCACCCTCGCCCGCTACGGCCTCGCCGTCCTCGACGGCCTCACCCTCAACTGGCTCATCGACCGCGACGACGCGGCCGCGAGCGCCGCGCTGGACGAGTACGCGCAGTACCTGATCTCCGTGGCGCGCTAACGCCAAGGTTTCGCTCCCGCACGGGGTTTGCACTATCCAGGGGCGCGGGGAACTGCGCGACAAGCCACCGACGATCGGGTGGTCCTCATCGAGCAGGGCCATCCGCGCAGGGTGGTTGCTCGCGCCCGCGCTGGGGCACCTCCCGGCCGAAGGCTGGGGGAGGAGCCGCAGATCGGCAGAGCCTCGCGCCCCTCGGATGCCACCGGACGCTCGCGTACCTGATCGTCGCCTTCGCCTACAACATGGTCCTGACACCGTTCGGTTGAACGTGCTCGAACATCACTGAATCCGGTTGAACCAGGCCTGTTCATGTGAAACGGGCGGAATGTGGCCCACCCCGAGGGCCCCGGCCTCGCGCCTCGCGCGAGGCCCGGGTCCCTCTGCCCAGTCGGCAGCGGGAATCGCATGTCGCAGAAACGAGAGGTGCCGCTAGTATCCACCTCGCTTTCCGGGGTGGCTCGGGAGCCCGCGAATTCGCGCCATTGGGGGAGGAAAGAACATGCACATTCCCTACCGTCATAGAGAAGGACCTCGCAGGGGCTGGAGATCGGCCGGCGTCGCGCTCGCCATGCTGGTCGCCCTGCTCGGGCAGGCCGGCGTCGCAAGCGCCGCAACCACCCCGAACGCCGACACCGCTGGGCACGCCGCCACGACGAGGCCGGCCACGTCGGCAGGCGGCAGCCAGAAGCAGCACCGGACCCCGCCGCCCGTCCCCGCCAAGCCGCGGCCGGGCGTGCGACTGACGACCAAGCCGGTCGCACCCGCCAAGTCCGCGCTGCCCGCACCACCGCGGACCGGCGCGCAGCTCGCCGCCCGGACGACGGCCCGCGCCGCCGCCGTGCGCACCGCGCTCGCCAACGCGCAGACGGTCAGCAGTTGTTCCGGCGCGATCGTCGCCGGCACCGTCTACTCCTGCACGACTCCGTCCGCGACCGGCACCGACAGCTACACGCTGACGCTCGGCCAGGCCACCGACTTGCTCGCGATCCGCGCATACGGCTCCGGCGGCAGCCAACTGCCTTTCACGGTCGCCGCGCCGGACAGCACGGTGCTCAACTGTGCCGCGCCGAACTGGTCCTTGCCGCCGCAGTGTCACACCTCGCAGGCCGGCACCTACACGGTCGCCGTGCAGAACAGCAATGCGTCGTACACGCTGGCGTTCCTCCCGCTGCTCTCCGACGCCGGCTGCACCACCGTGGACCCGTCCTTCACCGCACCGACGCTGCAGGGCAGCCTGGACGCCAGCGCCGTCGGCGACTGCTACAGGCTTCCCATGGCAAGCGGCCACGTCCTGCGCGCCGACGCGTACTCGCCCTCGAACGGCAGCCTGGCGGTGACGGTCTACGACGCGACCGGCACGCAGATCTGCTCCGACACCTTCGGTGACTGCACGCTGACCGGGACCGCCCCCTACAGCGTCCTGGTCGACGACGCGAACGGCAACGTCGACTCCTACGACCTGCAGCTCAATGACGTGACCCAGCCGCAGGGCTGTGCTGCCACGGCGCAGGGCGTCTACGGCGCGGCTCCGGACCTCAGCGGCGCCGATCGCTGCCGCACGCTCCAGGTGACCGCCCCGGGGCTGTACCAGGTCTACGCGGCGAGCACGGACCAGCAGGGCCTCGGCGGCACCCTCTACAAGACCGACGGCACCCTCGCCTGCACCAATTCCGGCCCGACCTGCCAGCTGGCGGCCGGGAGCTACGACTTCGTCGTCAGCCCGTGGCTGGGCGGCCCGGCGCACTTCGGCGTCGTCTTCATCTCCGCGAGCGAGTCGCGCGGCTGCGCCTCCGCCACCGACACCGGCTTCTCCACCGGCCCGGCCACCGGTGCCTTCAGCGGCGCGGGCGAGGAAATCTGCCTGACCCTGCCGACCGCCTCGGGCCTGTCCGACTACTTCTTCGACCAGCCCACCGCGGACGGCTCCGCCCCGCAGGCGCAGGTTGTCGACGCCACCGGTGCACAGCAGTGCCCGAATGCCACTTTCTCCTACGCCACTTGCCCGTTGGCCGGCACCGCCCCTTTCCGGGTGCTCCTGTCCGGCCAGCCCGCGAAGGGCGGCTACCGGCTGCTGGCCCAGCGGACCGACTCGCAGACGGGCTGCCGCGCCTGGCCGCAGTCCGGCTTCGGCAGCTCCTATGGCGCGACCGCCTCGCTGACCCCCTCGGCGGACGTCGCCTGCTTCGCGATCCCCGCGAACGCGCACTCCACGGGCGAGATGATCGACTACTCGAACACCTCGAACGTGGTGAACGGGGCGACCTACGTCAACGACCCGACCGGTCAGCAGGTCTGTTCCGGTAACAGCACGGGTTTCTGCTCCTACCGGACCGGCGTGGCGTACACGGCGCTGCTGATCACCGTCAGCCCGAAACCTGAGACCTACCACCTGGTCCGCCGCGACGTGTCCCGCACCGCTGCCTGCGCGACCCCGGCCTCCACGGTCCCCGGCGGCCCGTCCACCACGCTGCTGCTGGGCTCCGACCTGGACAGCCGCTGCCTGCGGGTGACCGCCGCCGTCGGGGACAAGCTGGCCCTCGGCGTGCGCACCTCGGCGCTGACCCAGGCCGGCGCCGTGCTCCAGGTGGCCGACCCGAACGGCACGATCCTGTGCTGGCAGCATGGCCCGACCTGCGAGGTCACCGGCCAGACCTCCTACCAGGTGCTGGTGACCGCGGCGAACTACCAGGGCGTGTCCATCACCGCCCATGTGGACACCTGGCGGGTCGGCACGGCCTCCGGCTGGGCTTCGCAGTGCACCGCGCACCCGCTCGACGCCGCGACCGGCTGGAAGCCGATCACGGCCTCCCTCTCGGAGGCGGCGGCCGGCTACTGCGCCGTGGTCGCCGTCCAGCCGAGCCAGCGGTTCTGGCTCTACACCGCAGGGGCGAGCAGTGCGAACCAGCCGGTGATCGGCATGCAGTCCGCAGCCGGGTGGGGAGTCGGCTGGTCGCAGGCGATGGGTCTGTGCAACGGGGTCTCGGGGACGTCGATCGGCTGTCAGACTGCCTCGACCGACCCGGCCGGGCAGGACGTCATGGTGCTCTTCCCGTACCTGTCCGCGCTGCCGCTCTCGCTGACCTTCCAGGGCGCCTGCGACACGAACTGCGCGGCCCGGACACCTTATCCGCAGGTCACCGGGGTCACGCCGGCCTCCGGCCCGTCGGGCGGCCTCAACACGGTCGTCGTCCACGGCCAGAACCTCAACCTGGCGACGCGGATCGATCTCGCGCAGAACGGCATGAACGCGGCCAACTACGCGATCACCGTGCCTGTCTCGCTCAGCGGGGACGCGACGGCGCTGACCGTGCGGCTCAACACCCGTGGGGTCGCGCCCGGCACCTACGACGTGGTGCAGGACGGCGTCGGCTACAGCGTGGGCACCCCGTCTCCCGGTTACCTGCCGGGCGCCTACCGTGTGACCGCCGGTCCGAGCCCGGTGCCCGCCGGTACCTTCGTGCCGCTCAACCCGAGCCGTGTGCTCGACACCCGCACGGGCCTCGGCGCGCCGAAGGCACGGGTGGCACCCGGGCACCTGGTGCGGCTGCTGGTGGACGGCGTAGCGCACGTTCCGACCGCCGGAGTCACCTCGGTGGTCCTCTCCGTCACCGCCGCGGCCCCCACCCGGGCCGGGGCGCTGACCGCCTACGCGGACGGTACGGCCCGACCCCAGGTCACCGACCTCTCCTTCGGTCTCGGTCAGACGGCTACCGCCCAGGTCACCGTCCCCGTGGTCAACGGCAGGGTCGACCTCTACAACGGATCGGCCGGGACGGTGGACCTGAGCGCCGACCTGGCCGGCTACTACACCTCCGTCGGCAATCACCTGCGGCTCGACCCGATGGGGCCCGAGCGGATCCTCGACACCCGTACCGGTCTCGGCGCTCGGAAGGCGCACGTGGCCGCCGACCGGGCGATCGCGGTCACCCTGGCCGGTGTCGGCGGGGTTCCGGCCCACGTCAGCGCGGTAGTGCTGAACGTCGGCGCCCTCGCGCCGGCCAAGTCCGGCTACCTGGCGGCCTTCGGCTACGGACAGGCCGTCCCCCACGTGAGCCAGCTCACCTTCATGGCGGGCCGGAGCGTCACGGGCCTGGTCACCGTTCCGGTGGTCGGCGGCAGGGTCGACCTCTACAACGGATCGGCCGGGACGGTGGACCTGACGGCCGACGTGGTCGGCTACTACGCCACGGCCGGCTCCTTGTACCTGGCGGTGGCCCCCGTCCGTGCGCTGGACACCCGTACCGGTCTGGGCGGTTCGGGCACGACGGTGCTTCCGCACGCGGCGGCACAGCTCAACGTCAGCAACCTGCCGAACCTCCCGAACACGGTCACCGCCGTCGTGCTCAGCGTCACCGTCACGGGTGCGCAGAACGGCGGCGCACTCACCGTCTTCCCGGACGGTCAACCGGTCGAGCGTCTTCCCAACGTCATCGTCCTGGCGGGCCAGACGGTCACCACGCAGGTGGTGGTTCCGGTGGTCAACGGCGTGGTCGACTTCTACAACAACACGCCGGGCAACATCCAGGTGGTCGCCGACCTGGAGGGCTACCTCGCCTCCTGACCCGAACAGTTGAGAGCACCGGGCCCCGACCGCGCACCCGTGCGGCCGGGGCCCTCGCTTGCCCCGGTCGCAGTGCGACCCGGGGGAGCTTGAGGTGGTCGATGCCGGTGTCGGGCGGCGCTGGACCGGCAGTTCGCCGAACGCGAGCGCGACCGGCTACGCCTCCAATCGCGGCGAACACCTCACCGTCCCGGTAGCGGCGTCGGCCACCGCCCTGCGGACGTGTCGGCGACGCCGGCACCCCCCGCTGAAACAGCTGCCGCAGCCCGGCCGGCGCCAACCGCCTCACGATTGTCACAGTTGAAGCCTGCTGGCCATGAGATGACTGCTCAAGGCTAAAGGGGCTTCAGGCGCAATTCGTGGACGCGGAGGTGAAGGGCCGCCAGGTCCAGCAGCGGGGTCTCGACGCCGAAGGCCCGCGCACGCGCGGTGAGGTCGCCGAGGATGTGGTCGCCCTCCGTCGGCAGCCCCGCTGCCGTGTCACGGTAGAGGGACGCGGTGTCCGTCGAGTCCGCGCGGGTGAGCCCCGCCGCGACGCGGTCGAGGGTCGCGGCCGGCAGCGGGTGGCCCGCCGCCGCGGCGACCGCCGCGGCCTCGGTGAGGAGCGCAGGGCCGAGCCATGCGCCGCCCGCGGTGACGATCTCGCCGACCGAGCCGCGCATCAGCGTGGTCAGCGCGCCCAGCGTGCTGATGAAGACCCACTTGCTCCACATCACGCCGAGGATGTCGGGGGAGACCGTGACGCCGAAGCCGGCGTCGGAGAACTCCTTGCCGATCCGCTCGACGCGCGCGCTGCTGCCGCCCGTGGGCTCGCCGATCACCACGTCGGCGATCACCGACGCGCTGATGCGGTCCAGGACCTGGACGTCGCCGTTGTCGTCGAGGGTGCCGAAGACCCGGACCACCCCGCCGAGCACCGCGTCCGCGCCGAACCTGCGCTCGATCGCGGCCAGGTGGGCCATGCCGTTGAGGAAGGGGATGATCACCGTGCCGGGGCCGATCGCCGGTGCGACGTCCTCCAGGGACGGGGCCAGGGCGCCCGCCTTCACCGAGAGCAGCACCACGTCGTAGGGGCCGTCGATCTCGCCCGGCAGCACCAGCCGCGGGCGGAGCTCCTGCTCCGGCCCGCGCAGGCCGGCGCCGACGATCCGCAGGCCGCGTTCGCGCAGCGCCGCGGCCCGGCGCGGGCGCACCAGGAAGGTGACGTCCCGGCTCGCCAGGGCCAGCCGGCCGCCGAAGAAGCCCCCGGTAGCCCCTGCCCCGACGACGAGGATTCGCATCGTGCCCGCCCTCCCACTGCCCCGCGATCTTGGGACGTCCTGACGTCCTGACGTCCGCAGGCGACAACAGGCGGCTGTCCGCCGGTATTTCCGGACTCAGGCGGACGGCTGCCAGGGAGGCGTCTGGTTCCAGGACCACCGCGGCATGGGCGCGGCGTCGATCGGAGGGGGGTTCTCGCCCGAGTAGATCAGGGCCATCCGGCTGCCCCACTCGATGTAGTAGGTGAAGACGGCGCGGAACTCGGGGTCGGTAGGCAGCCCGACCTCGTCCGCGGAGTCCATCAGCAGGGCCACCCAGCGTCGCCGCTGCTCCTCGGTGATGTGGCGGCCCAGGTGGCGGCTCGCCATGTGCGGGTGGCCGCCGCGCCGCTCGGAGTAGCCGCGCGGGCCGTCCTGACCGCCGAAGACCTCGGCCAGCCAGAGGGCGACGTGCTGAGGGTGCTCGGCGTCCATCCCGGCGAAGAGGGGTGCCAGCAGCGGGTCACTGAGGACGTGCTTGCCGTAGAACGTGGCCGTCAGGCGCTGCAACGCCTCCAGGCCGCCGGCCCATTCGAGGATCGAAGGGGTCGACGGCTTCTCTGCCTTCTCTGCCTTCTCGCGCTTCTCGTGGTGCTCGTCGTGCTCGCTCACGAGAGTTCTCCTCTTGCGGGGCTCCTTTGTAATCATGATTACGTCGTTGCAGGAGCCCGCGCAAGCGGTTCGGGTACTTCGGCCGTGCGCGACCGTCAGTTCATCGACGGGCTGGCCCCGCGCCAGGCTTCGAGTCCGGCCTGGGAGGCGACCCGGGCCTGGTTGAGGGTGCGCTGGGCCATCTCGGTCGGCGCGGTTTCCCAGCTCTGGACCCAGCGGCGTCCGGCCATGGCGAGCGAGAACCCGACCATGGCGGCACCGGCCGCGACGACCAGCGCGCCGAAGCCGGTCATGGCGGCACCGGCCGCGAGCAGCTGGGTGTTGGGGCGGAAGCCCGGGATGGTGCTGCTGTTCTTACTCTGCATCGTGCTCATGGGACCACGATGCGCGCACCCGCCCGGTCCCGCATGTCGGGTACGGCGTCAGTGGGACGCGGCCTCGCCGGCGGTCTCCCCGGCGCCCTCCGTGCCGGTCTCGTCCGTCCCGCCGACCGGAAGGGGCTCCGCACCCAGGGCGACCACCGTGGTGGTCTCCACCCTCCGGCTGGTCTGTGCGACGAACGCGCCGACCAGCACCAGTCCGCCGCCCAGCAGTTGCGGCGTCGACAGGTGCTCGCCGAGCAGGAACCAGGAGAGCACCGTCGCCACGATCGCCTCCAGGAAGGCGATCACGGAGGCGACCGGCGCGGAGAGCCTGCTGACGGAGGCGACCCCGGTCAGGTAAGCGACGACGGTCGAGACCAGCACCATCCACAGCGCCAGCACGAGGGCGGGGACGTGCCGCGAACCCATCGCGGCCTCGCCGCCCAGCACGTGCCAGGGCAGCGTCCACGGCTGGGCGAGCGGAGTCATCAGCAGCGCGCCGATCAGCAGGCCGAAGCCGCTGAGCGCGATCGGGTCGATCCGCTCGGCGGGGCCGTCCTTGACGGAACGCCCGGCCTTCTCCGAGATCACGAAATAGCCGACCTGGGCACAGGCCGCGCCGAGCCCGAACAGGACGCCGATCGGGTCCAGCCCGCCGAGGCCGGTCCACACCTCGACCACCAGCGCGAGCCCCAGTGTCGCCGTGAGCGCGCCCAGGGCCGCCGCCCGGGTGACCGGCCGCCGCTGCACGAAGCGTACGTACGCGAGCAGCAGCGAGGGGCCGAGGTACTCCAGCAGCATGGCGATGGCGACGGGCACGCGGGAGATGGCGAAGAAGTACGACACCTGCACGAGCGTCACCCCGAGCAGGCCGAAGCCCAGCAGCAGCCACGGCTGCCGCCGCAGCAGGCCCCGGTGCCGGATCGTCACGGGCAGCAGCACGAGGGCGGAGCCGGCCATGCGCACCCACACCACCTGCAACGGGCTGAGCCCCGCCTCGATCAGCGGTTTCGCGGCGACGCCGGAACCACCGAAGGCGAACGCGCTGACCAGCGCGAGAGGCAGCCCGAGGCTGGAGCGGGCGGAACGGGTGTGCATGCCCCGCATTGTGGCAGGGGCCCGGGCCTTTTGACAGCGGTGTCTCACGCTGACGCTACTGACTCGCCGGTAGCCGTCTCAGCGCCCCGGCCCCGTGCTCCCGGGCTACGTGACGGCGCCCCGCTCCGCGAAGCGCGGCTGCGCCCACTCGCCCGTGGACAGCACCTGACGCAGCGCCTCAGCCGCGTCCCAGACGTCCGCGTGGGAGACGTACAGCGGGGTGAAGCCGAACCGCATGATGTCCGGCTCCCGGAAGTCGCCGATCACGCCGCGGGCGATCAGGGCCTGGACCACCGCGTAGGCCGACGGGTGGCGCAGCGAGATCTGGCTGCCGCGCTCGTCCTCCGCCGGCGGCGTGACCGACTCCAGGCCGAGCGCGTCCGTCAGCCGCAGGAAGAAGGAGGTGAGGCTGAGGCTCTTAACGCGGACCTGCGCGAGGTCCACCTCCGACCAGACGTCGAGCGAGGCCTCCAGACCCGCGAGGCTCAGCAGCGGCGGCGTGCCGGTCAGGAAGCGGCCGATGCCGTCGGCGGGACGGTAGTCGGGGGACATCGCGAACGGGTCCGCGTGGCCGAACCAGCCGCTGAGCGGCTGCCGCGCGTCGTCGTGGTGACGCCGGGCCGCGTAGAGGAACGCGGGCGCGCCGGGGCCGCCGTTGAGGTACTTGTAGCCGCAGCCGACGGCGAAGTCCGCGCCGCACGCGTCGAGGGCGACCGGGAGCGCGCCGACGGAGTGGCACAGGTCCCAGACCATCAGCGCGCCGGCGGCGTGCACCCGCTCGGTGACCGCGGCCATGTCCTGGAGCCGGCCGGTGCGGTAGTCGACGTGGGAGAGGAGCACCACGGCGGTGTCCTCGTCGAGCAGCGCGTCGAGCGTCGGCGCGTCGCGGCCGATCAGCAGCCGCCGTGCGGGAGCGAGGCCCTCGGTCATGTAGAGGTCGGTGGGGAAGCTGCCGACCTCGCTGACGACGGTCGAGCGGCCGGCGTTCAGCCGCAGCGCCGCGCTGAGGACCTTGAACAGGTTCACCGACGTCGAGTCGCAGACGACGACCTGGTCCGGCGCGGCGCCGACCAGCGGGGCGATGCGGTTGCCCAGCCCGCGCGGGAGGTCGTACCAGCCGGCCTCGTTCCAGCTGCGGATCAGGCCTCGGCCCCACTCCTCCTCGACCATGCGGCGCAGCCGCTCCGGCGTGTGTGCCGGAAGCGCGCCGAGGGAGTTCCCGTCGAGGTAGAGGACGTCCTTGGGGAGCGTGAAGCGGTCCCGGAAGCCGCGCAGCGGGTCGACGGCGTCCAGGTCCAGCGCCTCCTGGCGCGTCGGCGCGCCCACGGGGCCGGTCACGTGGCCGGTCACAGGGCGTCCCGCACGGCCCAGAGGTCCGGGAAGACGTCCTGCTCGGCCGCGTGGCGCAGCCAGCTCAGGCCGCTGGACCCGCCGGTGCCGGGCTTGGCGCCCATACAGCGCTTGACCGCCGACAGGTGGCGCTGCCGCCATCGGGTGACCCGCTCGGCGACGTCCATCAGCAGCTCGGCGAGAGCGCACACCTCGTCCTGCTTCGGGTCGGCGTACGCGGCCAGCCATGCGGCGACGGGGGACGAGACGTCCAGGCCGCGCCGCTCGACGTAGGCGAGCGCGTCGTCGTAGAGGCTCGGTGAGTCCAGCGTGCGCCGCAGGTCCGCGAGGACCTCCGGGTGGCCGGCGTACAGGCGCAGCAGCCGCTCGTGCTTGTTGCCGATCAGGAACTCGAGGTGCAGGAACGAGTACGACTGGAAGCCGCTCGCCTCCCCGAGGACCGGCCGGAACGAGTTGAACTCCACCGGGGTCATCGTGGCCAGCAGCTCCCAGGAGTTGACCAGCACGTCCTGCGCGCCCAGGCCGCGGCGCAGCGCGGACATCGCCGCCGGCAGGTCGTCGACGCGAAGGGCCTGCTGCGCGCGGGTCCACTCGTGCCGGATCAGGCCGAAGAGCAGCTCCATCACCTGCGTGGCGACGATGAAGGTGGTCTCGGCCGGCTCCTCGCTGAGCGGGTGCAGCAGCGAGTGCAGGGTGTCGATCCCCGCGTAGGCGGCGTAGGGCGTGGTCGCGGCGGCGAAGTCGACTTTGGGTGTGGTCGGCTCGCTGAGCGTGGATGCGGGCGTCGCAGGCATGGGTGGTCCTCCAGGCGCGGTGGTCGCTTTCATTCTGCTGCGGTTGGCCGTCCCGTTGAATGGGCGACGGGCTGCCCCGGCGGCAAACGGCTTAGCCTGGAAAAGGCGATGAGCCGATTGGCTTAGTGATCGGAAAGTGTGAGGTGAGGGGCGTGCTGGACGCGGTCGACCGGCGCCTGCTGGCGGAGCTGCAGGAGGACGCCCGGCTGTCCTTCAACGAGCTGTCGCGGCGGGTGAACCTGTCCTCCCCCGCGGTGGCCGAGCGGGTCCGGCGCCTGGAGGCGTCCGGCGTGCTGACCGGCTACCACGCCGAGGTCGACCTCAGCCGGGCCGGCCGCGTGGTCTCCGCGCTGGTGCAGGTCCAGTGCTACGGCCCGCGCTGCGTCCTGCGGGACCCGTCGGTCGCGAAGTGGCCGGAGGTGCTGCAGCTGCACCGGGTCACCGGCGGCGCCTGTTGCGTGCTGATGGTGGCGGTCGCCACCATGGCCGAGTTCGAGGAGCTCATCGACCGGCTCGCCGAGTACGGCCAGCCGTCGAGCACAATGATCCTCTCGACCCCGCTGCGCTGGCGGCCGGTCGAGCCGGTCTGAGTTCTGCGGAGGGTCGGTCTGAAGTTCTGCGGAGGGGGAGTGAGCGGGATGGCGGACGAGGAGGCGCTGCGCGCGCTGCGGCTGGAGGCCGACCGCACGCACGCGTACGGGAGCCACCCGGAGCAGGTCGTCGACGTCCTGCTGCCGCGGGGCGGCGGCGATGGCAGCGAGGGCAGGACGCTCGTGGTCCTCTTCCACGGGGGCTTCTGGCGCCCGCGCTGGGACCGCCACCACACCGCGCCGCTCGCCGAGGCGCTGGCGGCCGAGGGCTACCTGGTCGCCGTCCCCGAGTACCGCCGCACGCCCGGCTGGCCGGAGATCTTCGACGACGTGGCGGTCTGCATGGAGACCCTCGCGACGACGGTCGCCGCGGAGGGCCCGCGTCCGTCGCGGACGGTCTACGTGGGCCACTCGGCGGGCGGACACCTGGCCCTGTGGGCGGCGGCCCGCCGCCGTCTCCCGGGGGGCTCGCCGTGGCACTCCGGGGGCCGTCCCGACGCGGTGGTCTCCCTGGCCGGCTGCGCCTCGCTGCGCCTGTGCGACGAATGGAACCTGGGCGGCGGCGCGGCCCGCGCGATGATGGGCGGCGGCGTCGACGTCCTCCCCGCCCGCTACGCGGACTGTGATCCCGCCGCGCTGCTCCCGCTGGGTGTCCCGGTCACCCTCATCCACGGCGCGGACGACGACGACGTCCCGCCGACCATGTCCCGCGCCTACGCCCAGGCCGCCCGCAAGGCCGGCGACGAGACCCACCTCGTGGAGCTCGAGGGCGTCGAGCACTTCGGCGTCATCGACCCGACCTCCCCCGCCTGGCCCCACCTCCTCGCAGCCCTGGAGTCCTGAGCGCCCAGGGGCGCCCGCGCTCGGAACGCGGTTGTGTCGGAGTGCGACGGCTCCGCGGTCGGCGCGCCGCGCCGCTGAGAGCCCGCGTTCTGGGCGGGGGGCGACGGCCCGCGAGGTGCTGCCGGACGACCAGCCCGGCCGCAGGCCGCAGCCGCCTGTCGACACCCCTCCGCGCAGCCGGGGGTCGCCTCAGGTACGCGGCGGCCCAAAGGCCGTTCTGTGCCGAACACGTGAGCTGCGGCTACCCCGTTCGTGGGCATGTCAGTCCCGCTCGTTCGGGGAATACCACCCCCGCGCGCCACCCCCCACCCTGGAAGTGTTGATCCGCACCCAGGGGAGGACCCCAGACATGTCCGTCGACGCTGGTATTGACGCCACGTCAGACAATGCCGCCGAGCAGGGCGCGCAGTCCGCGCTCAACACCGCAGCGGCCAAGAACCTCGCCACCACCACCAAGACACCCCCGCAGATGCAGGGCATCACCTCCCGGTGGCTGCTCAGGATGCTGCCGTGGGTGGAGGTCTCCGGCGGCACCTACCGGGTGAACCGCCGACTGAGCTACGCCACCGGGCGCGGGCGGCTGAGCTTCGCGCAGACGGGGGCGGAGACGCGGATCGTGCCGCCGAGCCTCGTCGAACTGCCGCTGCTGCGCGGCTTCGAGGATCAGGCGCTGCTGGGCGAGCTGGCCTCGCGCTTCGGCCAGCGGGACTTCGAGCAGGGCGAGGTCATCGCCGAGTACGGCGAGGTCGTCGGCCATGTGATGGTGATCGCGCACGGCAAGGTCAACAAGGTGGGCACCGGCAAGTTCGGTGACAGCCAGGCGGTTCTCGGCGTGCTCGCCAACGGCGACCACTTCGGCGACGAGGCGCTGCTGCGCGACGACGCGCTGTGGGAGTACACGGTGAAGGCGGCGACGGCCGGCACGCTGCTGACGCTGCCCCGGCAGGCCTTCGCGGACCTGCTCGGGCGCTCGCCCGAACTGCGGGCCCAGGTCGAGGCGTTCACCGCCGCAGGCGCCGCCTCGCAGGACTCGCACGGCCAGGCGGCGATCGAGCTCGCGGCGGGCCACGACGGCGAGCCCGAGCTGCCCGGCACCTTCGTCGACTACGAACTCGCCCCGCGCGAGTACGACCTGAGCGTCGCCCAGACCGTGCTGCAGGTGCACACGCGCGTGGCCGATCTCTACAACAAGCCGATGAACCAGATCGAGCAGCAGCTCAAGCTGACCATCGAGGCCCTGCGCGAACGCCAGGAGCACGAGATGATCAACAACCGCGAGTTCGGCCTGCTGCACAACGCCGACCACGACCAGCGCCTGCAGACCCACGGCGGCCCGCCCACCCCGGACGACATGGACGAGCTGCTGGCCCGGCGTCGCGGCAACAAGTTCTTCCTGGCGCACCCGCGGGCCATCGCGGCCTTCGGGCGCGAGTGCAACAGGCGCGGCCTCTACCCGGAGTCGGTCGACGTCGCGGGCGACCGGATCCCGTCCTGGCGCGGCGTGCCGATCTTCCCCTGCAACAAGATCCCGATCAACGGCGGGCACACCAGCTCGATCCTGGTGATGCGTACCGGGGAGGACGAGCAGGGCGTCGTCGGCCTGCACCAGACGGGCCTGCCGGACGAGTACGAGCCCAGCCTCTCGGTCCGGTTCATGGGCATCAACGAGCGGGCCGTCATCCAGTACCTGGTGAGCGCCTACTACTCGTGCGCCGTGCTCGTCCCCGACGCACTCGGGGTCCTGGAGAACGTCGAGGTCGCCCGGCCGCGCGGCTGAGCGGGGAAGGGGAGCCAAGGGGGGCATGTGAGCTGGACCGACGCGCTCATCCTCTTCGGAACGCTGCTGGTCTGCGCGATCGCGCTCTGGCTGCTGCAGCACTTCGTCCCGCACCGGATGCGGGAGTCGCACAACGACGTGGCGGGATTCATCTTCGCGGCCGTCGGCGTGCTCTACGCGGTACTGCTGGCCTTCGTGGTCGTCGCGGTCTGGCAGAACGTGGACTCCGCGCGGCAGACCACGTTCAAGGAGGCCGACGCCCTGGCCGGCGTGTACTGGATCTCCCGGGAGCTGCCGCTCCCGGTGGGGTCGCAGGTCGAGCACGACACGCTGGAGTACGCGACGACCGTCCAGGGCACCGAATGGCCGTTGCTGGCCAAGCACCGGAGCAGTCCGCAGGCCACCCAGCTGGTCTACGACATGCGTTCGAAGATCTTCGGGTTCACCCCGACCGACGCACGGCAGCAGGTGCTCTACGAGCACGCCGTGTCCCACGTCGAGGACCTGGCCTCGGAGCGACGGGCCCGGTTGACCGAGGTCGACGACTCGGTGCCGACCATCATGTGGGTCGCGCTGATCGCCGGGGGCCTGCTGACCGTCGCGTTCACCTATCTCTTCGGGCTGTCCAACACGCTGGCCCACGGCCTGATGGTGCTGACGCTCACCGCCCTGGTCGTGGTCTCGCTGCTGCTGATCAAGGAGATGGACTTCCCGTTCACCGGCGTCACGAGGGTCGAACCGACGGCCTTCGAAGTGTTCCTCAGCCGGCTGCCACCGCCGCGTTGACCCGCGGCGTAGGCCGGCTGGCCGCCACGTCGAAAGGAGGAGGAGAAAGAGGACAGCTGCTGTCCTAGTTCGGATCTACTGTGGGGACCACGGAAGTTCGAGAGCCAGCCAGCCGAGAGAACCGAGGTGGTCCCCATGCCGACCGTCGTCAACGCCGAGTCCGACGAGCGCGAAGCCCTGCTGAACTTCGTCGAGGCGCAGCGCGCCGCCGTCCGGCGCGCAGTCGGCGGCCTCACCCGCGAGCAGCTGACGGCCCGTCCGACCTTCAGTGAGCTCAGCCTCGGCGGCCTGGTCAAGCACCTGGCCGAGGTCGAGAGCAACTGGACCCGGGTGATCCTGGCCGGACGCGAGCCGCTGGTGGAACGCGAGATGAGCTCCTGGAGTGACTCCTTCCGGTTGCTCGACGGCGAGGAGATCGCCGACATGCTGAAGTTCTGGGACGACGTCGCCGCCGAGACCGCCGAGATCGTCGGGGCCCTGCCGGACCTCGACGTCACCGTCCCGCTGCCGGACCGGCCGTGGAACCCGAAGGGCGCGCGCCGCTCCGCCCGCTGGATCCTGCTCCACCTGGTCGAGGAGATCGGCCGCCACGCCGGCCATGCCGACTTCCTGCGCGAGGCGACCGACGGCGCCACCGCCTTCTCGCTGCTCAGCCCGGAGCAGCTGCGCCCGAACGACTGAGCCGTCGACAACGAGAAGCCCCCGGCGAAAGCCGGGGGCTTCTCGTTTGCCGCACGCCCTGTAACGTCCGGCGCGGCTCATCGCGTCGAAGGGGCGTAAGGGAAGCGGCGGGAGCCGACACGGCGGAGGCAGGGGCACGGATGAGGGCGGCGGACGAGCAGGACTACCTGGACTTCGCCACCGCGCGGGTGGGGGCGCTGTACCGGTCGGCGAGCCTGCTCACCACGGGCGATCCGCACCTCGCCGAGGATCTGGTGCAGGAGACGCTCGGGCGGATGTACGTCCACTGGCGTCACGTGTCCGTCGCGGACAACCCGGCGGCGTACGCGCACACCGTGCTGGTCCGCGTCTTCCTCAGCCATCGGCGCCGCCGCAGTTCGGCGGAGCAGCCCACCGGTGCGTTGCCGGAGGGGGTGGCGACCGAGGAGGACGCCACCCTGCGACTGACCCTGCTCGATGCGCTGGCCCGCCTCGGTCCGCGCGACCGGGCGGTGCTGGTGCTGCGCTACTGGGAGGACCGCAGCGTCGAGGAGACGGCCCGCGCCCTGCGGTCCTCCGCCGGCGCGGTGAGGACGCAGAGTTCACGTGCGCTCGGCCGTCTCCGCTCGATCCTCGGCGACTCCCTCCCGGACCTCACGCGTTCATGACGTCAATGCAGAAATGGTGGCAGCCATGTCCTTTGAAGACAGGTTCGCGCAGTCGCTGCGCGACACGGGGGAGGAGCTCACCCCCCACGACCTGACCCGGATCGTCAACGGCGGTGTCGCCGACGGCCGCAGGCGCCGTCGCCGCCGCAACGCGGCCGTCGTGGGCGGCTCCGCGGCGCTCGCCCTCGTGGCCGTCGGCGCGGCAGTGGTGCCGTCGCTGACGGGCGCCGCGCAGCCCCGCGAGGCCGTCGGCCCGGCGGCCCGGCCGTCGATGTCCCTCGCCGCCTCCGGCGCGCCGGTGAGCGCCAACACCCGGGCCCAGCAGATGGTCACGACCCTGGAGAGCCTGCTGCCGAAGGACGGGAGGATCACCGATGCGGTCGGCCGCTGGGTCCTCCCCGATTCCGGCACCCACCCGATGACCGCGCCCCTGGCCTCGCTCGTGTACGACGACGGCAAGGGGGCCTCCTCGATCGAGCTGGCGCTGGCCCGCTACCCGAAGGGCGACGCGCAGCTGCCCACCTGCGGGGACCCCGCGTACGTCCCCAACGACGTGTGCCACGTCTACCAGCTGCCCGGCGGCGGCCGGCTGCTGATCGACCAGGGCTACGAGTACCCCTCGCGCGGCAGCGGCACCAAGGACTGGCACGCGGTGCTGGACCTGCCGGACGGCTCCCATGTCGAGATGGACGAGTGGAACGCCGCGGCGGAGAAGGGCAGCGGCGTCACCCGCGCGACGCCCCCGCTCTCCCCCGAGCAGCTGAGGGCCATCGTCACCAGCAAGGCGTGGCAGCCGCTGCTGGCGGCGGTGCCGAAGCCGAAGCCATACAGCAAGCTCGGCTAGCCTGGGCGGATGCCGCTGAGCATCCGCCGCTACCGCCCGGAGGACCGGGAGGACCTGTACGAGATCTGCGTCCGCACCGGGGACAACGGTGCGGACGCGAGCTCCCTGTACCCGGACCCCCGGATCCTGCCGGACATCTTCGTCGGCCCGTACCTCGCGCAGGAGCCCGAACTGGCGTACGTCGTGGCCGACGAGGCGGGCCGGGCGCTCGGCTACGTCCTCGGGACGGCCGACACCCGGCGGTTCGTCGCCCGATACCTGGAGGAGTGGCTCCCGGCCGTCGCGGGCCGCTACCCCGACGACCGGGACGGGCGGGGCCACGAGCTGCGCCACCCCGAGGCGATGCTCGCCACAGGCGTCGACGGCTACCCCGCCCACCTGCACATCGACCTGCTCCCCGAGGCCCAGGGGCAGGGTTTCGGGCGGGAGTTGATGCGCGTCTTCCTCGCCGCCCTGCGCGAGCGCGCCGTGCCGCGGGTCCAACTCGGCATGGGCGCCGCCAACCACGCGGCCCGCGCGTTCTACGACCGGCTCGGCTTCGAGGAGCTGGCGCGGCCCACGCCCCGCCTCGTGGTGCTGGGCCGCACCACGGCCGAGGACGGCCTCACGGCACGCGCGGGAAGCGGGACTTCAGCTCCCAGAAGGTGAGGTTGTGGTCCAGCTCCTCGTGCAGGTCGACCAGGTCGGCGAGCAGGTCCTGCAGGAAGTCCCGCGCCTCGCGGCGCAGTACCCCGTGGTCGACGATCAGCGGGCGTTCGTCGCGGATCCAGTCCGCGCGCAGCTCGACCCAGTCGCCGCGGCGGGAGAAGCGCAGGCGGTCGGTGGACTCGGTGAAGTCCAGCTCGGCGCGGGGCGTCCGCAGCCCCGGCAGCACCTTGTCCAGCTCCTCGACGATGTCGCACAGCGCCCAGGCGAAGTCCAGCACCGGCACCCACCCCCACCGGGTGGACAGGTCACGGCCGTCCTCGCCCTCGACGAACACGTCCCCGCAGAACAGGTCGTGCCGCAGCACCCGGGCGGGCGCGGTCGCGTAGTCCGTCTGCGGCGGGTCGGGGAAACGGGGGGACAGGGAGTAGCCGAGCTCGATCACCACTCGATTAAACCCCTCGCGCGTTCCGGGCGGACGGCGGGATCATGTGAGCCATGTCCGTGAATCCTGTGGCCGTCAGCGTCCGGGGCGTCGTCGTACCCGACGCCGAGCTGCAGTGGCGCTTCTCCCGGTCCTCCGGACCGGGGGGCCAGCACGTCAACACCAGCGACAGCCAGGTCGAGCTCCGCTACCCGCTCGCCGCGAGCGCCGCGCTGCCCCCGGTCTGGCGCGAGCGCGCGCTGGAGCGGCTGGCCGGCCGCCTCGTCGACGGCGCCGTCGTGGTCCGCGCCTCGGAGCACCGCTCCCAGTGGCGCAACCGGGAGGCGGCGGCGGTCCGCATGTCCGCCCTGCTGGCGGAGGCCGTCGCCCCGCCCCCGCGCGCCCGCCGCGCGACGAAGCCCAGCCGCGGCATGGTGGAACGCCGCCTCGAGAACAAGCGCCGCACCGCGGAGCGCAAGCGCACCCGCGGCTCCGTCCGCGACTTCTGAGAGTCGCACGACCCGAGGTAGCACCATCCGGGGGTGCGAGGAACCCACCCCGGGAGGATGGCCCTGCTCGCTCGGGATCTGACTCCCCAGGGTGGCTTGTCGCGCAGTTCCTCGCACTTCCGGGGTGGTGCCACGGGACGTGGGTGCCGCTGCTAGCCCAAGTGCCGGTACTGGCCGCGGAAGTACATGAGGGGGCCGCCCGTCGGCGCGCCGACGCGGGCCTCGAGGACGTGGCCGAGGACGAGGATGTGGTCGCCGGCGGGTATGCGGTCCACCGTGCGGCACTCGACGGTGGCCAGCGCGCCGGTGACCAGCGGGGCGCCGCTGGCCGCGCCGCGGGTGTGGGGGACCTCGGCGAAGAGCAGGCGGTCGCTGACGCGGCCCTTCATCGCGAACCGCGCGGCGGTCGTGCGCTGGTCGGCGGAGAGGATCGACACCGCCCAGCGGTCCACGCGGGAGAGGACCTCCTCCATCCGGGAGTCCTCGCGCACGGAGACCAGCACCATCGGCGGGTCGAGTGAGACCGAGAGGAACGCCGTCGCGGTCATGCCGACGTCCTCCCCCCGCGGGCCCTCCTCGAGGTCGTGGGCGGTCACCAGGACGACGCCGGAGGCCAGCTGGCCCAGGGCGGCCCGGAACTCCTCCGGGGAGGCCTCAGGGCCGTCCAGCGCATCGGCGGGGACGGAGGTGGCGGTGGTGGCTGCGGCGTCGTACACGTAGGGCACGCTATCTGCGGTCGCCCTCGGCTCGCATCGGACCTTGGGCTTAGGACGGGCGTCTGATTGCTCACGTTGCGGAGGCGCAGCGGAGCGAACTGCGGTTCGATCAAGGATTACACACGTCAGACGTGTGAGTTGAGTCACAAGTGGCATCGATTTGCTGACCCAGAGTGTCTATTGATGTGCACCCTGTGATTCAGTTTGTCTGGCAGTCCGACCATCTGCGCGCAGCATTCCGCAGTACCGTCGGACGCAGCCGTCGAGGGAGGGAGGCAAGGCGATGGAAACCGAGCCGGAGCCCTACGTCCGTCTCGCGACCCTGCGTACCCTCCACCGCGTCATCGCCGACCTGAACGCCGCCCGCAGCCTCGCCGGGACGTTGCAGGCCGTGGTCGAGGGGGCGGTCACCGGCCTCGGCTTCAACAGCGCCGTGGTCAACATGGTCCGGCCCGACGGTGATCTGGTCGTGGCCGCCGTGTGGGAGCTCGGCGTCGAGGGGGAGGCCGACGAGGGCATCAACAGCCTCCTCGGCCAGATCGGCTCGCGCGAGTCCTGGAACCGCCTGCTCAACGCGGGCGACGGCTGGGGGAGCCTGGTCTTCGTGCCGCACGACCGCGGCTGGGCCAGGCCGGTGGACATACCGATCTGGGGCGGCGGCCAGGCCTTCGTGCCGGCCGGCGCCTGGCACCCGGACGACATGCTGCTCGCCCCGATGTACAGCTTCGGCGGCGAGCTCCTCGGCGTGCTCTCCGTGGACCGCCCGCGCAACGGGCGGCGTCCGGGGCCGTGGACCCGCGAGGCGCTGGAGATGTTCGCCCAGCAGGCCGGCATCGCCATCGGCAACGCCCGGCTGCGCGCCGAGATGCAGCGCGCGCTGGTCCGCCTGGAGCGCGAGCAGCAGGCGCTGGGCGCCAGCGAGGAGAGCTACCGGCAGGCCTTCGAGTTCGCGCCCACCGGCATGGCCATCACCGAACTGCACGGGGAGTCCCGCGGGCAGCTGACCCGCGTGAACGACTCGCTGTGCCGACTGCTCGGCCGTTCGAGATCCTCGTTGCACCGGCAGTCCTTCGCCGAGCTGGTCCACCCGGAGGACGCGGGCCGGCTGCGGGGCATCGCCACCGAGAACGGCCGCGCCGAGGTCCGGCTCGCCCGTCGCGACGGCGGCTGGCTCTGGGTGAACCTGCGCAACTCGGTGATCTCCGACGCGGTCGAGGGTGCGGTCTACCTGCTGACCCACGTCGAGGACATCGAGGACCGCAAGCGGCACGAGCTCCAGCTGGCCCACCGGGCCAGCCACGACGCCCTGACCGGCCTGCCCAACGCCGCCGAGCTCAAGGCGCGGCTGCGGATGCGGCTGTGCGACCACCCGGGCTCCCTCCCGGCCGTCGCGCAGCGCCCCGGAGGCCTGGGCGGCTTCGGCGGCTACGACGCCTACGACCCGTACGACCCGCACGAGGTGCCGGGCGGCTACGAGGCGCCGGGCGGCTACGAGGTGCCCGGCGCGATGGCGGAGCAGAGCTGGCCGGAGGGTCACGGCGGGTTCGCCGACCACGGCGGGCTCGGTTCCGGCGGGCTGGCCGGGGCGCTGGGCGGGGGCCCGGCGGTCGACCCGGGCCGCGGCCACGCCTACGGACACCCGGCCGTCGCCGACGGCGGCTACGACCACGTCCACGCCGTCCCGCCGGACGAGGGCGGCAACGGACCGCAGGCGGGGCGGGCGCTGGCGGTGCTCTTCTGCGACCTCAACGGCTTCAAGGGCATCAACGACCGCCACGGCCACGCGGCGGGCGACGCGACGCTGATCGAGGTCGCCCAGCGCCTGCAGAACGCGGTGCGCGAGGGCGACACGGTGGCCCGCATGGGCGGCGACGAGTTCGTCGTCCTGGCCGACGGCGTCGACCGCGCCCGCGCCAAGGACCTCGCCGACCGGCTCCGCACCGCGATCGCCCCGCCGATCCGCTGGGACAACCGGACCCTGCGGGTCGGCGTGAGCATAGGCATCGGCTGGGCGGGTTGCGGTATGAGCATCGACGAGGTGCTCCACACCGCCGACGAGCTCATGTACGTCGAGAAGCGCGCCCGCGCGAACGGCGGCCGCTCCCACCGCCGCGCGGGTTGATTCCCGGCCGGAACCGCCCGGCGGCCTGCGCCGTCCCAGCAGTGACCGGTAGCCTGCGCACGCTAGTGGAACCGCGCCCTCCTCCGCTCCGTCCTTACCGTCGTGTCACCCAGTCGGGGTAGTCTGCGGTGGATACGCGTGCCTGTGGTGCGGTACTCCGGGCGCGGAAGCCGACCATGCACGTATATCCACGGATCACGACTCGGGGGTAGAGGACTCGATGACAGCCGAGAACAACGGCGTGCCCGAGGACGACGACCCGTTCGCGTACCTCTACCGGGCAGAGAACGGCGAGGAGGGCGGAGCTGCCCCCACGCAGCCGATGCCCGGCGTTCCGCGTACCTCGTACCAGCAGGCCACACAGGTCGGCCGGGTCCAGTACGGCCAGTCCGGCTACGGCGGCCAGCAGGGCTACGGTCAGCAACAGGGCGCGTACGGTCAGCAGCAGGGCTACGGCCAGCCGCAGGGCGGTGGCTACTCCGGCGTTCCGCACCAGGGGCAGCCCCCGGTCGGCGGCGGTCGCGCCGCGGCGCGCTCGGGAGGCGGCTCCGGCGGCACCTCGCGTGGTGTGATGATCGGCGGGGTGGCGGTCGTGGCCGCGGTCGCGATCGGCATCGGCATGGCGCTGTTCAACGGCGGCAACGGCGGCAAGAACAACGCGGGCTCCGGCGGCAGTATCTCCGCTTCGACGGCGCCCACCGGCAGCTCATCAGCCTCAGCCTCGGCCGCGACCACGCTCCCCGGCGTCACCGACGCGTCGACGATGATCCTCAACGGCACCGCCCCGGTCACCACCCCGGCGGGGGCCAAGTCGGCGGGCGGCAAGTCGGTGCCGATCACCAACGGGCAGCAGAGCATCGGCTGGAAGGTCAACATCCCGACCGCGGGTCAGTACTACGTGCACATCCGCTACAACAACCCGGGCGGCAACTCCAGCGACCTGCTGCTGGTCAACGGCCAGAAGAGCCGCCAGACCGACTTCAGGAACTACGGCGGCACCGACCCGTCGCAGACGTGGTTCCACACCTACAACCAGCCGGACCTCCCGGCTGGCCCGGTCACCATCACGATCCAGGGCGTCGACGGTCAACCGCCGGTCGACATCGACCAGATGACCATCACCACCTCGAGCGCCAACCCCTGGGGCTGACCCGGTCAGCGCAGACGATCCGGCCCGCGCTCCCCCCTCGGAAGCGCGGGCCACTTGTGTTCACGGGCCGTCAGTTGGCCACCGGCACACGCTCTGTGAGCTGGTCCGCCCCGACCGCCCAGCGGCCGCGGCGCATGACGGCGACCACGTCGAGCTGCGCGTCCAGGACCACCAGGTCCGCCCGCTTGCCGACCTCCAGGGAGCCGATCCGGTCCGAAAGGCCCAGTCGCCGTGCGGGGTTGAGCGAGAGCATCCGACTGACGGTCTCCAACGGCAGGCCGTTGACCGTCACCGCGCGCCGGAAGGCGACGTCCAGCGTCAGCGTGGAGCCCGCGATCGAGCCGCCCTCGGCGAGGCGGGCGACGCCGTCGCGCACCTGCACCGCCATCGGGCCGAGCATGTAGTCCCCGTCGCCGAAGCCGGCGGCGTCCATCGCGTCGGTCACCAGCGCGACGCGCTCCGCGCCCGCGCCGCGGAAGGCGAGGTCGACCACGGCCGGGTGCAGGTGCACGCCGTCGCCGATCAGCTCGACGGTGACCCGCTCGTCCTCCAGCAGGGCCGCGATCGGGCCGGGGGCCCGGTGCGCCAGGCCCGGCATCGCGTTGAAGAGGTGCGTGGCGACCGTCGCGCCTGCCTCGATGCCGGCCATGGTCTTGTCGTAGGACGCGTCGGTGTGGCCGATAGCCGCGATGACGCCGCGCTCGGCGAGCAGCCGGATCGACTCGATGCCGCCCTCCAGCTCGGGGGCGAGCGTGACCATCCGCGCCGCGCCGCGCGCGGCGTCCACCAGCTTGCGGACCATCGCCGGGTCCGGGTCGCGCAGCAGGTCCGGCTCGTGGGCGCCGCAGCGGTTGGTGCTGATGAACGGGCCCTCGAAGTGGATGCCCGCGAGCACCCCGTCCTCGACCAACTCGCTGAGCAGGGAAGCCTGTCGGCACAGGTCGTCGATCTCGCCGGTGACGGTGGAGGCGACGGTCGTGGTGGTGCCGTGCGCGAGGTGCGTGTGGGCCGCCTTGATGACCTGCTCGGCGGTGCCGGAGTGGTAGGACTCCCCGCCGCCGCCGTGGACGTGCATGTCCACGAACCCGGGGACCACGGTGAATCCGGTGAGGTCGAGAGCGGGTGCCGCGCCGTCCGGAGGGCTGACCGGTGCCGCGATCTCGGTGATCACGCCGTTCTCCACGGCGATCTTGCCGTTCTCGACGACGCCGGTGGGCAGGACGAGCCTGGCCCCGGCCAGCACAGTGCGATCCGCGTTGCTCACGCGGTCACCTCCAGTGAGAGCAGGTCCCAGGCGAGGAGTCCCGCGCCCAGGCATGCGGCGGTGTCTTTGAGCATCGCCTGTAGGAGCGCGGGTGGCACCTGGAACGACAGGCGTTCGGTCACCGCCGCGCGCAGGGGTGCGAAGAGGGTGTCGCCGGCCTCGGCCAGGCCACCGCCGATGATCACGGTGCCGGTGTCCAGCAGGGTGTGCGCCATGACCAGTCCGTCGGCGAGCGCGGCGACGGCCTCGGTCCACACCGCGACCGCGCGCGGGTCGTCCCCGGCGACCGCGCGGGCGCAGTCGGCGGCGGTGGCGTCGGGCTCGCCGCATGCGGCGGCCCAGGCGCGGCCGACGGCGGACGCGGAGGCGATGGTCTCCAGGCAGCCGCGCGACCCGCATCCGCAGGCGGGCCCGCCGGCGCGGACCATGACGTGACCGATCTCGCCGCCGTTGCCGTGGGAGCCGGCCTCGATCCGCCCGTCGATGCCGATGCCGCCGGCGATGCCGGTGCCGAGCGCGACGAACAGGAAGCGGGAGACCCCGCGTCCCGCGCCGAGCTTGCCCTCGGCCAGCGCCCCCGTGCGCACGTCGTGCCCGAGCGCGACGGGGACGCCGAGCCGCTCACCGAGCAGCTTGCGCATGGGCAGGTCGCGCCAGCCGAGGTTGGCGGAGAACAGGGCCACGCCCTCGGCCTCGTCGATGGTGCCGGGCACCACGACGCCGGCCGCCCGTGCGGTCTCCCCGAAACGCCGGCGGCCCTCGTCGCGCAGTTCGGCGGCGAAGTCCATGATCCCGGCGACCACGGCGGAGGGACCGTGCTCGCGCCCCGTGGGGCGGCGGTCCTCGTACAGGAGCGTTCCGTCGGGGGCGACCAGCGCGGCCTTCATGCCGGTCCCGCCGACATCGAGAGCGATGACGTGCTTCACGACGCAGCAGTCTCCCTCGTTAGGGCGGCAGAGGTCTAGTCCAGTTTGCAGATTGGTCTGGTCCATGGCCAGACCCGGTACCGCTGACGGCGCACTATGTCACAGAGTACCCGATTTGCGTCCTCTGATTACGGAGAGTGTTCGAAGTCGATCGACGCTCTGACCTGCGCACATGCAATGGACTGGACCTTGGTGGTCTAGACCAACAAGAAGTGCAGGTGATGGCCGTTTCGTTTAGGCAAGAGGGTTCGGGAAAACAATTCGAAGAAGTTGCCCTGCGGTCACTGAGGGAAACCTGACGTGACGTCAATGCGTATCGATCGGCGAAGTTTGGAGTTGTGTGTCCGTTTTGTCGTTGCGCAGGGTGCAACGACGACCAGCTTTTCGGTAAATGGTGTAGACCTCTTGAGCGGGAGCTGGCCAGACTGACCGTCACACCGGGACGGCAGGTCCTCTCGGCCGGCCGGCGGTGCCCCCACCTCCGCCGACCGCCTCCTCCGTCCTCCACACTTTGCGAAGGCGGTAGGTTTTCTTGAAGCGTCGTGTGCTCGCCCTCACAGCCATCGGTGTCGCCGGACTCATGTCGCTGACGGCGTGCGGCAGCAGCAGCTCGTCCTCCTCCGGGTCCTCCGGCGGCAACGTCACCATCAAGCTGCTGGCCGCCGACTACGGCACCGCCGGCACGTCGAACAGCACCCAGGCCTACTGGCAGGGTCTCGCGGACACCTTCCACAAGACCCACCCGAATATCACCGTGCAGGTGCAGACCATCGCCTGGACCAACTGGGCCCAGGTCGCGACGATGATCCAGGACAAGCAGTACCCGGACATCCTCGAGGGCGACGCACCGCAGCAGTTCGCCGCCGACGGCCTGCTGTACAAGCTGACCGACATCATGTCGTCCAGCACGATCAGCAACCTGATCCCGGTCTTCGCCAAGCAGGAGGACGGCACCGACGGCGTCGCCTACGGCGCCCCGTTCACCACCAGCGCCCGCGGCCTGTTCTACAACAAGAAGCTGTTCACGGCCGCCAAGATCGCAAACCCGCCGCAGACCTGGGCCGACATCCAGAACGACGCCGCCAAGATCAAGGCGCTCGGCGGCGGCGACATCGGCTACGGCCTGCCGCTCGGCCCCGAGGAGGCCCAGGGCGAGTCCTACCTGTGGATGCTTGGCAACGGCGGCGGTTATGTCGACTCCACGGGCAAGTACGCGATCAACCAGCCCGCCAACGTGCAGACCTTCCAGTTCCTGAACGCCCTGGTCAAGGCCGGCGACACCGAGCCCGGCCCGGCGAGCACCAACCGCCAGCAGATGTGGGACGCCTTCGCGGCCGGCCAGGTCGGCATGGTCGGCGGCTCCGGCGCGCTGATCCCGGACATCGTCAAGAACGGCAAGCTGACCACCTCCGACTACGGCGTGGTCCCGATGCCGGGCAAGAGCGCTCCGCTCACCCAGACCCTGGGCGTCCACGACGACGTCGTCGGCTTCAAGCAGGGCGGCCACGCGGACCAGATCAAGCAGTTCCTGGACTTCGTCTACTCCGACCAGAACCAGATCACGTTCGACCAGGAGTACGACCTGCTGCCCGCCACCACCTCGGCCTCCGCGGCGCTCTCCGCCAAGGACCCGGTCGCGGCCGGCTTCCTGAAGAACGTCCCGAACTCCGTGGTCTACCCGTCGAACACCAACTGGAACACGGTGCTGGCCAAGCTCAAGCAGACCCTTGGCACCGCCGCGTCGGACAACGCGTCCCAGGTCCTGAACAGCCTGCAGAACTTCGCCACCAGCAACCAGTAATCCGCAATCCGCACTGCCGGCGGCCGGCCGGCGGG
>NZ_BBPO01000006.1:42513-45991 GCF_000787815.1 Streptacidiphilus neutrinimicus
ACTCACCCGCCGGCCGGCCTCTCGGCGCGTTCGCGATGGAGCAGACCATGACGCAATCGACCCAGGCCGGCCTGCTGGAGCCGGCTCCCGGGAGCGACGGCACCCCGCGCCCGGCGGCCAGGTCCGCCGGCGGCGGCCGCCGCGTGCTACGCGCGCTTGCGCCCCTTCCGTGGATCACGCCCGCCACCGCCCTGATCCTCTTCGTGGTGATCTGGCCGGTGGTCTCGATGTTCCTGACCTCTCGTCAGCACTTCGACTCCATGGGCTTCGACCAGGGCAGCGCGGGCTGGAGCAACTTCACCAAGCTGTTCGACGAGCCGGACCTGCCCGGCGTGCTCGTGCGCACCGTCATCTGGGTGGTCGCCGTGGTCGGCCTCACCATCCTGATCTCGCTGGGCGTGGCCCAGATGTTCAACAAGCAGTTCCCGGGCCGCAAGGTCGCCCGCTGGGCGCTGATCGCGCCGTGGGCCGCCTCGGTCGTGATGACCTCCATCGTCTTCAAGTGGATGCTCAACCCGAGCAACGGCACGATCCTGGTGCTGATGCACGACCTGGGCTTCATGAAGAACTACAACAGCGTCAACTGGCTCTCGCAGCAGACGCCGGCGTTCATCTGGGAGATCGTGGTCGCGATCTTCGTCTCGGTGCCGTTCACCACCTACGCGCTGCTGGCCGGCCTCCAGGCGATCCCGGAGGACGTCTACGAGGCCTGCCGCCTGGACGGCGCGGGAACGGCGCGCACCTACTGGTCGATCACGCTGCCGCTGCTGCGTCCTGCCCTGCTCGTGGCGGCGCTGATCAACATCATGAACGTCTTCAACTCGTTCCCGATCATCTACGAGATGACCGGCGGCGGTCCGGGCAACCAGACCTCCACCACGACGCTGTTCATGTACAACACCCAGCAGACCAGCATCGGCGAGGCAGCCGCGATGTCCGTGGTCAACTTCGGCTTCATCATCGTGGTCGTCCTGTTCTTCCTGCGGGCGTCCCGGTGGAACACCTCGGAGGACTGAGATGACCACTGTGACCGCGCGGCCGACCCCGGCCGCCGCCTCCGCCCGGAAGGCCCCCGCCCCGCGCAGGCTGCCCCGCCCGCGCACCGTCGCGCTCGCCGGCGGCGCCTACCTGATCGGGCTGGTCTTCCTCCTCCCGTACCTGGAGATGGTGATCACCGCCCTCCGGCCGGGCAACGAGCTGCACGACCGGGACCTCTTCCCGAGCCACCCGACGCTCTCCAGCTTCACCGACATCTGGTCCACGGGCCTCGGCACCAACCTCGGCACCAGCCTCGAGATCGCCTTCGGCTCGACGGCCCTGGTGCTGCTGGTCGCCATCCCGGCGGCCTACTACACCGCGCGCCGCAACTTCCGCGGCAAGGGACTGTTCCTGCTGCTGGTGCTGATCACCCAGATGTTCCAGCCGACCGCGATGATCGTCGGCATCTACCAGCAGTTCCTCCAGTTCAACCTGATCGACTCGATCTGGTCGCTGATCCTGGTCAACGCCGGCTTCAACATGGCCTTCGCCGTGTGGATCCTCAACGCCTACTTCTCGGCGATCCCCAAGGAGATCGAGGAGGCCGCGATCGTCGACGGCTGCAGCCGCGTCGGCGCGATGTTCCGCGTCATCCTGCCGCTGGCCTCCCCGGGCATCGTCACCGCGCTGATCTTCACCTTCATCGCGGCCTGGAACGAGTTCATCGTCGCCCTCACCCTGACCACCCAGAGCGGCCCGCGCACGCTCACGGTCAAGATCTCCAACTTCGTCGGCGAGTACGCCACGGACTGGCAGCACCTGTTCGCCGCCTCCGTCATCGCCACGATCCCGGTGATCATCCTTTTCGCCCTGATCGAGGGCAAGGTCGCCTCCGGCCTCACGGCGGGCTCGGTCAAGTAGGACTTCGGGCACGACGACGCGAGGGGCGCCCGGCTCAGGCCGGGCGCCCCTCGCGCTTGATCGGCGACGGCTACGGCAGGGTGATGTGGTACGCCTTGCGGAGCGTCTCGTGGACGGTCCACGTGGTCTCGTCGCCCTCGCGCAGGACGCAGGCGTCGCCCGGGCCGACGTCGAAGGTGGGGCCGTCGGCCACGGCGATCGTGGCGCGGCCGGAGACGACGACGAAGAGCTCGTTCGCCTCGGTGTCGGTGACCACGCCCGGGGTGATCTGCCAGATGCCGCGGATCTGCCTGCCGTCCTCCGACTCCCACAGGACCTTGCCGGAGACCTCCGGCGTGCCGGAGACGATCTGGCTCGGGTCGAGCGGGTCGGGCTCGAGCTCGGCGTCGGGGATGTGCACGGCGAAACTGGTCATGGCGTCGACGGTAGTCCGTGCAGGTCACCGGTGGGGGTGACAGGTTGCGTCAGAGGGAGGCGGCAGAATGACAAGTCGTATGGTCGGGTGAGTGCCCCGATGTCCCGTGTCCGATGTCCCGAAGGAGGAGCGACGGTGGAAGAGCTGACGCAGCGCGACCGCGCCGTGCTGACCTTCGAGGCGAGGGCGTGGCGGGCACGGGGCGCCAAGGACGCGGCGATCCGCGAGGAGCTCGGTCTCTCGCCCACCCGCTACGCCCAGCTCCTCAACGCCCTGCTCGACCGCGAGGCCGCCCTCGCCTTCGACCCGGTGCTGGTCAACCGATTGCGCCGGATCAGGGACGAGAGGCGAGCGCGGCGCTGAGGGCCTCCAGCAGGCCCACCACGCCCGGCGGGCCGGACAGGACGAGATCGGCCCGCTCCGCCAGCGCCGCCAGCGGCGGCTCGCCCGTCGTCGGCGCGCTGTAGCCGAGCACGCCGGGGCGCCCGACGGAGCGCAGGTCGTCGACCGCGTCGTAGGCGGCCACGTCGCCGAGGTCGTCGCCGACGTAGAGGACGGCGCCGGCCTTCCGCTCGTCCAGGAAGGCTGTCAGCGCGGCGCCCTTGTCCACGCCCGGTGGACGCAGCTCCAGCACCATCCGGCCCGGCTCGACGGTGAGCCCGTGCTTGGACGCCAGTGCGCGCAGCGGTGCGTCCAGCTCCGCGAGCGTTCCGTCCGGGTCCTCGGTGCGCCGGGTGTGGACGGCGATGGCGCGGCCCTTGTCCTCGATCCAGGCGCCCTCCGGGGCGCCCATCCGCTTCAGCTCGCGCGGCAGCTCCGCGCGCAGCGCCGCGACGCCGGGGTGGTCCGCCGGGGCGTGCACCTCACCGGTCTGCGCGTCCCAGCGCTCCGCGCCGTAGTGGCCGAGGATCGTCAGGTGCTCCAGCCCGGGCGCGCCGACGAACCCGCCGTACTCCGCGGCGGTCCCCGCCGGCCGCCCCGTCACCACGACCACCGCGCCCAGCAGCGGCGCGAGCCGTTGCAACGCGGGCACGACGCCCGGGTGGGCCCGCGCGGAGTCCGGGTCGGGGACGATCGGCGCCAGCACGCCGTCGAAGTCCAGGGCGACGACCGCCCGCGCCGGCTCGGCGGCCAGCGCCGCCAGCCCGGCGGCGCCCGCTCGGT
>NZ_BBPO01000006.1:46277-142718 GCF_000787815.1 Streptacidiphilus neutrinimicus
GCGCCCGCCTCGGTGCGCGGGGTCGGCAGACCGTCGGGGGTCCGCGCCCCCGCCTGGTCGGTCGCACCGGTCGCACGGTCGTTCGTCGGTTCGGGGGAGCCTTCGGCACTGCCTTCGGGGATGCCCATGGTGACGACCATATCCGGGCCCGCCGCGCCTGTGCTCACGTCCGCACGGGCTCGCCGCACGCGTGTTCCGCGAGGGCGTCGGCGCGGGGCAGCCCCATCCGGCGGTAGGCGTCGAGGGCGGCCCGGTGCGCGGCCACGGCGCCGGCCTCGTCGCCGAGGGCGTGCAGGGCGTTGCCGAGCAGTTCCTGGCTGCGGGCCGTCTCCACCGGATCGCCACAGGAGCGGGCGAGCGCCAGCGCCTCCTCGTGCAGCCCGGGTGCGGACCCCGGGTCGCCCAGCGAACACCGGGTCTGCCCGAGGTTGTTGAGCGCCTCGGCGAGGTTGAGCTGCTCGTCCGACGTGCGGAACAGCGCCAGCGCCTCCTCGTGGAACGGGAGGGCCTCGGCGGGCCTGCCCTCGGTCCGGAGCACGGTGCCGAGGTTGCCGAGCGCGATCCCCTCGCTGGCCAGGTCGTCGAGCTCCCGGCCGAGGACGAGCGCGGCCTCGAAGTGCTCGCGCGCGCCTGCGTGGTCGCCCATCTCCAGGAGCACCAGGCCGAGGTTGTCGGTGCTGATGGCCTCGCCGACGCGGTCGTTGGCCTCCCGGTCCAGGAGCAGCGCCCGGCGGTGGTGGTCGAGTGCCTCGTCGAGGCGCCCGAGCAGGCGCAGGACGACCCCCAGGTTGTCGTGGCAGATGCTCTGTCCGGCCGCGTTGTTCAGCCGGACGTCCAGCTCCAGCGCGCCGCGGTGGTGCTCCAGGGCCGTCGCGAAGTTGCCCAACCGGCGGTGGATCAGCCCCAGGTTGTTCGCCGCGATCGCAGCGGTCGCTTCGTCCCCGACGGCCCGGCTCAGCGTCAAGGCCTCGTCGAAGTAGCGCAACGCGGCCGCGAGTTCACCGGTCCGGCCGCTGACCGCGCCGAGGTTGGTGAGGGTGGAGGCCATCTGCGAGCCGTGGTCGCCGGGAGCCGCGCGCAGCACCTCCAGGGAGCGGGTCAGATGGTCCAGGGCCGGTGCGTAGCTACGAAGCTGAAGGTAGGTCAGGGCGAGGTGCCGCAGGGCTGCGGCCTCGGCCAGGGGGTCGCCGAGCGACTCGGCCAGGCGCAGCGCCCGTTCGTGCAGCACCAGCCCCTCGGCCCCGTGGGCGCCCCGCTCCAGATAGCGGGCCAGCACCGCGGAGAGGTCGATGACGCGCTGCGGGAGGCCGTGCTCCGCGGTGACCTGCTGGGCGGAGACGGCGACGAGGTTGGCGCGTTCCAGGTCCAGCCAGCCGAGCGCCGTCTCGCGGTCCGGGAAGCCGGGGTGCTCGGCCGGGGGCACCTTGATCTCCGGGCGGCGGTACCGCTCGTGCGGGTAGAGCGCGTCCATGGCCAGGGAGGAGCGGGAGAGGTAGTGGTCCAGCACGCGTCGTAACGCGTCCGTGCGCCGGTCCTGCGGCAGCCGCGCCGCGTGCGCGGCGCTGTGGACGCGCAGCAGGTCGTGGAAGGTGTAGCGGCCGACGCGGCGCTGCTCCAGCAGGTTGGCGTCGAGCAGCTCCTCCAGGCAGTCCTCGGTCGGCCCGGCCGACCGGTCCAGCAGCGCGGACGCCGCGGCGACGCCGATGTCCGCGCCGGGGTGCACGCCCAGGAGCGCGAACGCCTCGCGTTCGTCCGGTTCGAGGTGGTCGAAGGAGGCCTGGAACGCGGCGGACACGTCCAGGTGGCCGCTGGCGAGCTCGTCCAGCCGGCCCCGCTCGGCGCGGAGCCGCTCGGCCAGCACTGCCACCGTCCAGGCCGGCCGGTGCCGCAGCCGGGCGGCGGCGATCCGCACCGCGAGGGGGAGCCGACCGCACAGGCCGACGACCTCGGCCACGGCCTCCGGTTCGGCGTCCGCGCGCGGTCCGACGATCCGCCGGAACAGCGTCGTCGCGTCGGGCATGTGGAAGGGGGCCAGGGAGAGCGAGACGGCTCCCTCCAGACCGAGCAGGCGGCGACGGCTCGTCACCAGCACCAGATGCCCCGCCGTGCCCGGGAGCAGCGGCCGGACCTGCTCCGCGTCGGCGGCGTTGTCCACCAGCAACAGCGTTCGCCGGTCCGCGAGTTCGGCCCGCCACCGGGCCGCGCGCTCCTCCAGGCCGGACGGCACCGCGGCCGGGTCGCAGCCGTCGGCCCGCAGCAGGGTGTCCAGCGCGGCGAGTGGCCGAACAGCGCTCTGGCCGGGCGTGTGCGCGTGCAGATCCAGATAGAACTGGCCGTCAGGGAAGCGGTCCGCCAGGCCGTGCGCGACGTGGAGCGCCAGCGCGGTCTTGCCGACGCCGGCCATGCCGTCGAGGGCGACCACCACCGGCGCCTGTCCCGCCGGTTCGAGGGCCGCGGCCAGGATCGCGGCGCTCTCCTCGTCCCGTGCGGTGAAGTCCGCCGGTGCGGGCGGCAGGTACCGGCGTCCCGGCCGCCGAGACGGCTCCGCCGGCGTCTCGGGCGCTGCGGACGCGGACGTCGCCGTACCGGGGTCGCCGGCGCCGCCGGCGACCCCGGTACGGGCTACGGTCCCCGTTCCGGCTGAGGCGGGGGCCGGGGCTGTGCCCCGCGCCGAGGCGGCGGCCTCGGCCGACGGCAGCGAGCGCGACTCGTCGCGTGCCTGCGCGATCCGCTGCCAGCGCGCCCGCCAGCTCGCCGCCTCGGGCGGCGTCACGCCGCAGGCACGGACCAGGGCGAGGCAGACCTCCAGCCGCGGCAGCTCCCGCCGGTTCGGGTTGAGCGCGTCGGACAGGGTGCTGCGCGCGACGCCGCTGCGCCGCTGGAGCTCCTGCAACGACGGCTGGCCGGCCGTCACCTTCAACGCCCGCAGGTCGCGGATGTAACCGGTCACGCTGTCGACCGGTCCGCCCGCCTCAGGGCGTGGCTGTTCCCCCGTCATGTCGTCCCCCCATGTTCGGCCGGTCGCCGCAGAGCCGCGGGCAACCGGATCCGTCCGGACCTGACCGAGTTCATTGTCGCTCAGCGGTCAACGCATTCAGACTCATTTACGGACAGAGAGCCATCCGAACCCGCCTCGGCACGTCCGGTACTGACGGGGACCGGTCGGGGCGGTCGGCCGTTTCTGGGGGGAAACGGCCGAGACGGAGGCGTTCCGGCCCCGCGGGGGAGCCGGGGCGCCTCCGTTCTGCCGTGTGCGCGGAGTGAGCGCCCGCACCACAGCGCGCGACTTGGCGCGACACGATGTATGCGGAGCATAAGAGTTCCGCTCCTAGGCGGTAACCGTGGTGTCACGGCCCCTGTCTGAGGACCCCTTTCGGCGCTACGTTCGCGACAAAAGGGGGGACAGGTCATGGAATGGATCGTTCCGGGGTATCGGCATACCCGGGAACTGGGTTCGGGCGCGAGCGGCCGTGTGGTGCTCGCGTTGCACGAGGCCACCGGCACGGCTGTCGCGATCAAGTACCTCGGTGACGAGCTCCGGGCCGACCCGGACTTCCTCACCGAGTTCCGCGACGAGGCCCGACTGCTGGGCGACCTCGACAGCCCGTACGTGGTCCGGCTCTTCGAGTACGTCGAGGGCCCGGCCGGCGCGGCGATCGTGATGGAGCTCGTCGACGGCATCGCCCTGCGGGCGCTGCTGAAGCAGGCCGGGGCGACCGGCCCGGAGGCGGCGCTCGTCGTGCTCAAGGGTTCGCTGCTCGGGCTCGCCGCGGCCCACGCGCTCGGCGTGGTCCACCGCGACTACAAGCCCGAGAACGTCCTGGTCGCGGCGGACGGATCGTCGAAGCTCGTCGACTTCGGCATCGCGGTGAAGTCGGGTGACGAGGGCGGCATCGCCGGCACCCCGCCGTACATGGCCCCCGAGCAGTGGACGGGCGACCCCGCGTCGCCCGCGGCCGACGTCTACGCGGCGACGGCGACCTTCTTCGAGTGCCTCACGGGCTCGCGCCCGTACCCCGGCGTCACCTTCGCCGAGCTCGTCGTCCAGCACACCACCGCGCCCATCCCCGACGAGCTCGCGCCGGAGGCGGTTCGCCCGCTCATCCGACGTGGCCTGGCCAAGCACGCGACCGAACGCCCGGAGAGCGCGGCGGCGTTCGTCACCGAGCTGGAAGCGGTCGCGGGCGCTGCCTACGGCCCGCAGTGGGAGGAGCGCGGCCGCAAGCGCCTCGCCGCGATGGCGGCGCTGCTGCCGCTGCTGTTCCCCTCGGCGGGCGGCGGAGCGGCGACGAGCGGCACGACCGCCCTGGCGAGCACGGTGCTGCGCTCGGGCCGCCCGATCGTCCGGCGGATCCCGCGCCGGGTCGCGGTCGGCGCCGGTGTCGGCGTGGTCCTGGTCGGCCTCGTGGGCGGGGTCGCCCTGGCGGGCACCAACGGCAACCTGCCCCACGTCACCGGCGGCCCCACCCCGGTCGCGGTCACCTCCATCACCCCGACGGGCGCGGTCTCGGTCACGGCAAGCCCGTCCGCGTCAGTGTCCCCCTCGGCCTCGCCCTCGGCCTCCGCGAGCCCGAGCGCGAGCTCCTCCCCGAGCGCGGGCGCGAGCCCGTCCTCCTCCCCGACCACGCCCTCCACGCCGACGACGTCGCCGACCAAGCCTGCGCCGCCGACGACGTCACCGAGCAGCTCGCCCACGCCGCCGAAGCCTCCCGCGCTGCAGGTCTCGCAGCTGTCGGACGTGGCCGGTTTCAGCCAGGGGACGGCCCAGACCGTCTACGGCTACGCGGACACCAACACCACGGGCGCCTTCTCGATGACGGCGGTCTGGTACATCGACACGGTGTCGGGCGAGGAGATCGTCAGTCAGCAGACGATCCCCCTGTCCGGCAGGACCAGCTACGGCCGGGTGCGGTTCTCGGTCACACTCCCGCAGGGGAACTGCCTGGGCTTCGGCGTCCACCTGACGACGAACCCCGCCGCCGCCAACGGCACGGTCACGGCGACCGGTGAGGAGACGTGCATCGGATGAGCGACAACCGCGAACCCCAGGACTCCGTGCCCGACGGGGGCACGATGCACCTGCGCCTGCCTCCGGAGGACACTCCGCCTGCGCCGCAGGACGCCGTGCCGGACGAGGTCGGCACGGTCCGGCTGGGCCGTGCGGCGGCCGACCCGGACGTCATCCCGACGGTGCGCTTCCCGGCCGAGCCGGAGGCGATGCCGACGGTGCGGCTGCCCGCCGCGCCTGACGTCGTCCCGACCGTGCGGCTCGGCGGCGACCCGGCGGTGGTGCCGACGGTGCGGCTGCCCGCCGGGTCGGAGGCCGTGCCGACGCCCACCCTGCAGATCCCGGTGGAGCCGCAGGCCGCGCCCGCGCCCGAGCCGACGCTGCACATGTCCGTCGGCCCGACCGTGGCCGAGGCCCTCGCGTCGATCCCCGCGCCCGCGCCGGTGCCCGCGGTCGAGACGACCGGGCCGGCGCCGGATCAGGGGCTGATCAGGTTCGGTCCCGGGGTGCCCGACCCCAAGACCGCGCGGACGGTCGCGGTGTGGCGGGGCGAGGTCGCTCCCCAGCCGCAGGCCGAGGAGAAGAAGCGGCGGCGCGGGTGGCTCTTCTGGGTGCCCGTGCTGCTGGTGTTCCTCGCCCTGCTCGGCTGGTGGCTCGACGGTCTCCTCGCGCCCCCGCAGATACAGCTGACCGGCGCGTCCGTACAGGTCGCCCCGGCCACCGTCGGCTGCGGCGGCAAGGCCACCATCACCGCGACCGTCACCACCGACGGCCGCGCGGGCAGCTTCCGCTACCGCTGGACCCGCAACGACGGGACGGACAGCGGGCTGCTCACCGAGACCGTCGCCGCCGGGACCCGGCAGGTCCAGCTCCCGCTGATCTGGACGCTGTCCGGACCGGGCACGTTCGGTGGGAAGGCCACTCTGCAGATCCAGGACCACCCGACCCTCACCGAGACGGGGACCTTCACCTACTCCTGCGCCGGCTGAGCGCCCGTCAGGGCGTCCAGCTGCTGCATGAACCAGGCCGTCGGCGGAAGCGCGGTGCTCGCTTCCGCCAGGCGCTTGCTGCGGCCCGAGCGCTCGTCCTCCGGCATGGTGAGCGCCGCGTGCAGCGCCTCCGCCGTCTGGATCACGTCGTAGGGGTTGACCGTCAGCGCGTCCTCGCCCAGCTCCGCGTGCGCGCCCGCCTCGCGGGAGAGCACGAGGGCGACGCCCGCGTCCGAGACGACCGGGACCTCCTTCGCGACGAGGTTCATGCCGTCGCGGATGGGGTTGACCAGCGCGACGTCGGCCAGCCGGTAGGCGGCCAGCGAGCGCGGGAAGTCGTCGTTGACGTGCAGGATGACGGGCTGCCAACTCGGGGTGCCGAACTCGTCGTTGATCTCCTGTGCGGTGCGCAGCACGGCCGCGGTGTACTCGCGGTACTCCGGCAGGTCGTGCCGTGACGGGTACGCGAAGGCGATGTGCACCACCCGGTCCAGCCACTCGCTGCGGGTCCGCAGCAGGTGCTGGTACGCCTGGAGGCCGCGCACGATGTTCTTGCTCAGCTCGGTGCGGTCCACCCGCACGATCGTGCGGCGGTCCCCGACGGCCTCGCGCAGCGCCGCCAGTCGCGAGTCCACGTCGGAGCGGTGGGCGCGCTCCCGCAGGAACTCGGCGTCCGCCCCGAGCCCGTGCACGCCGAGCCGGGTGGCGCGACCGGCGTAAGTGACCACCAGGTCCTCGGAGACGGTCGCGCCGAGCACCTCACGGCAGCAGTCCGCGAACGCGCGGGCCCAGCGCTCCGTCAGGAACCCGGCGTGGTCCGCGCCGAGGATGCCCGCGAGTACCTGCGGGGCCACGTCGTCGGGGAGCAGGCGGTAGTAGTCCGGCGGGGCCCAGGGAGTGTGCGAGAAGTGCGCGATCCGCACGTCCGGGCGCAGTTCGCGCAGCAGCCGCGGTGTCAGTGACAGGTGGTAGTCCTGGACGAGTACCGCCGCACCGGGTTCGGCGCAGGCTGCCAGCGCCTCGGCGAAGGAGTGGTTGTACGCCTCGTAGGAGGCCCACTCGCGGCGGAACTGCGCGCCGAAGACGGGCTTGGTCGGCGTGTCGTAGAGGAGGTGGTGGACGAACCAGAGCGTCGAGTTGGCGATGCCGTTGTACGCGCGGGCGAAGGTGCCCGCGTCGATGTCGAGCATGCGGACGTCGGGTTCGGTCAGGCCCTGCCGGGCGGCCGTGCGGTCGGCGTCGGACAGGGCCGCGCAGACCCAGATGCTGCGCTGCCCGGTGCCGATGGCGGAGAGGCCGGACACCAGCCCGCCGCCGCCCCGGCGTGGTGTCAGCGTGCCGTCGTCCTCGGCCGTGAACGAGACGGGACCGCGGTTGGACGCGAGGACGATCGGGGCGGTGGTCGAAGCCATATCAGTCACCCTTGCCTCTCAGAGATGCGGGCAAACCTCCCGCTGCACGGACCCCTGCCGGGCCCGGTACTCGGGTACGGACGCCATCGGCGGGCGTTCCACCGTGACGACCTCGGTGCTGTGCGGGGTGAACCCGGCGGCCGTCCGGGTGAACTGCACGAGCTCGGGGCGCACCGTCTCCTCGGGGGTCTTCAGCCGCTCCAGCGCGGTGCGGTAGATCGTGGCCGCCATCCGGCCCAGCGCCTGCGCGTCCTGGTGGCGGTGGCGCCGCACGCCCACGTCGACCTGAGCGAGGCCGTCGAGGCCGACCAGCCCCAGCGCGTCGACGAGCAGGCCGAGCTCCACGCCGTAGCCGGTCGGGAACGGCAGCCGCTCCAGCAGCGAGCGGCGCGCCGCGTACTCGCCGCCGAGCGGCTGGACGAAGCCGGCCAGCAGCGGCCAGTGCAGGTTGAGCAGCGGACGGGCGACGAGCTCGGTGACCCGCCCGCCGCCGGCGGGTATGGAGCCGGTCTCGGTCTCGAAGGGCCGGTCGTACATCGCCTTGACGAACGCCACGTCCGGGTCGGTCAGCAGCGGTCCGACGATGCCGGACACGAAGGCGGAGTCGAAGGCCCGCAGGTCGGAGTCGACGAAGCACACGATGTCGCCGCTGGTGGCCAGCAGCGACCGCCACAGCACCTCGCCCTTGCCGGGCTCGACGGGCAGGTGGGGCAGGATCTGATCGCGGTGCACCACCCGCGCGCCCGCCGCCTCGGCCTCGTGCGCGGTGCGGTCCACCGAGCCGGAGTCGACCACGACGAGCTCGTCCACCAGTGGCACGGCCTCGACCAGGTCGCGGCGGATCGTGGCGACGATCTCGCCGACCGTCTCCTCCTCGTCGAGCGCGGGCAGCACCACGCTGACCGTCAGGCCGCTGCGGCGCTTGGCCTCCAGCAGCGCGGGCAGGGGCCGGGCGGCCGCGCTCCAGGATCTGCGGCTCAGCCAGTCCTCGACCTGGTCCAGCACGGGGCTCCCTCGGGTCCGTCTCGGATGCTGTTCGGTTCTCTGTCGCGGTTCTGTCCTGCGGGGCCCGGTCGCCCACGGTGACCGTCTCGCTTCTCGGACGGCAGTCGGCGCGCGGTGGGCCTTCGGTTACAGTCTTGAGGACGAGGTGTGGTCATCGCACATTGGGGTCCACCTCCGACAAATGCGACGCGCTCTGCAGTGCGCCGCCATAGCGCTCATCCAGAGGGACTGAGGGAACGGCCCGTTGACGTCCCGGCAACCCCCCTGCCATGCGGCGCGGCGTCGAAGGACCCGCGGCCCGGCCGGGAAGGTGCCAATTCCGGCCCGTGGCGAGACGCGCCCCGGGGAAGATGAGGAGAGAGAGGTTCTCGCCATCATGGCTCCTGTCAGCCAGTCTGTCGCACCCGACGCCTTCGGCCCCGCCGTCGCCCTGTCCTGTCGCGAGTGCGGAGCACGCACCCCCCTCGCACCGAACTTCGCCTGCACCGAGTGCTTCGGCCCGCTGGAGGTCGCCTACGAGCTCCCGGCCGGCGACCCGGAGGGTCTGCGCAAGCAGATCGAGAACGGCCCGAACAACATCTGGCGCTACGCCCCGCTGCTGCCGGTCTCCCCTGATGTCGCTGAGCGCCCGAGCCTGAACCCCGGCCTCACCAAGCTGGTCAAGGCGAACAACCTCGCCCGTGAGCTGGGCATCACCGGCTCGCTGCACGTCAAGGACGACTCAGGGAACCCGACCCACTCCTTCAAGGACCGGGTCGTGGCCATCGCCGTCGAGGCGGCCCGCACCTTCGGCTTCACCACGCTCTCCTGCTCCTCCACGGGGAACCTGGCCGGCGCCGTCACCGCCGCCGCCGCCCGCACCGGCCTGCGCGCCTGCGTCTTCATCCCGCACGACCTGGAGGCCGGCAAGGTCGTCATGGCCGCGATCTACGGCGGCGACGTCGTCGGCATCGAGGGCAACTACGACGACGTGAACCGCTTCTGCTCCGAGCTGATCGGCGACCCGTCCGGTGAGGGCTGGGGCTTCGTCAACGTGAACCTGCGCCCCTACTACGGCGAGGGCTCCAAGACGCTGGCCTACGAGATCTGCGAGCAGCTCGGCTGGCGGCTGCCGGACCAGCTGGTCATCCCGATCGCGTCCGGCTCCCAGCTGACGAAGATCGACAAGGGGCTCAAGGAGCTGATCGCCCTCGGCCTGGTCGAGGAGAAGCCCTACAAGATCTTCGGTGCCCAGGCGCAGGGCTGCTCCCCGGTCTCCGCCGCCTTCAAGGCCGGCCACGACGTGGTCCGCCCGCAGAAGCCGAACACCATCGCCAAGTCGCTGGCCATCGGCAACCCGGCCGACGGCGTCTACGTGCTCGACATCGTCAGGCGTACCGGCGGCGCGGTCGAGGACGTCACCGACGAGCAGGTCGTCGACGCGATCCGGCTGCTGGCCCGCACCGAGGGCATCTTCGCCGAGACGGCCGGTGGCGTGACCGTCGGCGTGCTGCGCAAGCTGATCGAGAGCGGTCAGCTGGACCCGGCTGCCGAGACCGTCGTCCTCAACACCGGCGACGGCCTGAAGACCCTGGAGGCCGTGGCGGACGCCGCCCGCCCGACCGCCGTCATCCGCCCCACCCTTGACTCGTTCCGAGAGGCAGGCCTCGCATGAGCGTCACCGTCCGCATCCCCACCATCCTGCGCACCTACACGGGCGGCAACGCCGAGGTGAGCGCCGAGGGCGCGACCCTGGCCGAGGTGATCAAGGACCTGGAGGCCAACCACACCGGCATCTCGGCCCGTCTTCTGGACGACGGCGGCAAGCTGCGCCGCTTCGTGAACGTCTACGTCAACGAGGACGACGTCCGCTTCGCCGAGGGCCTGGAGACGGCCACCCCGGACGGCGCCGGCGTCTCGATCATCCCGGCGGTCGCCGGCGGCTGCTGAACCCTACTGTTCGGTCAGGTGCGGAGGCCCGGCCACCCCTTACCGGGGTGGCCGGGCGGCTGTCATTTCCGGAGGTTTAAGAGGAGTAGAGTGCTCCTGTCCCGTCCTACGAGACGGTTGACGTGCTCTTTTTCATTCGGCGACATGTCGGGAATCGCCCGATATGCCCGGCCCGAATCGTTCCCATTCGGCGACGCTCGCCGCTTATGTCTCATTACTCCCCGTGAGAATTGGCCGTCGAATGCTCTGTTGCTGAGGGCATCGGAGTGGATACATTCAGCGTCGGCCGAGCAACGGCACTGCACCCCGCAGCGTCCGGTTCCGGCCCGGTCCGCGGTGTGCGGACCGTGAAAGGGCCAGTAATAGGGGAGTTTGGAATGGCTCAGGGCACCGTCAAGTGGTTCAACGCGGAGAAGGGGTACGGCTTCATCGCGGTCGACGGTGGTGCGGACGTGTTCGTCCACTACAGCGCGATCCAGATGGACGGGTACCGGTCGCTCGAAGAGGGCCAGCGGGTGGAGTTCGAGATCTCGCAGGGCCAGAAGGGCCCGCAGGCCGACATGGTCAAGGTCATCGGCTGAAGCGCCACCACCACCGCTGACTCGGCAGCGATCGCTGACTGAATCAGGACCCGCAGAGCTCGTTCCAGACGAAACGATGCATCCACGCAGGTCTTTCGAAGGACCCCTGCCCCGTTCGCGGGCCGGGGTCCTTCGTCTTGTCCCGGGAGTCGCCGGGTTCGGGTGAGCTGCTTGCACTCGACGGGGTCGAGTGCTAATCATTGGCGTTAGCACTCTGAGGTAGAGAGTGACAACGGGCCGGGTCGGTGAGGCCCCGGGCGAGGCGGGACGGAACCGCCGAAGGCCGGAGCCGTCCGTCGCGGGCGCAGGCGCGGTCCGAAGCAGCCAGTCTGTCCAGGAGGACCGCTTCCATGGCCAAGATCATTGCGTTCGACGAAGAGGCCCGTCGCGGCCTCGAGCGCGGTATGAACCAGCTCGCCGACGCCGTCAAGGTCACGCTGGGCCCCAAGGGCCGCAACGTCGTTCTGGAGAAGAAGTGGGGCGCCCCCACGATCACCAACGACGGTGTCTCCATCGCCAAGGAGATCGAGCTCGAGGACCCGTACGAGAAGATCGGCGCCGAGCTCGTAAAGGAGGTCGCCAAGAAGACCGACGACGTCGCGGGTGACGGCACCACCACCGCGACCGTGCTGGCCCAGGCGCTCGTCCGCGAGGGTCTGCGCAACGTCGCCGCCGGCGCCAACCCGATGGCCCTCAAGCGCGGCATCGAGAAGGCCGTCGAGGCCGTCTCCGCCCAGCTGCTCGAGCAGGCCAAGGACGTGGAGACCAAGGAGCAGATCGCCTCCACCGCCTCCATCTCCGCCGCCGACACCCAGATCGGCGAGCTCATCGCCGAGGCGATGGACAAGGTCGGCAAGGAAGGCGTCATCACCGTCGAGGAGTCCCAGACCTTCGGTCTGGAGCTGGAGCTCACCGAGGGTATGCGCTTCGACAAGGGCTTCATCTCGGCGTACTTCGCCACCGACCTGGAGCGTATGGAGACGGTCTTCGAGGACCCCTACATCCTCATCGCCAACTCCAAGATCGGCTCGATCAAGGACCTGCTCCCGCTGCTCGAGAAGGTCATGCAGTCCGGCAAGCCGCTGCTGATCATCGCCGAGGACGTCGAGGGCGAGGCGCTCTCCACCCTGGTCGTCAACAAGATCCGCGGCACCTTCAAGTCCGTCGCGGTCAAGGCCCCGGGCTTCGGTGACCGTCGCAAGGCCATGCTCGGCGACATCGCCATCCTCACCGGTGGCCAGGTCATCTCCGAGGAGGTCGGCCTCAAGCTGGAGAACGCCGGTCTCGAGCTGCTCGGCCGCGCCCGCAAGGTCGTCGTCACCAAGGACGAGACCACCATCGTGGACGGCGCCGGCGAGAGCGAGCAGGTCGCGGGCCGCGTGGCCCAGATCCGCGCCGAGATCGAGAACAGCGACTCGGACTACGACCGCGAGAAGCTGCAGGAGCGCCTGGCCAAGCTGGCCGGTGGCGTCGCCGTCATCAAGGCGGGCGCGGCCACCGAGGTCGAGCTCAAGGAGCGCAAGCACCGCATCGAGGACGCCGTCCGCAACGCCAAGGCCGCCGTCGAGGAGGGCATCGTCGCCGGTGGTGGCGTGGCCCTGCTCCAGGCCGGTGTCGCGTTCGAGAAGCTCGAGCTCGAGGGTGACGAGGCGACCGGTGCCAACATCGTGCGCGTCGCGCTCGAGGCCCCGATCAAGCAGATCGCGACCAACGCCGGCCTCGAGGGCGGCGTCGTGGTGGAGAAGGTCCGCAACCTGCCCGCGGGTCACGGCCTGAACGCCGCGACCAACGAGTACGTCGACCTGATCGCATCCGGCATCATCGACCCGGCCAAGGTGACGCGCTCCGCGCTGCAGAACGCGGCGTCCATCGCCGCGCTCTTCCTCACCACCGAGGCCGTCATCGCCGACAAGCCGGAGAAGGCCGCGGCCGCGCCGGCCGGCATGCCGGGCGGTGACATGGACTTCTGATCCTGACGGGTCACGAGTTCTCAAGGCGGCCATCCGACCCGTGAGGGTCGGGTGGCCGCCTGCTTTTCGTCGCCCTGTGGGAACGGTGCGCCCCTGGGGTCGGCGCATCGTCCCTCTGAGAGAGACTGGCGGTATGGAGACTGCACTGGAGACGGCCCTGCACGGGGCGCGGAGCGCGCTGCTGAGGGATCTGACCGCGAGGGACGTCGCGGATGCCGCGATCGTCTCGGTGCTGGAGGACGCGATCGCGCAGCGGCGGTGGTGGGTCGAGCAGTGGCCGGACGGGGTGGACTACCTGCTGGGGCTGGTCGCGCAGGACGTGCAGGACGCGCTGCTCGAGGGCTGGGGCCGCTGGCCGCTGTGCACGGAGTGCGCCGCTGAGGGGGATCCGCACGCGCTCGCCGTCGAGCCCGAGCTCGGGCCGGATCCGCACTGGGTCTGCGGCAAGGAGGGGCGAGCCGTCGCGGCCGTCGGCGAGCTCGCGCCGTGATCCTCATCGACCCTCCGACCTGGCCCGGCCACGGCCGGCTCTGGTCGCACCTGGTCTCCGACGCCTCGTACGACGAGCTGCACGCGTTCGCGCGCCTGCTGGGCGTGCCCGAGCGCGGCTTCGAGCGCGACCACTACGACGTGCCGGAGCGGCTGTACGCGCAGGCGCTCGCGCTCGGGGCGACCCCGGTGCGCAGCCGCGAGATCGTCGCCCGGCTCTCGGCCGCCGGTCTGCGGCGGCCCAAGCACCGGTAGCGGCGGCGAGCCGCTACCGCATCAGCTTCTGCGCGGTGAGCCAGCTGCGCAGCTCCTCCAGCTGCACTTCGCTGAGAACGCGGGCCGGGATGGCCCGGGTGCGGACCGTCTGGGTGCCCTCGACCACGAGCCAGCCCCGCCGCAGCTGCACGCGGCGCACCGCGGGCCAGCGGATCTGCGTCGACTGGAACTGGTCGCGCATCGACAGTCCGACGTCGGTGAAGCGCAGGTTGGTCGGAGAGCCGGGCCGGGGCAGGTTCCGCAGGGCGTAGCGGATCCCGTACACCGTCCAGGCCAGGCAGAGGACGCCGACGAGGGCGAGCGTCCCGCGCGCGGGATGCGCGGCGCCCGGTAGGGCCGCGACCACCACCGAGGTGAGTCCCACGAGCAGTGCGGCCACGACGTAGACGCCCTGCTGGCGCAGCCAGTAGCGGCGTGCTTCGCCGTGCTGGTACTCGAACTCGGTCTCGATATCCATGCACCCCACCCGGCAGCCCAAGGGACTCACGTAACGGGCGGCACCTTATCGCGCAACCGTGCAAGCTCGGAACGGAGGTTCGTTTCCGCGCGGGGTCCGAAGGTGGCCTGGGCGGCTTGGGTCCGGTACAGGGAGGGCTTCTTGGTGAGCAACTGCTCCAGGATCGCGGCCCGGCCCTGGCGGAAGTCCTCCTCGGGGACGAACGCGTACTCGGCGCGGACCGCCGCCGTGTACCCGGCGTAGACCTGCGGGGGAGCGCCGAGGATGGCCAGGTCGGCGTCGCACAGCACCTCGCCGTTGCGGTCGTCCGGGGCCGGATCGTGCGTGGCCGTCAGCCGCACCAGGCGGGCCACCTCGGCGATGGCCTCGTCGGAGACGCCCAGCTCCGGCAGCACCTTCTCGGCCAGCCGCGCGCTGCGTTCCTCGTTCTCGCTGCGGTCCGGGGCGTAGATCGCGTCGTGGAACCAGGCGGCGAGGCGCACCAGGTCGGCGTCGTCGGCGTGGCCGGCCAGCCGGTCGATCACCTGCAGCGTCGCGGCGAGGTGGCGCAGGGTGTGGTACTTGCGCTGCGGTTCCGACCAGCGCCGCAGCAGATGCTCGCCGTAGGGCTCCGCCTCCGGCGCTGCGAAGAGCGCGGTCCAGCGGGTGAGCAGAGCCTCGGCGAGGTTCTGGTCGGGATGCGACGACGACTCGGGCATAGGGACATTGTGGTACGGACGCCGCCCCGTTCGCTGGCGATGCGTCGTAAGCCGCGCCGTCGCTGTCGCCGCGTCGCGCCAACGGCTAGGGTGTCCGTATTGGACTAGACCTGTTGGTCCGTTTTCGGAGCGGAGCAGAGAGGCTGCACATGAGCGATCGGGCGATCTTCGAGGTCATCGCGACGTCCGCGGAGGACGCCGTCGCGGCCGCGGCGGGAGGGGCCGACCGCCTGGAACTCGCCGGCGAGATGGCGGCCGACGGGCTCACGCCCGACCTCGCCGAGTTCGTCCGGATCAGGGCCGCGGTGCACGTGCCGCTGCGGGTCATGCTCCGCGACGGCGACGGCTTCGTGGTCCGCGACCTCGACGCGCTCTGCGCGAAGGCGCAGGCGCTGCGCGCGGAGGGGGCGGAGGAGTTCGTCCTCGGCTTCCTCACTCCCGAGGGGGAGCTCGACCTGGCGTCGGTGCGCACCCTGCTGGACGCCATCCCCGGCTGCCGGTGGACCTTCCACCGCGCGCTGGACAACGCGGCCTCCCGCGAGGACGTCCGCGCGGCGATCGACGGCCTCCCCGGCCTGGACACCGTGCTCACCGCCGGCAGCAGCGCGGGCGTGGCCTCGGGCATGGACGTCCTCGCGCAGGAGGCGTCCCGCGCGGGCGCCCCCGGCTACCGCCCGCGGATCCTCGTCGGCGGCGGCCTCAAGACCCCGCACATCCCGCGCCTCCGCGCGGCGGGCATCGACGGCTTCCACGTCGGCACGATGGTCCGCAGCGCGGGCTGGACCAGCCCGCTGGACGCCGGCCTCGTCCAGCAGTGGCGCCGCCTGCTCGACGCCGAGCCCGTCGCCGCGTAGCTGATACGCGGGCTCGCGAACGCGGGGGGCCGCACATCAGCGGAGCCTGGCGCCCTGAGGCAGGCAACTGGCCCTTCGGGGTTACCCGAGCGCCGTCGGCAGGGGGCGGGTGTGGAGGACGTCGAGGCCGGAGACGGCGCGGGTGAGGCAGACGTAGAGGCGGCGCAGGCCCGTGCGGAGGTCCGCCTCACCGTCGACGATGGCGGCGGGTTCGTCGAGGACCACGTAGTCGTACTCGAGGCCCTTGGCCAGTGACGCCGGGACCAGGGTGAGCCTGCTCTCCGCGTTCGTCTCCGTTCCGGGCTCCAGATACGGCAGCCCGGCTGCCGTCAGCGCCGCGCCGAGGACCGGGATCCGGGCGTCCGCGGCGACCAGGCCGATGCTGCCCTCGTGCCGCAGTGAGGCCTGGACCGCCGTCACGACGGCGTCGGTCAGGGCCGGCGGGGTCGCCGGGGCGAGCGCGGAGGCGGCGTCCAGCGCGTCCGCGTCCTGCGGCGCGGTGGAGCCGTCCACGCGACGGATGGTCAGCGTGTCGGCCGCGGTGCGGATCGAGGTCGCGGGCGCCAGGCCGGGCGCGATCGCGGGGAGGAGCCGGGAGGCGTAGTCGATGACCTCGCCGGGGACGCGGAAGCCGGTCGTCAGCTCCTCCACGCGCGAGCCGGGCTTGCCCAGGTGGTGCAGGGCGGTCGCCCACGAGTCGGTGGACCACGACGTCGTGCCCTGCGCGATGTCGCCCAGGATCGTCGCCGAACCCGTCGTGCAGCGTCGTCCCACCGCGCGGTACTGCATGGGGGAGAGGTCCTGCGCCTCGTCGAGGACGACATGGCCGAGCGAGGAGGTCCGCTCGACCAGGTCGCGCGCCTCGTCGACGAGGGTCGCGTCGGCGGGCGTCCACGGAGCGGTCTTGACGCTCCGGCCGGGCTTGGGCCACAGCACCGTCGCCTGCTCCTCCGGCGTCAGCAGACCCTCGGCGCACTGCGCCAGGAACTCCGGCTCGGAGAGCAGCCGCAGCACCAGCTTGGCCGGGTCCACCGGCGGCCACAGCGCCTTGGCGGTCGCCTTCACGGCGGGGTTGCGCGCGACGGCGTCCTGGACGCGGTCGTCGGGGGCCTCGCCCGCCTGCTCCATCTTCACCAGCACGGCGTGCGCGATCCGCTGCGGGAGCGCGGCCTGGGCCGCGCCGTAGCGGATGTCGCGGTCCATCAGCTCGCGGACGATCTCCTCCAGTTCGTAGGAGGCGACGCGCCAGCGGCGCGAGCCGCGGACCACGACGCAGCCCTCCGTCGGCAGGGTGATGCCGGACCGGACGGCGCGGCGCAGCACCTCCGCCATCCGCGCGTCGCCCTTGAGCCGGGCCGCCTCGGTGGAGTCCTCGCCGCGCAGCGGGACGTGGGCGACGAGCTCCTCGACGGTGGCCTGGGCGACGTCCAACTCGCCCAGCGCCGGCAGGACCTGCTCGATGTAGTGGAGGAAGGACCGGTTCGGGCCGATGACGAGGGTGCCGGTGCGGGCGAGGCGCTCGCGGTGGGCGTAGAGCAGGTAGGCGACACGGTGCAGGCCGACGGCGGTCTTCCCGGTGCCGGGCGCCCCCTGGACGCAGACCGTGCCGTGCACGTCGGCGCGGACGATCTCGTCCTGCTCGGGCTGGATCGTCGCGACGATGTCGCGCATCGGGCCGACGCGCGGGCGCTCGATCTCCGCCGTGAGCAGCGCGCTGGCGCCCTGCTGCTCCTCCGGGTCGGTGAGGTGCTCGTCCTCGTAGGCGGTCAACTCGCCGCCGGTGTAGCCGAAGCGGCGGCGCAGCCCCACGTCCATCGGGTCCTTCTTGCTGGCCCGGTAGAAGGTCTGGGAGACGGGCGCGCGCCAGTCGATGACCATCGGGTCGCCGTCGCCGTCGTGGACGTGACGCCGGCCGATGTAGAACTGCTCGCCGTCGCCGCCCTCCGCCAGATCCGCGCCGGGCGCGGTCAGGAAGTCGAGCCGGCCGAAGAAGAGGGGGGTGTCGGCGAGGTCGGCCAGGGCCTTGATGCGGTCGTCGATCTCCCGGGCGAGGATCGCGGCGTTGACCCAGTTGCCGGTCACGTCCTTGATGTCGAGCGCCTCCACGTCCTCGCGCATGGCGCGCAGCGCGGCCCGGGAGGAGGCGAGATGGGCGCGCTCGCGATCGAGCGGGTTCGTGGGGGCGGGGGTGTGCGCAGGCACGGAGGAGCCTTCCCGGCTGCGGAACACCGGGGGTGTCCGGCGCGCAGCGGTCTCAAAAGTCTGCGGTGGAATTTGAGAGCCACCCGGTTTCCGTCCGGGCGGCGCCTCCCCACGTGCGTCCCCGGGGAGGCGGCAGACCGGACACCCTATACCCACGAACGACCGGTGGGCGAATCCCTTTTTATCCAGCGGATATCAGGGGTAACCCTGACGTGCGGACGAGGCCGTGTCCCTCTGCGGGATGAGCCCGAGGGCCCTGCGGAATGGGCCATTGGGCTGACGATTTCAGGGGGCCGGAAATCTAGCGTGGAGACATGGCTACCGCACCCATCGACCCCCGCCCCCGTACCCCGCATCCGCACGTCGTCGCCGGTGGCGCCCCCAAGGCGGCGCGCAAGCCGCGCAATCCGATCGCGGCCTGCGCCCGCGGCGTCGGCATCCTCGCCGCCACGGCCTTCTCCGTCGTCGTCCTCGGCCATGACGGCCTTCCCGAGGATGTGCTCAAGCAGGCCTGACCGGGCGGCCGGTCACAGCACGTCGTCCGCGTCCACGATCCGGTAGGCGTAGCCCTGTTCGGCCAGGAACCGTTGCCGGTGCGCGGCGAAGTCCTGGTCGATGGTGTCCCGGGCCACGACCGAGTAGAAGTGCGCCATGTGCCCGTCCGCCTTGGGACGCAGCACCCGGCCCAGCCGCTGGGCCTCCTCCTGGCGTGAGCCGAAGGTCCCCGAGACCTGGATCGCCACCGTCGCCTCGGGCAGGTCGATGGAGAAGTTGGCGACCTTGGACACCACCAGCACGCTGATCTCGCCCTCCCGGAAGGCGTCGAACAGCTTCTCGCGCTGTGCGTTCGTCGTCTCGCCCTTGATGACCGGCGCGTCCAGCGCCTCGCCGAGCTCGTCGAGCTGGTCGATGTACTGGCCGATGACGAGCGTGGGCGTGCCCCGGTGCTTCTCGACCAGCGCCTGGGTGACGCGGCGCTTGGTCGCCGTGGTGGCGCAGAACCGGTACCGCTCCTCCGGCTCCGCGGTGGCGTAGGCGAGCCGCTCGGAGTCGGTGAGGGTGACCCGCACCTCGCAGCAGTCCGCGGGGGCGATGTAGCCCTGCGCCTCGATCTCCTTCCACGGGGCGTCGAAGCGCTTGGGCCCGATCAGTGAGAAGACGTCGCCCTCGCGTCCGTCCTCGCGCACCAGCGTCGCGGTCAGGCCGAGGCGGCGGCGCGCCTGCAGGTCGGCGGTGAACTTGAAGACCGGCGCGGGCAGCAGGTGCACCTCGTCGTAGACGATCAGACCCCAGTCACGGGAGTCGAACAGCTCCAGGTGGGGGTAGACGCCCTTCCGCTTGGTCGTCATCACCTGGTACGTCGCGATGGTGACCGGGCGGATCTCCTTGCGCGCGCCGCTGTACTCGCCGATCTCCTCCTCGGTGAGGGAGGTGCGCTTGACCAGCTCGTGCTTCCACTGGCGGGCGGAGACGGTGTTGGTGACCAGGATCAAGGTGGTCGCCTTGGCCTTGGCCATCGCGGCAGCCCCGACCAGCGTCTTGCCGGCGCCGCAGGGCAGCACGACGACGCCCGAGCCGCCGTGCCAGAAGCCCTCGGCGGCCTGCTCCTGGTAGGCGCGCAGCTTCCAGCCGTCCTGGGCCAACTCGATCGGGTGCGCCTCGCCGTCGACGTAGCCGGCGGTGTCCTCGGCCGGCCAGCCGAGCTTGAGCAGCATCTGCTTGATCTGCCCGCGCTCGGAGGGATGCACGACCACCGTGTCCGGGTCGATCCGCGGGCCGACCAGCGGAGCGATCTTCTTGGACCGCAGCACCTCCTCCAGCACCGGCCGGTCGGTGGCGGTCAGCACCAGGCCGTGCACGGGGTCCTTGCTCAGCCGGAGGCGGCCGTAGCGGTCCATGGTGTCCGCGATGTCGACCAGCAGCGCGTTCGGCACGGGGTAGCGGGAGAAGCGCACCAGCGCGTCCACGACCTGCTCGGCGTCGTGCCCTGCCGCCCGCGCGTTCCACAGGCCGAGCGGCGTTACCCGGTAGGTGTGCACGTGCTCGGGCGCCCGCTCCAGCTCCGCGAACGGCGCGATGGCGCGCCGGCACTCGTCGGCCAGGGTGTGCCCGGTCTCCAGCAGCAGGGTCTTGTCGGACTGAACGATCAGCGGCCCGTCGTGCACGTGCGTCTCCTCCGGTCCGGGCGATGGCCAAACACCCAGTGTCCCGCATCGCGCGGCGGAGCGGAAAGCGGATGCCGTTACAGCTTGTCGATGGCGGTGAGGTCGATGTCGATCGGGAAGGGGACGTCGAGGACGAGACGGTCGTGGTGGATGCCGGTCAGGACATAGCTGCGCTTGTCGGGGTCGAGCTGGTAGGTGCTGAGGACCGGCCGGTTCTCGCCCGCAGGACTGTCGACGAGCCAGTAGTGTCCGATCCCCGCGCGGGCGTACTTGTGGGGCTTGGTGTCCCGGTCACGGGACGCGGACTCGGGGGAGACGACCTCGATCGCCAGCACGACGTCCTCCACCCCATAGCGAGTCCTGCCAGGTCCGGTAGCCGTTGCCTTCACCACGCACACATCGGGTACGGGTGAGTTCTGGCGGTCTATGACGACCGCCATTTCGCGCCGCACCCGCAGATCGTCGGGCACGAGTGCCCGAAGACCGGCTTCCAGCAGGAAGAGCATCAGGGTGTGGAACTCCTTCTGCGGACTCACGAAGACCAGGCTCCCGTCGATCAGCTCTGTGTGCGGCGGGAGGTCTGGCAAGGTCAGCAAGTCGTCCACGGTGTAGCCGCCCTCCGGCGGGCGAGGCCAGGGGTACGGCCAGTCGTGCATGGGCTCAGCGGTCATGGTCCCTCCCATGGACGGGATTCAAGCGCTCGGTCCCACGGTAGCGGCGGGCAGCGACGTGCACACCACACCTTCGGGTGAGGACGAACCGTTTCGCGGCTCGCCGTGGGGCCTCGGCCGTTACGCCTCGTCGTCGGCCAGTTCCGCGACGCCGGTGATGCGGTGCAGGGAGAAGGTGCGAACCTCCTCGTGGACCTGGTCGAAGGCGGTGACGAAGCCGCCCTCGACGCGGACGGGTTCGATGACGCGCTGGCTGGCCGCGCCGTCCGCGTTGACGTATCCGATCCAGACGGCGTCGCCGGTGAGGACGGCGGTCTGGAGGGTGGCCAGGGTCTCCGCGGCCGGGGTGCGGGGGAGCGGCCCCGGGGTCGGGACGCGGTGGCTCACCGTGGCGGCGCGGTCGCCCGCGCGAATGGCCTTGACCGCGGCGGTCAGCAGGCCCTGGGTGACCGGGGGCGGGCCGTCGGGGACGGGCGCCGGAGGCGTGCGCGGGGGTGTGCGGCGCGCGTCCGGGCGAGTGATCATGACGTCGCCCTCGGCGGTCTCCGCCGCGGGGGCGTAGCCCATCGTGCGGAGCTGCCCCAGCACCGTTGCCGGATCGGCCTGCGCGGCCAGCACCGTGGGGGCGAGGCGGCGCAGCCGCAGCTGCGCCGCGCGGCGGTCCGCGAGCAGCTCGTCCAGCAGGGCGTCGTCGTCGCAGCGCAGGTACGCCGAGGCCGCGCCGACGCGCAGTCGGCCGTGGCGGCGGGCCACGTCGTCGACGAGGTAGGTCAGCGGCTGCGGCACCGGCGTGCTGGAGTGCTCCGCGAGGAAGGTGTGGAGCTCCGCCGCGCTGCGCCCGGCGTCGAGGGCGCGGCGGACGGAGTCGGGGGTGAAGCGGTAGACCGTCGCGCCGCCCTTGGACTCCACGTCCGCCGCGACGGCGAGGGTCTGCGCCAGCGGTGTGCGCAGCGGGCCGGGGGCGATCGCGGTGAGGTCGGGCTGCAGGATCACCTGGTCCAGCGGCTCCGGCAGCAGCGGGGCCAGGCGGCCGAGGACGGACGCCTCGTCGCCGTCGAGGAGCGGCAGAGCGAAACGCGCGAGCGCGCCGCGGCCGGTGAGGCCGAGATCCTCGGCCTCCGCGACCGTCCAGGCGACCAGCTGGTCGCGCAGCTCGCCGCCGCGCAGCGGGTGCTCCCAGGTGATCCGGGCCGTCAGCGCCCGCACGTCCGCCGAGCTGCCCCCCGGCAGGGAGGCCAGCAGGCCGAGCACGTCACGGCGCAGCACCGGCGCGAGCGCGCGGTCGAGGCCGCTGCCGAGCGGAGGGAGCACCTTGTCCTTGGCGTCCTTGGTGCCGACCAGCGCGGCCACGCGGGTCGCGGCGAGCCAGGCGCGGGCCAGCAGCAGCCACCGCTCCGCGACGGGCCGGCGCAGCCACTCGTCGTAGGCGGGGGTGGGCGCCCAGCGCTCCTCCACCTCGCCGTCCGGGGCCACCAGGCCCGCTCCGTAAGCGAGTTCGAGCCAGAAGGCGGTGCCGGGCTCGGAAAGGTCCAGGGCCTGCGCGGTGCGCCGCAGGTCGCGGACGCCGAGACCGCCCGCGCGCAGCACCGAGGGCGACTCGGTGCTCCACAGGCTCAGCGCCTCCTCGACCGTCCGCACGGCCGTGAACGCCTGCGCGGCGGCCGCGTGGTCCGCCTGATCCGGCTCGACGCTCCGGGCCGAGGTCACCGGCGGCGCGACCGGCTCCACCTGACGGTGGGCCAGGCCGCCGCGCAGATGCAGGGCGACCTCGCGGGGGAGCACCACCGCGTCCCGGCCCGCAGGCAGCAGCAGGCCGCAGGCCTGGAGCCACTCGACCGGGGTCCGCGCGTCCGCGGCCCGGACCACGCGCGGCGGGGACGCGCCGAACGGCGGCCCCCAGGTCAGCTTGGACAGCACGCCCCGCGCGCCTTCCGGCGCGCGGGCGAGCAGCGCGTCGGCCCGCTTGCGGTCGGCGAACAGACTGCTGAGCGCGGCCAGCGCGCTCACCTGGTCGTGGGTGCTGGGCAGCCCGGCGTCCGCGAGCATCCCCTGCAGTCGGGCCGGGGACAGCCCCGCGCCCGCCTCCGCGTACAGGGGGCCGAGGCCGGTCGGCCCCGACTGCCCGCCCGCCGGGGCCAGCACGTCCCGCGCGGTGCGCACCAGCCGCAGCCGCTCCGGCCCGCCCCAGACCAGCGCCGCGTCGCGCAGCGCCGCCACGGCGGGCTCGAACGCCGCCTCGACCTCCGGGTCCTGGTCCGCGCCCAGCAGCGCGCGCAGCTGCGGCGGCGTGCACGGGTCCGCCGCCACGGCCAGCGCCTCGGCGACCTGGAGGGTGAACCGGTCCAGCCGCTCCAGCGCACGGATCACACTGGCCCGCGTCGCACTGCGGGTGGCCAGTTGGCTCAGGTCCGCGGGCACCGGGTGCACGAGATCCGGCCGCGCCCGCAGCAGCGCGGCGAGCGCGGCGTCGTCGCGGCCGCGCAGGTCCTCGGCGAGGGTGCGGGGCAGCGTGCGGACGCCGTCGTGCGACTCCTCGGTTCTCCCGGTGCTCATCCGCCTCAGATTACTTGCTGCGATGCGGGGCGGCCCCTGACCGACCGCGAGTACGGCAGCGGTTCTCCGGGTAAGGCCGTGACGTCTGCACGACGCACCCTAAGCTGACGCCGGCGGTGGTTGCGGGGAGGGCGGGGAAGCGCGATGGGCATCGAGAGCGAGCAGCTGGTCTACGACTATCTGAGCCGTGTGGGCGATCTCGCCGGCCAGACAGGGGGCCTGACGGCGGCGGAGCGCGTCCGCCTCGTGAACGACCTGCGCCAGGCCATCGACTCCCAGCGGGCCGCCAACTCCTCGTCCGCGCGCTCTTCCTCGGCGCGCGCCGAGGTCGGCTCCGTGCGCAAGATCCTCGCGGGCCTGGGCACGCCGGAGCAGGTGGTCCGCCGCGCGGCCGGGGGCGGCGGCGCGGTCGGCTCCGGTCCCGCGGTCCCGACGGCCTCCGCCCCGGGCCCGTCGGCACGTACGACTCCCTCCGTTCCCAGATCCGTCCCGACGCAGGGCGGCGCGCCGTCGCTCGAGGGCCGCGCGGAGTTCGTCCGCGCGGACGCCGGCAGCGTGCCGGCGACGGGCGCGCAGTGGTGGACCTTCGAGTCCGGCGGCGGAGGCTTCCCCGGCGCGGGCGGCGTTCGGATGATCCAGCCGCCCGGCTGGTCGGGATCCTTCGAGGGCGACTTCCTCGTCCCCGAGGGCACGGCGGTCGTCGACCCGGTCACCGGCCTCCCCGCGGCGCAGCCCGCGGCGGCAGCGGCGGCGACCGGCGCGGGCGTGAACGGGCTCGGCGACACCGGCCGGCAGGCGGCGGCGCAGCCGAGGCCGGGCCTGCTCCGACGGCTCCGCGGCGGCGCGACGGCGGGCGCGGCGGGTTCCGTGCCCCGCGCGCCGATCCCGTTCGTGGAGGCCCTGGCCACGCTGGTGCTGGTCGGCGGCGCGGTGACGGGCCTCTGGTACATCGCGATCCTCGGCTGGCTCCTCGCCTACGCGGGCCGCAGGTTCGGCCACGGCGTCGGCCGGGTCGCCGCCCTGTGGATCCCCGGCCTGATGGCCGCGGCCTGCGGCTTCTGGCTCTACAGCAAGTCCGGCCACACGGGCCACCCGGCCCTGACGAACGCGCAGGTCGCCACCGCGACCCACAACGCGTACGCGTTGTGGCTCCGCGGTTCCTCGGCCCTGTCCGCCGCCTTTCTCGCCTGGCGCATCACCCGCCGCTGACTCAGCTCCGCGCTAGGCGCGGGGCTCCGTTGACGTGCGGCCCTCCCTCAGCCTTCGGCCGGGAGGTGCCCCCGGCGTGGGCGCGACCAACCACCCACGTAGCTAGCGCTCCGAACGCGCAGGGCCATCCGCACAGGGTGGTTCGTGCCTCAGGGCACCCGCACGGCTGACGTGAGCCGCAGGTGCGTCTCGGTGCGCAGCGTTCCCTCGGAGTCCCGGAGGTCGTCGAGGGCGGCGAGGGCCGCCGCCTTCGCCGCGGCGCGGCGGTCCGGGGGGATCTTCTCCAGCCAGATCCGGCGCCCCGACGACCACTGCGAGCGCCACCACTCCTCGCCGCTCTCGATCACCCGCGCCGACGACTCCTCCACCGTCCGCACCTCGGCGAAGCCGCACGAGCGGAACAGGTCCGCGATCGACTCGGCGGAGTCGAACGCCGGGTGGCCGCCGCGTGCGCCCTGGCGCGGGGACGACGCGGGGACGGGGTCGTCGAGGAAGGCCAGCGCCGCGTCCAGCGGGCGGGTCCAACGGGGGTCGACCAGTCCGCCCCAGCTCGACATGGCGAAGCGGCCGCCGGGGACGAGGATGTGATGCGCCGCGCGCAGCACCGCGGCTGGATCGGGGGTGATGAACATCATCAGCCCGGCCAGCACGGCCTCGAACGAGCCGGAGGGGAAGCCCGGGTCCTCCGCGTCGCCGACGCGGGCGGTGACGTTGCGCAGGCCCCGCCGGGCGATGTCGGCGGCCGTGGCGTGGGCCATGCCGGGGGAGAGGTCGAGGCCCGCCACGTATCCGTCGGGGCCGACCGCCGTCGCGGCGGCGAACAGCACCGCGCCGCGGCCGCAGCCGAGGTCGAGGACGCGGTCGCCCGGGCGCAGGGCGGCGTGTTCGACGAGGCGCGTGCCGCTTGTCTCGAAGAACGCGCGGTCAACCGTCCCGTAGGTGTCCGCGACCAGGTCGAAGCTCTCCGCGATGAAGGCCTTGCGTGCCGCGGCCGCGCGCTCACGCTCGCGTTGCGACCGGTGGTCCCGCTGCTCCTGCGTCGTTGTCGTCGGCATGGTGACATGGTGTTCCCGAGTGACGGGCATCACAAGACTCTTGGCACGTATCGGTCGCTAACCACCCAAGTAGCGCCGCAGTTGAGCCAGGATCAGGTCGGAGCCGAGGTAGCCGACGCCCTGGTTCCAGAGCTGATCGTCGACCGCGTGGGCGCGTCCCGCCTTGACCGCCGCGAGGTTCTTCCACGCGGAGCTGTTCAGCACCTCGTTCGTCTGGGCCTTGGCCGGGTCGCCGTAGGTGGAGTAGAGGATCGTCGTGCCGTCCGCCGCGTCGAGCTGGTCCGTCGTGGGGAGCGGGACCGACTCCGTCGGCGCGTTCTGCGCGGCCGGACGGCCCAGCTGCACGTCGGCGAGCAGGACGCCGAGGAAGCTGTGGGCGGCGATGACGCTCGGGCTCTGGTCCTGGACGAAGCGGACCACGCTGATCTGCTGCCGGTGGGTCGCGCCCGGGCCGCCCAGCGCGGCGGTGACCTCGCGGACGTGGCCCTGGTAGGCGGAGGTGATCGCGTCGGCGACGGACTGCGCGTCGAGGGCCTGCGCGTGGAGCTGGAAGTCCTGCTTCCAGGACGCGCCGGTCGTCTCGGTCAGAACGGTCGGTGCGATCGCCGACAACTGCTGGAAGCGCGTGCCGTCGACGGAGCGGCTGGACAGGATCACGTCGGGCCGCAGCCGCTTGATCGCCGCGAGGTCCGGCGTGCCGACGACGCCGACCTGGCGGACGGGGGAGAGCCAGCCGGTGGGGTAGTAGTCCGGGAGGCCCCTGTCGAAGGCGGGGCGCGCCGCCCCCACCGGCGTGAAGCCGAGGGCCAGCGCGGAGTCGAGCTCCGCGGTGCCGAGCACGACGACCCGTCGGGGCGCGGCCGGGACCTGCACCGGGCCGGTCGCGGCGTGGACGGTTCTGGTGGGTGGTGGCGAGGGGGAGGAACTGCCGGGGGCGGCCTGGACGGCGAGCAGCCCGCCGCCTCTCTGGCTCGACGTCGGGCTGGCGGCGGAGCCGGAGTCGGGCGGGAAGCCGTTGTCGCCCTTGCAGCCCGCCAGCGCGGCGGACGCGCCGAAAGCGCCGAGCGCGCCGAGCAGCGCCCTGCGCGAGTAGGCGCGCGGCATCGGGCCTCCCGAACCTTTCGTCCCCGTCTCTCCCGGTCTGTTCTAGTTCGCAGTATCGCCCACAGCGGGCCCGATTAGGGTGAAGGCCATGACGCCGTTGACGCCGCTCCCTCCGCTGGCCGTCGGGTTCGACCTCGACATGACACTGATCGACTCCCGGCCCGGGATCGCCCGGGCCTACGCGTACCTGGCTGAGGAGACCGGCACGGACATCGACACCGCGCTCGTCTGCTCCCGCCTCGGACCGCCGGTCGAGGTCGAGATGGCGAACTGGTTCCCGGCCGACGAGGTCGAGGCCATGGCGGACCGGTACCGGAAGCTCTACGCGGAGTACGGGGTCGCCGGGGTCACCCCGCTGCCGGGCGCGGTGGCGGCGCTCGCCGCGGTGCGCGCGGCCGGCGGGCGGACGGTCGTGGTGACCGGCAAGCACACGCCCAACGCGCGGCTCAACCTGGAGGCGCTGGAGATGCGCGTCGACGCGCTGCACGGCGACGTCTTCGCCGCGGGCAAGGCCGAGGCGCTGCGCGCCGAGGGCGTGCGGGTCTACGTCGGCGACCACCTGGGCGACGTCTTGGGCGCACGCGAGGCGGGCGCCTTCCCGGTCGCGGTCCCCACCGGGCCCTACGACGCGGCGAGCCTGCGCGCGGCCGGTGCGGGCGTGGTCCTGCCGGACCTCACCGGGTTCCCGGCCTGGCTGGACGACTACTTGGCGGCGACCTGACGCTTCTGCGAGCGGGCCGAGACGAACAGGCCCGTGAGCGCGACCGCGAAGCCCAGCGGCATCACCATGCAGACGAAGTACGCGGGCGTCGGCAGCCGGTGCAGACCGAGGAAGAGCGGCAGCACCGTGGCGATGGTCGCCACCGCGCCGACTGCGAAGAGGATCGCCCCGACACGGACCAGCCGGTCGCCGGGGGCGGCCGGGTCCTGCGCGCGGGAGAGGGAGTCAGCGTTCACACCCTCCACGCTAACGGGTCCGCACAGGTGCGCGGCGCGCACGGGGTTAGCGGAGTGCCCCGGCCGGGTATGCACGTCACGCACGGGGACCGTGCGTGCGCGCAGCGGGACCGCTGTGGCGTGACCAGGCTGTTCGATGAGGAGGTGCGCCATGTCCCCGATCTGGACGACACGTCGGTCGGCCGTGGCGCAGGTGCCTCCGGCGGAGCAATCCGGTCGATCATTTCGGCTCCGACCTGGAACAATGGCCCAGCGCTAGTTCGCCTGCGGCGCTCCGTGGTCACCACCGGTCACCGGTGGGGTGCCGCACCCCCGTACGACACACTCCGACTCAACGACTCACCCAACGACGAGGTCTCCCCATGCCTACGGGCAAAGTGAAGTGGTTCAACACTGAGAAGGGCTTCGGCTTCCTCTCGCGCGACGACGGCGGCGACGTGTTCGTCCACTCCAAGGCGCTGCCTGTCGGAGTGGAGTCGCTGAAGCCCGGCCAGCGGGTCGAGTTCGGCGTGGTCGCCGGCCACCGGGGGGACCAGGCGCTGACCGTGACACTCCTGGAGGAGGCCCCGTCGCTGGCCGCGGCGTCCCGCAAGAAGCCGGACGAGCTCGCGGCGATGGTCCAGGACCTCACCACGGTGCTGGAGAAGATCATCCCGGGCCTCCAGAAGGGCCGCTACCCCGACAAGCCCGTCGGCAAGCGCATCGCCACCCTCCTCCACCACGTCGCCGACCAACTGGACGTGTAGGTGCACTGCCCCAGGGGCGCGGGGCTCTGCTGATGTGCGGCTCCTCCCCCAGCCTTCGGCCGGGAGGCGCCCCCAGCGTGGGCGCGAGCATCCACCCTGTGCGGATGGCCCCGCGCGTTGGGGACCACCCGCTCAACGGTGGCTCGTCGCGCAGTTCCCCGCGCCCCTCGCGTGCTGCAACCTGAGGCGGGAGCGGAACCTCAGGAAGGGAAGGCCAGGAGCTCGTCCGGGACGGCCGGGGTCAGGCCCTCGGACGCGGCGCGGGTGAGGAGGGCGCGGACCGCGGCGTAGCCGGCTTCGCCGAGGTCCTCGGTGAACTCGTTCACGTAGAGGCCGATGTGCTGGTCCGCCACCGCGGGGTCCATCTCCTGGGCGTGCGACATCACGTAGTCCCGCGAGAGCGCGGGCTCCGCCCACGCGGCGCGGACACTGGCGCGGACGGTGTCCGCCAGCGCCGCGAGGCGCTCCGCGCCGAGCGAGCGGCGGGCGACGATCGCGCCGAGCGGGATCGGGAGGCCGGTCGCGGACTCCCACGCCTCGCCCATGTCCGCGAGGCAGCGCAGGCCGTAGTTCTGGTAGGTGAACCGCGCCTCGTGGATGACGAGACCCGCGTCGACCTTGCCGTCGCGCACCGCCGGCATGATCTCGTGGAACGGCATGACCACGATCTCGCCGAGGCCGCCGGGGACGGCCTCCGCCGCCCAGAGCCGGAACAGCAGGTACGCGGTGGAGCGCTCGCTCGGGACGGCCACGGTGGCGCCGCGCAGCGCGGCGGGCTCGGAGGAGGCGTCGGGGCCCGTGAGGACCAGGGGGCCGCAGCCGCGGCCCAGGGCGCCGCCGCAGGGGAGCAGGGCGTACTCGGAGAGGACCCACGGCAACTGCGCGTAGGAGATCTTCAGGACGTCGAGCTCGCCGCGCTCGGCCAGGCCGTTCGTGATGTCGATGTCGGCGAAGGTGACCTCGGGCGGCACCGCCCCCGCGACCAGGCCGTCGGCCCAGGCGTGGAAGACGAAGGTGTCGTTCGGGCAGGGGGAGAAGGCGATACTGAGGGCCGGGTTGGAAGAAGTCACCGGACCAGTGTCTCGTACGGCACCCGCGCGTGGACGTCCGCCAGGGCGGCCAGCGCCTCCCCGATGCGCCAGGCGGCGCGGTCGCGGGGGCCGACCGCGTTGGAGACGGTCCGCAGCTCCAACACGGGGACGCCGTGTCCGGCCGCCGCCTCCGCGACGCCGAAACCCTCCATGGCCTCGGCCACCGCGTCCGGGTGACGCCGCAGCAGCTCGGCCGCGCGCTCCGCGCTGCCGGTGACGGTGGAGACCGTCAGAACGGGGCCGGTGGCCGTCGGGAGCCCGGCGTCGCGCAGGCGCCGGACGACCGGGTCGACGAAGGCGCAGGCGTGCCGGACGCGTCCGAAGCCCAGCTCGGTGACGTCGGCGAAGCCGTCGGGCGTCGCCGCGCCCAGGTCCGCCGCGACGATCGCCTCGGCGACGACCGCCGAGCCGACCGGGGCCGCGGGGGCGAAGCCGCCCGCGATGCCGGAGGAGACGGCGAGGCCGTAGGCCGTCGGGGCGAGTGCGAGGGCCGTCGCCGTGGCCGCGGCCGCCGCGGCGGGGCCGACGCCGCCGATCACCACGTCCACCGGGCCGAGGGCCGTCAGCGGGTAGCCGCCGGGCAGGGTCCGCGTGACCTCGTCCGCGTGCGGCAGCGCCGCGCCAGCACCACGAAGCACCGCCGCCGCTTCGGGAGCGACGGCGGTGACGACGAGAACGCGCGGGGAGGTCAACGGGCCGTCAGGGCGCGGTTCAGCTGCCGGCGACCTTGAGCTGGAGCAGCCACTCGCCGTAGATGCCCTTGCCGCCCTTGTCGGTCTCCACGATCAGGATCGGGCCGGTGTTGGACGTCGTGGTCTGACCCGTGGTCGGGTCCTGGGTCGTCAGGACCTGGGCGATGGACAGCGGACCCGCGTAGGCGTTGGTCTGGTGCTGTACCAGGAAGCCGCTGCCGGTGCGCGCGACCCAGCCGTTCTTGGTGATCGGCTGGTCGACGTTGATGCCGAAGTTGCCGTTCGCGCTCGGCACGATCGCCGTCGGCATCTTCTTGTCGTCGCTCAGCGCTGCCTTGATCGACGCGCTGCACTTGGCCTGGTCGGCCGTGCTCAGGGCCTTGCCGCCCTTGTAGCAGTTGTCGAGGGGGGCGATCTGCGTCCAGTGGGAGCCGGCCACGACGGAGACCCGGGCGACCGAGGGCGCGTAGTGGGCGGCGATCGGAAGCGTGATACCGAGCGTCGCGGCGCCCACGACGGCGACGGCTCCAAGGGCGGCGACACCGCGGTTGAGACTCATGGTGGCAGGCTACCGTCCCGCGACGATCACGCCACGTCGGGGGCTGCCGTCGCGTGCCGCGGCCGAAGCGTGAGCCGGGTCCGGACGGACCACACCAGGGCGACCCCCATCAGCGCGGCGGCGGTGGCCATGCCGACCTCCCCGACCAGCGGCAGCACGATCCCGAGGCCGCCGCCGATCACCCAGGTCAGCTGGACCACGGTCTCCGAACGGGCGAACGCCGAGGTCCGGACGGCTTCCGGCACGTCGCGCTGGATGAGGGCGTCGAGGCCCACCTTGCCCATGCACTGGGCGAAGCCGGAGACGAAGGCGAGCAGCACGACCGTGAGGGCGCCGAAGAGGATCGCGGCGGCCAGGGAGGACACGAACGCGAGTGCGACCATCAACGTGACGAGCGTCTCAGGGCCTTTCGTGCGCATCCAGGCGCCGACGACCGTGCCGAGCGTGTTGCCGATGCCCAGCGCCGCGGCGACCAGGCCCAGCGACGCCGTGGCCGGCAGCCCGGCGAGCGGATGCTCGCGCACCAGGAAGGCCAGGAAGAAGGTCAGGAAGCCGAACAGCACGCGCAGCGCGCTCTCCGAACCCAGCGCCAGCACGACGCCGGGGCCGACCGTCCGCAGCCCGACCTTGGCCCCGTCGGCCGGTGTGACCTCCGCGTGCAGGAGGGCGCGCTCCTCGCCCTTGGCCACGTCCACGGTGTGCGGCAGCGCGAAGGCGAGCCCGGCGCCGACGATGTAGATCAGGAACGCGCCGCGCAGCGGCCAGTCCGGGCCGATCAGGTGCAGCAGCCCGCCGAGCGCGGCGGCGACGCCGGTCGACAGCAGCCCGGCCAGCGAGACCCGCGAGTTCGCCTTCACCAGCGGCAGCTGTGGCGGTCTCAGCCGCGGCACCACGACGCTGCGGACGACCCCGTAGGCCTTCGAGGCCACCAGCACGCCCAGCGCCAACGGGTAGATCGCCAGGCTTGCTCCGGCGATGGCCCCCGTCATCATCCAGGCCAGCCCGGCCCGGGCCAGCAGACTGCCCGCCATGGCGGCGCGCCGTCCGCTCGGGATCTTGTCCAGCATCGGCCCGATGACCGGCGCGAGGAGGACGAACGGCGCCATGGTGATCAGCAGGTACAGCGCGACGCGCCCGCGCGCCTCGTGCGTCGGCACGGAGAAGAAGATGGTGGACGCCAGTGCGAGCGTGATCATCATGTCGCCGGCGGAGTTGACCGCGTGCAGTTCGATCAGCTTGGCCAGGCCCGACTCGCCCGCGCCCTCGGCGGAGGTGGCGCGGCGGATCCGCCGTCCGGTCGCGTTCGCGACCTTGCCGGTGCGCACCGCCGCAGCCGAGGCGAACCGGTGCACGGAGGACGCCGCGCGCCGCGCCTTGCCCACTCCCGCCTCGGCCATATCTCCCATGGTGCACGACGGGAAAGAGAAGCCGTGGCACTTGGCACGGTACTTTCGGGATCCGGTTCCGCGTCCACGCGGGACACGGGACGGGCCGGTCGGCAAGAATAGGAGTCCGACCGGAACCGCGCGCACTCGTCGCCCCGGCGGTGGTGCGGAGTCCGTGGTTATGGCCGCGACGATGGTTGGGAGAGAATCAGTCCGTGATGAGTGCTGCGACGACGCGAAGCCGTACCCCTGACCGCCTGTGCGCCGAGGCCGTGGAGTTCGCCCGGCACGCGGCCGTCGCGGCGGTCGGCGCGACCGCAGTCGGCGCGCACCTCGGCCTGGACGTCGAGGGCGACCGCGTGGTCACGCACTATTTCGCCACGACGGAGAAGGCCTACCGAGGCTGGCGCTGGGCGGTCACCGTGACCCGCGCCGCGCGCGCCAAGCAGGTCACTCTCGATGAAACGGTGCTGCTGCCCGGCCCCGAGGCGCTGATCGCGCCGGAGTGGGTCCCGTGGAGCGAGCGCCTGCGCCCCGGCGACCTCGGCCCCGGCGACCTGCTCCCCACCGAGGCGGACGACCTGCGCCTGGAGCCCGGCTACTCCGGTGACGACGAGCCCGCGCCGAACTCGGTCCTCGCGGAGGACCGGCTCTCCGGCATCGCCGGCGAGGACGTGGCGATCGAGCCGAACGGCGAGCGGGTCGCGGTCGCGCCCGAGACGGAGCGCGCGGAGATCGCGTCCGTCGCGAACGAGCTGGGCATGGGCCGCGCGCGTGTGCTGAGCCGACTGGGCCTCAACCTGGCCGCGGACCGCTGGGAGAAGGAGTTCGGCGCGCACTCGCCGATGGCGCAGGCGGCGCCGGCGGCGTGCGTCTCGTGCGGCTTCCTAGTCCCCCTGAGCGGTTCGTCGCTCAGCCAGGCCTTCGGCGTGTGCAGCAACGAGTTCAGCCCCGCGGACGGCCGTATCGTCTCGCTGGCGTACGGGTGCGGCGCGCACTCCGAGGCGGCGGTGATGCCGGCCCCGGTGGTCCCGGCCCCGCCGGTCCTGGACGAGCTCAGCCTCGAACCCCTCCCCCTCCACCCCGACCGCTCCGGCGGCTCCGTCGAGGAGAGCACCCCGGCCGAGGAACTCGGCCACAGCTGACCCGCTTTCGGGGGCGGAGCCTCCAGGGGCGCGAGGCTCTGGTGATGTGCGGCACCTCCCCCAGCCTTCGGCCGGGAGGTGCCCCCAGCGTGGGCGCGAGCAACCACCCTGTGCGGATGGCCCTGCACGCCTCGGACCATCCGCTCATCGGTGGCTTGCCGCGCGCGCGGAGGAGCCGCACATGGGCGCGGCCCCGCGGCCCCGAACGGTTACTCGCCGATGTCCTCGTTCCAGAGGTCCGGGTGGGTGCGGATGAAGTCCGTCATCATGCCGACGCAGTCCTGGTCGTCCAGCAGGACGATCTCGACTCCGTGCTCGGAGAGCCACGCGTGGCCGCCGTGGAAGGTCGTCGCCTCGCCGACGACGACGCGGCCGATGCCGAACTGGCGGACCAGGCCCGAGCAGTACCAGCACGGGGAGAGCGTCGTCACCATCGTGGTGCGGCGGTAGCCGCGCAGGCGGCCGGCCGCGCGGAACGCGGCCGTCTCCGCGTGCATGGACGGGTCGCCGTCCTGGACGCGGCGGTTGTGGCCCGCGCCCAGCAGCTCGCCGTCGGGACCGAACAGCGCCGCGCCGATGGGGATGCCGCCCTCGGCGAGGCCGCGGCGGGCCTCGTCGACGGCGACGGAGAGAAGTGCGCGGTAGTCGAGAGAGGACATGCCCTTACGATGCCTCGGCCGGCCCCGCCCGAACCGGCCCGAGGCCCGGCGACACGCGTTCGGCGCCCGGCCCCGGAGAATGGCGCCACCACACGGTGACGGATACTGAGCACCATGGCTTACGACGATCTACGGTCCTTCCTCCGGGCGCTGGAGCGCGAGGGCGACCTCAAGCGCATCAAGGTGGAGGTCGATCCCTACCTGGAGGTCGGTGAGATCGTCGACCGGGTCCAGAAGGCCAAGGGACCGGCGCTGCTCTTCGAGAACGTGAAGGGCTCGGCGATGCCGCTGGCCATGAACGTCTTCGGCACCGAGCGGCGCCTCGCCAAGGCGCTGGGCCTCAAGTCCGCCGACGAGATCGGCGAGAAGATCGCGGGGCTGCTCAAGCCGGAGCTGCCGCACGGCTTCACCGGCGTGCGCGAGGCCTTCGGCAAGCTGGCCGGGATGACGCACGTGCCGCCGAGGAAGGTGAAGCCGGGAGAGGCCAAGGTCCAGGAGGTCGTGCTCACCGGCGACGACGTGGACCTGATGCAGCTGCCGGCGTTGTTCACCTGGCCGCAGGACGGCGGGTCCTTCTTCAACCTGGGCCTGACCCACACCAAGGACCCGGACAGCGGCGTGCGCAACCTCGGGCTGTACCGCCTGCAGCGTCACGACAGGCGCACCATCGGCATGCACTGGCAGATCCACAAGGACAGCCGCAACCACGCCGCCGTCGCGGCCAGGCGCGGCGAGAAGCTGCCGGTCGCGATCGCCTTCGGCTGCCCGCCGGCCGTCACCTACGCGGCCACCGCGCCGCTGCCCGGGGACATCGACGAGTACCTGTTCGCGGGCTTCGTCGGCGGCGAGCGCGTCAGGATGGTCGACTGCAGGACCGTCCCGCTCCAGGTCCCGGCCGACGCCGAGGTCGTGCTGGAGGGGTGGCTTGACCCGGACGAGATGCTGCCCGAGGGCCCGTTCGGCGACCACACCGGCTTCTACACGCCGCAGGAGCCGTTCCCGGCGCTGACCATCGACTGCGTGACGATGCGCCGCCGACCGCTGCTCCAGTCCATCGTGGTCGGCCGCCCGCCGACCGAGGACGGCCCGCTGGGCAAGTTCACCGAGCGGTTCTTCCTGCCGCTGCTGAAGGTGATCGTCCCGGACATCGTCGACTACGACCTGCCCGAGGCCGGCGGTTTCCACAACTGCGTGATCGTCTCGATCGACAAGAAGTACCCCAAGCACGCGCAGAAGGTCATGCACGCGATCTGGGGCGCTCACATGATGTCGCTGACCAAGCTGATCATCGTGGTCGACTCGGACTGCGACGTCCACGACTACCACGAGGTCGCCTGGCGGGCGCTCGGCAACGTGGACTACAGCCGTGACCTGTCGGTGGTGGAGGGGCCGGTCGACCATCTCGACCACGCCTCCTACCAGCAGTTCTGGGGCGGCAAGGCGGGCATCGACGCGACCCGCAAGCTCCCCGAGGAGGGCTACACCCGCGACGGCGGCTGGCCCGAGATGGTGCTCTCGGACCCCGCCACGGCCTCACTCGTGGACAACCGCTGGAAGGAGTACGGGCTCTCATGACGACGGCTGTCGCCACGCCGGAGATCGGCAGAACGAAGGCGTTCCTGCGGCTTGTGATGATCGAGCACTCGGTCTTCGCGCTGCCCTTCGCCTACATCGCCGCGCTGACGGCGATGTTCCTGCAGGACGCGCACGTGCACTGGGTCCAGCTGCTGCTGGTGACGGTGTGCATGGTCGGCCTGCGGACCTTCGCCATGGCCGCGAACCGGATCATCGACCGCGAGATCGACGCGCGGAACCCGCGCACGGCCGGGCGGGAGCTGGTCACCGGCGCGGTCTCGCTGCGGACCGCGTACACGGGCTCGGCGGTCGCGCTGGTCGTCTTCCTGGCCGCGGCGGCGCTGCTCAACCCGCTCTGCCTGGCGCTGGCGCCGATCGCGGTGATCCCGATGGTCGTCTACCCGTACGGCAAGCGGTTCACCGACTTCCCGCACGCGATCCTCGGCCTCGCCCAGGCGATGGGCCCGGTCGGCGCGTGGATCGCGGTCACCGGCACCTGGTCCTGGGAGGCCTGCGTGCTGGGCCTGGCGGTCGGCGTCTGGATCGGCGGCTTCGACCTCATCTTCGCCTGCCAGGACGTGATGGCGGACCGCGCCGACGGCGTCCGCTCCGTCCCGGCCCGCTTCGGCGTCGCCAAGGCCCTCTACGGCGCCCGCGCCGCCCACGTGGTCACCATGCTGCTGCTCGGCTGGTACGCGTGGCTGACGGCGGCCGGCTGGGCGTTCTGGATGGGCCTGGCGGTGGTGAGCGCCGCCTTCGTCTACGAGCACTCCATCGTCCGCCCGGGTGACCTGAGCCGTCTGAACCGGGCCTTCTTCCAGGTGAACGGCTTCGTCGGGATCTCGCTGTTCTGCTTCGCCCTGCTGGACCTGGCGCTGCGCGGACTCACTCTTTAGAGCCCCTTGGCTCCCGATGCTACCGGCGGTAGCATCGGGAGCATGTCCGGTAGCAGGAAGTACTCCGTCAGCCTTCCCGAAGACCTCGCCGAGACCGTGCGTGAGCGCACCGGGCCGGGTGGGTTCTCGGCCTATCTTGCCGAGGCGCTCGAGCAGAAGCTGGCCATGGATCGGCTGGCAGAGATCGTGTCCGACTTCGAGGCGGACAACGGTCCGCTGAGCCGCGAGGAGATCGCCGCGGCCGCGGCGGTGCTTCGGCGCGACGGCCGCGCCGCTGAGGGGGCAGCGGCCTAACATGGCGGGAACGCTCCTGCTCGACTCCGAGGGCCTGTCCAAGCTCTACCTGAACGACCGCCTGATCGTGGCGTATGTCGCCGCCGCGATGCAGGAAGGCGTCCGCGTGGCCACGACCGTGATGACGGTGTTGGAGGCGGACTCCGAGCGCGTGAATCAGGCGCGGTGTGCCTGGGTGCTCTCCCGCATCGACGTGGTCGAGGTGACGGTCCCGCTGATGAAGTCGTCCGCAGGCCTGCTGCGGACGCACGGCCTGCGGGGCCGCAAGTACGCCAGCGACGCCGTCCTCGCGGCGGCGGCACTGGCGGCGAGTAAGCCCGTCACCGTGCTCACCTCTGATCCGGAGGACCTGACGTTGCTCTGTGGGCCCGGAGTCGAGATCGTCAAGGTCTGAGGCGGCGCTAGGGTCGATGGCGTGAAGCGTGAACCGTGGGTCGTTGGGGTGACGGGGGCGTCCGGGACGCCGTATGCGGCTGCGGTCGTGCGGGGGCTGCTCGGGGCCGGGGAGGCCGTGGACGTGGTGGTCAGCCGCGCGGCGCGGCTGACGTTGATCGACGAGACGGGGATCCCGTTCCGCGACGGGCACTGGCGCGAGGACCTGCGGGAGTGGCTGGAGCGGCCGCTGGACCGGGGCAAGCCGGAGCCGTTCGAGCTGGACGACGTGCGGTACTGGACGGCCGGAGACTTCGCCGCCGGCCCGTCCAGCGGGTCGTACCCTGCCAAAGGGATGATCGTGGTGCCGTGCAGCGCGGCGGCCGTCGCGGGGATCGCGATCGGCCTGAGCAAGGACCTGCTGCAACGGGCCGCGAGCGTCACGCTCAAGGAGCGCCGTCGGCTCGTGCTGTGCGTCAGGGAGACCCCGCTCAGCGGGGTGACCCTGCGTCAACTTGCCGACCTGGACCAGCAGGGCGCGATCGTGATCCCGGCCTCGCCGGGCTTCTACGCGGGCTCGGCCAGTGTCCAGCAGCTCGTGGATTTCGTCGCCGGACGCGTGCTCGACGCGGTCGGGGTCGAGCACCGGCTGTACCTCCGCTGGGCGGGTGAACTGGGCGGTGGCGCCACCTCGACGTGATGGAGGTCACCTCGTCGGAGTATCTTCTTTGCGAACCGGGGGCCGCATGGGCCTGGAGTTTTTGATTCCGGATACTGTCGGCAGGTTCCCCAACGATTGGAAGGCCAGGTTTTCGACCATGGACGCGGTGGACAGGCAGCTCATCCAGGCGCTGCGCGAGAACGGGCGCGCCTCCTACGCCGAGCTGGGACGGCTCGTCGGCCTGTCGGGCCCCAGTGTCACCGACCGGATCAACCGCCTCGAACAGGCGGGCGTCATCACCGGCTACCGCGCCACGGTGAACCCGGCCTCGCTGGGCCTGGGCGTCACCGCCCTGATCGGTCTGCAGCTGACCGACGCCGCGGACCACGAGGACGTGGCCGGGCGCCTGCGTGACCTGCCCGACGTCGAGGACTGCTGGTTCATCGCGGGCGACGACTCCTACATGCTCAAGGTCCGCGTTCCCAACGTGGACGGCCTGGAGTCGATCGTGAAGCGCCTCTCCGGCACCAAGGGCGTGGCCCGCACCCGCACCACCGTCGTGCTCTCCACCAAGTGGGAGAACCGGGCGGTCGAACTGCCCGACACCGAGTTCACGGACGCCACACGGAAGGCGTGATCCGCACATGGCCCTGGTGACACTGGACGAACTGCGCGAGGCCCAGCGACGGATCGCCGGGGTCGCGGTGCGCACCCCGCTGATGCCCTGCCCGTGGGCGGACCAGTCAGAGGGTGCGCTGCGAAGCAGTTCGGACAAGGGTGGTGGCGGGCGACGGGCGGGCCGGAGCCTGCATCTGAAGCCGGAGAACCTCCAGCCCACCGGCGCGTTCAAGATCCGCGGCGCGTACAACCGCCTGGCGGCGCTGACGGCCGAGGAGCGGGCGCGCGGCGTGGTCGCCCAGTCCAGCGGCAACCACGCCCAGGCCGTGGCCTACGCCGCCCGCGAGCTCGGCATCAAGGCCGTCATCGTCATGCCGGACACCTCGCCCGAGGTGAAGATCGAGAACACCCGCTCCTACGGGGCCGAGGTGATCCTGGTGGACATGACGCAGCGGGACGACCTCCCGCGGGAGCTGGTGGAGCGTCACGGCTACGTCTGGGTGCCGCCGTACGACGACCCGTACATCATCGCGGGCCAGGGGACGACCGGGCTGGAGATCTCCGACGACGCCGCGGCGCTCGACCTCGACCTGCAGACGGTCCTGGTCCCGGTCAGCGGCGGCGGCCTGATCAGCGGCGTCGCGACGGCGCTGAAGCTCACCATGCCCGGCGTGCGGATCATCGGCGTCGAGCCGGCGCTCGCCGGGGACGCGGCGGAAAGCTTCCGCGCCGGGGAGCGGCGCGCCTGGGCCCATGCGGACACCTACCGCACGATCGCCGACGGCCTGCGCACGACGTCACTGGGCGAGCTCCCCTGGGAGCACGTGCAGGCGTACGTGGACGACATCGTCACGGTCTCGGAGGAGGAGATCGCCGAGGCGGTGGCCGTCCTGGCCCGACGCGGCCGGCTGGTCGCCGAGCCCTCGGGCGCGGTGGCGACGGCGGCCTACCTCTTCCACGGCGAGGAGCTGCCGGGCAGCCGCTTCGCCGCGGTGGTGAGCGGCGGAAACGTGGAGCCGGCGCTGCTGGCGCGGATCCTCGCCGTCTGACCGGAACCCCACGCCCCGGAGGGGGCCTGCAACTGACGCACCGCTCGGGGGCGTAGGCTCGTACGGATTGTTCAACGCGCTGATGGAGGCGGGACTCGGATGGACGCAGGGCTGAAGCGCGAGCTGGAGGCGAAGGTCTACGCCGGGGAGCGGCTCACCCGCGAGGACGGGATCGCCCTCTACGAGACCGACGACCTGGCCTGGCTCGGTGGGCTGGCCCACCACGTGCGGACCCGGAAGAACGGCGACGTCGTCCACTTCAACGTCAACCGTCACCTGAACATGACCAACGTCTGCACCGCGTCCTGTGCGTACTGCTCGTTCCAGCGCAAGCCGGGCGAGAAGGACGCCTACACGATGCGCATCGAGGAAGCGGTCAAGCTCGCCAAGGCGATGGAGAACGACCAGCTGACCGAGCTGCACATCGTCAACGGCCTGCACCCGACGCTGCCCTGGCGGTACTACCCGCGTTCGCTGCGCGCCCTCAAGGAGGCGCTGCCGAACGTCGCACTGAAGGCGTTCACCGCCACCGAGATCCACCACTTCGAGAAGATCTCCGGCCTCTCGGCCGACGAGATCCTCGACGAGCTGATCGACGCCGGCCTGGAGTCGTTGACCGGCGGAGGCGCCGAGATCTTCGACTGGGAGGTGCGCCAGCACATCGTCGACCACGACACCCACTGGGAGGACTGGTCGCGGATCCACCGCCTGGCGCACAGCAAGGGCCTCAAGACGCCCTCCACCATGCTCTACGGCCACGTCGAGGAGCCGCGCCACCGGGTGGACCACGTGCTGCGGCTGCGCGAGCTGCAGGACGAGACCGGCGGCTTCCAGGTCTTCATCCCGCTGCGCTACCAGCACGACTTCCACGACTCGCGCGACGGCAAGATCCGCAACACGCTGCAGGCGCGGACCACCATGGCCACCGGCGCGGACATGATCCGCACCTTCGCCGTCTCCCGGCTGCTCTTCGACAACGTCCCGCACGTCAAGGTCTTCTGGGTGATGCACGGCCTGGCCGGGGCCCAGCTGATGCTGAACCACGGCGCGGACGACATGGACGGCTCGGTCGTCGAGTACAAGATCACCCACGACGCGGACGGCTTCGGCACGCCGAACAAGCTGACCCGGGACGACCTGCTGGACCTGATCCGCGACGCGGGCTTCCGCCCGGTCGAGCGGAACACCCGCTACGAGATCATCCGCGAGTACCCGGGCCCGGACGCGTCCCGCCGGGAGGCGCCGCAGCCGATGCGCTTCTGAGGTACGGCTCCGAGGGTCGTCCACAGCCCTGTGAAGATCGCCGCGGGCGGCGTGCTTCACTTGTTGGGTATTGCCCTCCCGTAGGGACCCCGTAGGGAAAGAGAATCCGTGCCGTGAGCACCAAGTCGCACGCCACCCTCCGCTACAGCGCGATGCGGGCCAGCATCTTCCTCGCCTGCTTCCTGATCGCCCTCGTGCTCGCGCACGTCGGCGTGCTGCCGGTGACGGCCGGCGCCTCCGGGGTCTTCCTGCTGCTGCTCATCGCGGGTCTGGTCTCCGCGCCGATCAGCTTCGTCGTGCTGAGCCGTCAGCGCGACGCGATGTCGGAGCAGATCACCGGCGGCATCGAGCGCCGCAAGGCGGACAAGCGGAGCATGGGCGCCCGCATCGCCGCGCAGAACGCCGCCGAGGACGCGCTGGACGACGCGGTCCGCGCCGAGCAGAAGTAACCCCGGCCTCTCTTGGACCAGGCCGGGCGGTGCGGGTGAGCAGGCGTCCGACCGGGCGTGACGTCGCCGAGCGCGCCGGGGTGTCCCAGGCCACCGTCTCGCTGGTCTTCTCCGGCTCCGGGACGGGCTCGGGCGCGGCCGCGCACCGGGTCTCCGAGGCCACGCGCGAGCGGGTGCTCGCCGCCGCCGCCGAGCTCGGCTACGCGCCGCAGGCGGCCGGGCGCCAGCTGCGGCTCGGCCGCACCGGTCTGCTGCTGCTCGCGGTGCCGAACATCCTCGGCCCGTTCTTCGCCCGGGTGGTCGCGGGCGCGCAGACGGAGGCCGCGCAGGTCGGGTCCGCCGGGGCCGGCGATGGCGGCCTGTCCGTCGTCGTCTCCTCGGCCTGGGACCACGCCGCGCTGGCCCGCGCCGCCCGCGGCGGCCAGTACGACGGCCTGCTGATCTGCTCGCCCGACGACAGCCAGCTCGGCGGCGACCTCCCCGACGACGTCCCGGTCGTCTTCCTCGACGCCGACCCGGCCCTCAGCGCCGGTCACCCGCGCCGCCGCACCCAGGAGCTGGACGTCGGCACCGGCATGGCCGCCGCCGTGACGCACCTGCGCGCGCTCGGACACGAGCGGCTGGGACACCTGCGCTCGATTGAGTCGGCGCACACCTTCCGAGCTCGCCAGGCGGGCTTCGAGACCGCCGCGGCGGGCGCGCGCGTCGTCGAGGTCGGCGTCTCGGTGAACGGCGGCCTGGACGCCGCCCGGGCCGCCGCGCGGCTGCTGCTGGCCGACGCGCAGGACCGCCCTCGCGCCGTCGTCTGCGACGACGACGTGGTCGCCGCGGGCGTCTACCACGTCGCCGCCGAGTTGGGTCTGCGCATCCCCGAGGACCTGTCGGTCGTCGGCATCGACAACATCGTCGCCGCGCCGCTCTTCTCACCCGCGCTCACCACCGTCGACCTGCCCGGCGAGCGCCTCGGCGCGGCGGGCGTGAGACTGCTCACCGCGCTCACCGCCCCCGCCGGGCCGGGAGCACGCTCGGGCGCGGGCGTGCGGCCGCCGGAGCCCGACCCGCTGCCGACGCATCTCGTCGTGCGCGGGTCCACCGGACGCTGACCCGGGGCGGACGGGGGACGGGCGGGGGATAGGCTGAACGTGTGGATCCCAAGACCAGAACGCGCATCGTCACCGGTGCCTTGGTGCTGCTCCTGATCGCCGTGGTGATCGGCGCGGCCCTGCGCTAGCCATGTGGGTGATAACCGTTCGGATCTCTCGCGTTGCCGAGGGTGACGAGCGGGGCGAAGTTTGAGCGTGTCCGACCAACCCCTTTTGAGTTAGGGAAGTCACGCTCATGCATGTCAGTCGCGTCCACTCCGTGATCGCCGGTGCCACGCTCGCCGCCGTCCTGGCGGGCAGCTCGCTCGTGGCGACAGCGGAAGCCGCACCCAAGCCCGCCGACAGCTCGACCCAGCACGTGGCCCAGCCCGGCGCCGTGCTGCCTGCGGCCGACCCCTCCACCGTGCTGACGGTGCTCGGCAACCTCGGCGCCGTGCAGAACGCCATCGCTCAGCTCACCGCGCTGGCCCAGGCCAAGCCGGCACCCAGTGCCGCCGAGGTCCAGGCTGCGGCGGCCAAGGTCACCGCGGCCATCACCGACCTGCAGAAGTCCATTCCCACGAAGGTGCCGGTGGTCGGCCGCGACACCCCCGCTGCGGCGCCGACGGACGCGATCGGCGACGCGCTGACGAAGCTTCAGGGCGACGTCACCAGCCTGGTGTCCGCGCTGACGGCGGTGCCGGCGGATCTGACCAAGGTCACGGCGGCGCTGACGGCGATCGTCGCCGACCTGCTGGCCGTGGTCACCCAGACCGTCGCGAGCCTCGGGCTGAGCCTGCCCGTGCCGCTGCCGGTGACGCAGCACTGATCCGGTGAACGCGCGAAGGGGCGGGCCTGGCGGCCCGCCCCTTCGCGCGTGTCGTGCGCGTCCGGCTACAGCTGCTCGATCACGTAGTCGACGCAGGCCGTCAGCGCCTCGACGTCCGCCGGGTCGATGGCCGGGAACATCGCGATGCGCAGCTGGTTGCGGCCCAGCTTGCGGTAGGGCTCGGTGTCCACGATGCCGTTGGCGCGCAGCGCCTTGGCGACCGCGGCGGCGTCGATCGCGTCGTCGAAGTCGATCGTGCCGATGACCTGCGAGCGCTCGGCCGGGGTGGCGACGAACGGGGTGGCGTAGGAGGACTTCTCGGCCCAGGTGTACAGGCGCGAGGAGGAGTCCGCGGTGCGGCCGGTGGTGAACTCCAGCCCGCCGTTGCCGTTCATCCAGTCCAGCTGGTCCGCGAGCAGGAACAGCGTGGAGATGGACGGGGTGTTGTACGTCTGGTCCTTCGACGAGTTGTCGATCGCCGTCGGCAGGTCGAAGAACGGCGGGATGTAGCGGCCGGACGCGGCGATCCGCGCGGCGCGCTCCAGCGCGGCGGGGGAGAAGACCGCGATCCACAGCCCGCCCTCGGAGGCGAAGGACTTCTGCGGCGCGAAGTAGTAGACGTCCGACTCCGTGATGTCCACCGGCAGACCGCCGGCCCCGGAGGTGGCGTCGACCAGGATCAGCGCGCCCTCGTCCGCGCCCGCGACCCGACGGATCGGCATGGCCACACCGGTCGAGGTCTCGTTGTGCGTCAGCGCGTACACGTCGACGCCGGCCTCGGCCTGCGGCAGCGGGTGCGTGCCGGGCTCGGACTTGATCACGGTGGGCTCGGCCAGCCACGGCGCGGCCTTGACGCTGCCGGCGAACTTGGAGGAGAACTCGCCGAAGTTGAGGTGCTGGGACTTGTTCTCGACCAGCCCGAAGGCGGCGATGTCCCAGAAGGCGGTGGAGCCGCCGTTGCCGAGGACGACCTCGTAGCCCTCCGGCAGGGAGAAGAGGCTGCTGATGCCCTCGCGCACACGCTTGACCAGGTTCTTGACCGGGGCCTGGCGGTGGGAGGTGCCGAGCAGAGAGTCGCCGGCGGCGGCGAGGGCGCCGAGCGCCTCCGGCCGGACCTTGGACGGACCTGCGCCGAAACGGCCGTCAGCGGGCCTGATGTCAGCGGGGATCTGGATATCAGCCACGGTGGAATCGTATCGGCTGACGGCCGTCTCGAAGTGGAGAGTCCGTCGAGTGAGACGGTGCTCAGGCGCACCTCAGGGGCGCAGGGAACCGAAGGGAACAGTTCCTCGCGCCCCCGTGGACGGGGGGTGAACCCCGGGTGGGTACGGGTCCGTCACTTGGAGATGGACTCGTAGCCCTCGATCGTGGTGACGCTGCGGGACGCCGGGCCGATGTAGCGCGCGGAGGGACGGACCAGACGGCCGGTGCGCTTCTGCTCCAGGATGTGCGCCGACCAACCCGCGGTGCGGGCGCAGGTGAACATCGAGGTGAACATGTGCGCCGGGACCTCGGCGAAGTCCAGGACGATGGCCGCCCAGAACTCGACGTTGGTGGCCAGGACGCGGTCGGGGCGACGCGCGTGCAGCTCCTCCAGGGCCGCCTTCTCCAGCGCGGCGGCGACCTCGAAGCGCGGAGCGTCCAGCTCCTGGGCGGTGCGGCGCAGCACGCGGGCGCGCGGGTCCTCGGCGCGGTAGACGCGGTGGCCGAAGCCCATCAGGCGCTCGCCCTTGTCGAGGGCGTTCTTGACGTAGGCGACGGCGTCGCCGCTGCGCTCGATGTCCTCGATCATGCCCAGCACGCGGGACGGCGCACCGCCGTGCAGCGGGCCGGACATGGCGCCGACGGCGCCGGACAGGGCGGCGGCCACGTCCGCGCCGGTGGAGGCGATGACGCGGGCGGTGAACGTGGAGGCGTTCATGCCGTGCTCGGCCGCGGAGGTCCAGTACGCGTCGACGGCCTTGACGTGCTTCGGGTCGGGCTCGCCGCGCCAGCGGATCATGAAGCGCTCGACGATGGTCTCGGCCTTGTCGATCTCGCTCTGCGGGACCATCGGCAGGCCCTGGCCGCGGGCGGACTGGGCCACGTAGGAGAGGGCCATGACCGCGGCGCGGGCGAGGTCGTCACGGGCCTGGTCGGCGCTGATGTCGAGCAGCGGGCGAAGGCCCCACACCGGCGCGAGCATGGCCAGCGCGGACTGCACGTCGACGCGGATGTCGCCGGAGTGGACCGGGATCGGGAAGGGCTCCGCCGGGGGCAGGCCCGGGTTGAACTTGCCGTCGACCAGCAGGCCCCAGGTGTTGCCGAAGGAGACGTGCCCGACGAGCTCCTCGATGTCGACACCGCGGTAGCGGAGGGAGCCGCCCTCCTTGTCGGGTTCGGCGATCTCCGTCTCGAACGCAACGACTCCTTCGAGTCCGGGTACGAAGTCGGACATCAGGCGGCTCCTCGGATCGGTTCTGACCGGTCGGTTCTGACTGGTCGGATCGGCGGAAGGCTTGGTGGTGTGGCCAAGTCGTCTCTGTTTTTGTGGCCGCGCGGTTGCGCGGGTGACGGTGCGGCGCGCGTGGCACGCGGTGTCAGCCTCTCAGGCACTGGGTGCATCGCGCCAGATCCCACGTCGGTGATGCCCTGCACACGCGTCGTATTCACCTGTTGCTGCCGGCTTCGTCGACGGAGCGCGGCAACGATACTCTCTCGACGTCGAGAGAATCCACGCTCGTCCCGGTGCGTCCCGCCGTACCGCGCGGATGACGCGCCGGCCGCCTGGTTGTCGGACGATCTTCCCGGTACGTTCAGCCCGGCTGTCCGGCTCGGACTGGGATGATGGCGACGTGCACGCATCGGATGCTCCTCTCGCGCCGGACCACGGACCCCTCGCGCCGCTCGGCCACGTCGACCCCGCGGACATGCGCCGCCAGTACCGGGCCGAGGGCCTGCTGGAGGCGGAGCTCGCCGCGGACCCGGTCCAGCAGTTCACCCGCTGGTTCGTCGACGCGCAGCACGCCGGCATCGACGAGCCGAACGCGATGATCGTCTCCACGGTGGACCGGGCCGGCCGGCCCAGCATGCGCACCGTGCTGCTGAAGGGCTACGACGAGCGCGGCTTCGTCTTCTACACGAACTACGAAAGCCGCAAGGGCCGCGAGATCGCGGACAACCCGCACGTCGCGCTGCTCTTCCCGTGGCACCCGATCGCGCGCCAGGTGATCGTCACCGGCACCGCGACCCGGGTCGGCCGCGACGAGACGGCCGGGTACTTCCGCTCCCGCCCGCACGGCTCCCAGCTCGGCGCCTGGGCCAGCGCCCAGTCCCAGCCGGTCGCCTCCCGCGAGGAGCTGGAACGCCGCTACGCGGACCTCGCCACCCGCTACCCGGAGGGCGAGGGCGTCCCCGTTCCGCCGTTCTGGGGCGGCTTCCGGGTCTCCCCGACCTCCGTCGAGTTCTGGCAGGGCCGCGAGAACCGCCTGCACGACCGTCTGCGCTTCGACGCCGACCCCACCGCCCCGACCGGCTGGCGGGTGGACCGGCTCTGCCCCTGAGCCTCCCCATCGGGCGCCTCCCGGCGGCCGCTGTGCGCGCCAGGGTGTGCGCCCCCTGCGACGGTCGTGCGCCGGAGTCTCCACTGATGCGGACGGGTGATGAGAAAACCTACGACAGCTGGAGTAGGCGCTGACTCGCACGAGTGATTCCTCGACATCGCCTTTTTGCAGTCGTCAGGGTGAGGGCATTGCCCATGACCTGCGCCGTTGGGCGGTGGTGGGCGCGCGGGGCCGGGGTGCCGCCCGCCCGGCGATTACGTGAATCTTCCGTGGAGGGGTAAGTTTCCGCGCGGGTGGATGGTTTGCCGTACGGTTCCTGGCTCTTGGCGATGCAGACCATCGAACGGGGCGAGGAGAAGGCCGCCTGGCAGCCAACTGCCCGGTCACCGTTCCCTTCAAACCCAAGGGGTCCTCAATGTCCGCATCCCGCGACACCAAGTCCCAGGCCACAGAGGCGGATTCGTCCGTCGCCGAGGGCCAGGGCACCCGTCCCGCCCCGGTCCGGCTCGCCAGGCGGGGTGATGCCGCGCACAGCATGATGCTGAGCCGCGTGCTGCCCGACAGCGGCGTCTCCCGGCTGGACGTGGCAGCCTTCAACTCCTCGATCTGACGAGGCGCAGAGGCTGTCTGTCTGTAGACAAAAAACTACCATGGATCTCAACCGTTCTGTCACCACGCCGTTCAGACAGTTCGTCATCAAACTCGAAAGTCGATGCGATCTGTCGTGCGACCACTGCTACGTGTACGAGCACGCCGACACGAGTTGGCGCGGGCGCCCCACGGTGCCGCCCGACGAGGTCCTCGTGCGGACGGCCGGCAGGATCGCGGAGCACGCGCGGGAACACCGGTTGGCGCGGGTCCATGTGGTGCTCCACGGCGGAGAGCCTCTGTTGGCTGGGCCGGTCCGGTTGCGGCGTGCCGCGCAGGTGCTGCACGACGCCCTGCGCGGGGTGTGCGAGCTGGATCTGAGGATCCACACCAACGCGGTGACCCTCGACGAGCGGTTCCTTGAGATCTTCGACCAGTACGACGTGAAGGTCGGCGTGTCCCTCGACGGGGACCGCGCCGCCAACGATCTGCACCGCCGTTATGCGAACGGCCGTAGCAGCTACGACCGGGTGGTCCGGGCGGTCGACCTGCTCCGCCTGCCCCGCTGGCGCCATCTCTACGCCGGCCTGCTCTGCACCGTCGACGTGCGCAGCGACCCCGTCGCCGTCTACGACGCCCTGGTGGCGCTCGAACCGCCCCGCATCGACTTCCTGCTGCCCCACGCCACCTGGGACGAGCCCCCGCTGCGGCCCGAAGGCCCCGGCACGACCCCGTACGCCGACTGGCTCTGGCGCGTCTACGAGCGCTGGAACGCCCAGGACCGACCGGTGCCGGTCCGGATGTTCGACTCGCTGCACCGGACGCTGCGCGGCCTGAGCAGCCTGACCGAGTCCCTCGGCCTCGCCCCCGCCGACCTCGTCGTCGTCGAGACGGACGGCACCCTGGAACAGGCCGATTCGCTGAAGACCGCCTACGACGGCGCGGCCGCGACCGGCTTCGACGTGTTCCGCCATGACTTCGACACCGCGGCCCGTCACCCGGGCATGATCGACCGTCAGCAGGGCCTGGCGGGGCTGAGCGCCCAGTGCCGCGCCTGCCCCGTGGTGGAGTCCTGCGGCGGCGGCCTCTACGCGCACCGCTACCGCAGCCCGCAGGGCGGCTTCCACGCACCCGACGGCGGCTTCGACCACCCCAGCGTCTTCTGCCCCGACCTCCTCTCCCTGATCACCGCCGTGCGCGACGCCCAGGACGCGTCCGCAGGCGGCTCCGCCCCCAAGGAGCAACGCCCCATGGCAACCGGCCTGCTGTCGGACCGGCACTTCGACGAGCTGGCCTCGGGGTACGGCAGTGCCGACGCCGTCGCGGTGCTGGCCGAGGCCCAGGTGGAGCTGAACCGCGCGCTGCTCGACCAGGTCGCCGAGGCCTGGGCGGCGGCGCCCGAGGCTGAGCTGCCGTACGGGGAGGCGTGGGAGCTGATCGCCCGCCTCGACGAGAGCGCCCCGCAGGCGCTGGACCGCGCTTTGGCCCACCCGTTCACCCGCTCCTGGGCGCTGGAGTGCCTCCGGCGGTCGGGGCCCGCCGCCGAGCGCTTCGGCGGTGTCGCCGAACTCGCGGCCGCGGCGGCGCTGTTCGCCGGCCGCGAGGAGAAGCTGACGCTGCCCGTTCGCCCCGGTGGCGAGCTCCGGCTGCCGGGACACGGGGTGCTGACGGCGGTCGGGGGCCGCTCCGCCCTCGTCGCGACCGAGCACGGCAGGTTCGCGGCCGAGACGGCCCAGGAGCGGGTCGAGGTCCGGCTGCGGGCGCCCGGGCACGAGCCCCGCTGGCGCCCGGTCCGGCCGGTGTCGGGCCCCGCGACCGCCCGGGATGTCGCGGCGCGGGCCGACACGCAGGGCTGGCTGCTGCGGCTCGACGACACCGATCCGCAGCGCCGCGCCCACCACTGGACCCCGGCCGAGCCGATGGACGACGCGGAGGCGGCGCGCTGGGAGGCGGAGCTGGCCGGCGCCTGGCGGCTGGTCGACGAGACCCTCCCCGGCTACGCGCCCGGTCTGCGGGCTGGTCTCGGCACGGTCGTGCCGCTGCGGCCCGCCGCCGACGGCAGCTACGTCAGCGGCGCCGCGCGCGACCTGTTCGGCACCGTCGGCATCGCCCGGCCGGGTGCGGAGGAGTTGCTCGCACTGCTGCTGATCCACGAGTTCCAGCACGTCAAGCTCGGCGCGGTCTTCGACGTCGAGGACTTGTTCGACCGTGCTGACACCAGGACTTTCGACGCCCCCTGGCGGCCCGACCCGCGCCCCTTCGAGGGGCTGTTCCAGGGCGCCTACGCGCACATCGCCGTGGTGGAGTTCTGGCGCTCGCGGTGGCGGGCGACCGGCTCGAAGGAGGCTCGAGCCGAGTACACACGTTGGCTCGACCACACCTTTCGCGCCATCGGGGTCATGACGGACTCTGGAGCCCTGACCGAACGCGGCCGCCGCTTCGTGGCGGGGATGCGGGCCACCGTCGAGCCATGGGTCCGCGAGGCCGCCACAGGCGAGGAGGGCTGATGGCGGACCGCGGCGGCCGGGTGGACGTCCAAGCGTGGCGAGGCCTGCTCGGGGCCCTGGGTCGGCCGCCGGGTGGCGTCCTCCTGGTCCAGGCGTCGCTGCACCGCCTCGGGCCGGTCGCGGGCGAGGAGGACGATCCGCAGGGCCGGGCCGGCGTGGTCGCGCGGGCGCTCCGCGAGGCGCTCGGGGAGGACGGCACGCTGGTCGCCTACACCGCGACCCCGGAGAACTCGCAGACCTCCCGGCTCTACCGGGAGGCCACGGCGGGGCTCAGTGCGGCCAAGCTGGAGATTTACCACGAGCGCATGCCCGCGTTCGACCCCGTCCGGACGCCGAGCTCGCCCACCGTGGGCCGGCTCTCCGAGGCGATCCGGTTGCTGCCGGGCGCGCGGCGCAGCGCGCACCCGCAGACCTCCTTCGCCGCGGTCGGCCCGCTGGCGGAGGAGATCACCGGCGAGCACCCGCTGGCGCAGCACCTGGGCTGGGACTCGCCGCTGGGCCGGTTGTACGGCTGCGGCGCCCAGGCGCTGCTCATCGGCACCGGCGCGCGCAGCTTCACCCCGTTCCACCTGCTGGACTACCGCCTGGACGCGCCCGTGCAGACCTACCGGGCCAAGCGTCTCGACCGGGCGGGCCGGCCCTACTGGCACGCGTTCCAGGGGGTGTCCCTGGACGACCTGCACTTTCCCGAGCTCGGCCGCCGGGTCCTGGCGCTGGGCCGCGCGGCGGAGCCGCCGCTGCGGATCCCCCGGGCGCCGATCGGCGGGACCAGCGTCGCCCTGGTGCCCATCCGTGCCGTCGTGGACCTCGCGGCCAAGGTGGCCGTCCGTGCGACGGGCGTTGCCGGCTGACGGTGTTGACGGACCATCAAGCGGCGCGGTTCCATCATTTCTACAGCACGGGCAACATCGTTCGGGGGTGCGCGCGTGGCGGAACAAGAGGGCTGGGACGAGGACATACCTCGGCCCATCTTCTTTCTGAGTTACGCACATTCCCCTCGGGGCGCCGGGCGGCCAAGGAGCGTCTCGAACCTCTGGGAGGCCCGCTTATTCCGGGATCTGTGCGAAGCCGTGGTGGATCTGTCCGGATGGGACGCGAACGAGCCGCCCGGATTCATGGATTCGGGCCTCAATGTCGGCGAGGGCTGGTCCGAGCGGATCAGTGAGTCGCTGGCGCACTGCCGGGTCTTCGTGCCGCTGTACTCGGTGCACTATTTCAAGAGCCAGGCGTGCGGCCAGGAATGGGCCGCCTTCGCCTCCCGGGACGTGCTCTCGGTGACGCCGGGCGGCGGGCTGCCGTCCGCGATCGTGCCGGTGCAGTGGGTCCGGGTGCAGGAGGAGCGGCTGCCGCCGGTGGCCAAGGCGCTGCAGTTCGACCACCAGGCCTTCGGCGAGGGTTACCGGACCGAGGGCATGCAACCGCTCCTCAAGGTCAACAAGTTCCAGTCGGACTACCAGCTGGCCGTCTACCGGCTGGCGCAGCGCATCGTCGACGTGTCCGAGCGGATGCGCGTGCGCATCGGCGCCCGCCGGGACTTCCAGGACTACGACTCGGCTTTCCCGGCCCCCGAACGCCGACGCACGCTGCGGATCTCCGTCGCCGCCTGCGACGTCCACCACCTGCCGGAGGGCCGCTCCGCGGCGGGTTACGGCACCTGGGCGCACGAGTGGCGGCCCTTCGGGGGGCAGAGCGAGGAGGCGATCGCCCGTCGCGCCGCTGCCGTGGCCCGCGAGTGGGAGTTCCACGCCAGCATCGAGCCCTTCGCCGAGGAGGCGGCCCGGGTGCTCGCGGGCGAACGGCCGAAGGCCCCCGCGCTGCTGCTGCTGGACCGCTGGACCCTCCTCGACACCCAACGCCGGGAGACGTTACGGCAGGTGGACGCCTGTAACCCGACCTGGCTGGGGCTGATGGAACCCTGGGACCCGCACGATCCGGAGAACATCGCCCGGCACGAGGAGTTGCGCGCCCTCTCCGAGCGCACACTGGTGAACCTGCGGGCCCAACGTCATCAACGGGCCAAGCTGCGCGGCGTCGACGTGGTGTCCAGCCTCGACGAGTTCGAGAGCATGCTGCCGCATGTGGCGCTGAGCGCCATGCACGCCTTCGAGGAACTGGACGAGGCGGACGGAGGGTCGGCCGCGGCGCCGGAGGCGAGCGGGTCGCCGCCACGCCCGAATCTGCGAGACGAGCACATCAAGCGCGGGAACGGCCGACCGGACGGCAGCCCGCCGACCGCGCCGACCGCGTCCGACCACGCCGCCGCCGACGAGGGGCCGGCAACCGGTTCCGGGGGAGGGAATCCATGAGCGCGACCGCACCCGAGAGCGACGGGGCCGAGCCGGTGCTGCTGCCGATGCGCGACCAGCGTGACGGACGGGTCATCACCTTCTACTCCTACAAGGGCGGTACCGGCCGGACCATGGCCCTAGCCAACATGGCCTGGATCCTGGCGGCCAACGGCTACCGGGTCCTCGCCGTCGACTGGGACCTGGAGGCGCCAGGCCTGCACCGCTTCTTCGCTCCCTTTCTGGAGCAGGCGGCGCTCGACGCCTCCACCGGCGTCATCGACCTGATCTACGACTACTGCGACGCGCCGCTGGAGAGCGAGGAGTTCGATCCGACGGCGATGCGGCAGTGGGCGCGGGTGCTGCCGCACGTGCTCTCGCTCACCTGGACCGGCTTCCCCGGCGAGGGGTGCCTGGACTTCCTGCCCGCCGGTCAGGCGCACAGCGACTACGGCGCGATGGTCGCCAACATCAACTGGGACGAGTTCTACGCCCGGCGGCACGGCGCCGAGTTCTTCAAGGCGCTGCGCGCCGACATGAGCCGCCAGTACGACTACATCCTGCTCGACAGCCGCACCGGCCTCTCCGACATCCAGGAGATCTGCACCGTCGAGCTGCCGGACGACCTGGTCATCTGCTTCACGCTCAGCAACCAGAGCATCGAGGGCGCCTCCGAGATCGCCCGGAAGATCACCGAGCGGCACTACAACCGCGGCATCCGGATCCTGCCGGTGCCCATGCGCATCGACGACGGTGAGAAGGGCAAGGCCGACGCCGGGCGTGCGCTGGCCCGCAAGCGGTTCAGCGGCCTGCCGCAGGGGCTCTCCGAGAGCGCGCGGGAGCGCCACTGGGACTCCGTCGAGATCCCCTACCTGCCGTACTACGCCTACGAGGAGATCCTGGCGCCGTTCGGGGACAAGCCGGGGTCGCCGCTGTCCATGCTCTCGGCCGTCGAGCGGCTGGTCGCCTCGGTCACCAAGGACCGGGTGATCGGGCTGCCGCCGATGGACGAGGACGTCCGGCTGCACTACGTGGACCTGTTCACCCGCCCGCGTCCCACCGCGCGCGAGGACATCATCGTGTCCTACGCCTCCGAGGACCGGATGTGGGCGGAGTGGATCGAGTGGGTGCTGACCCGGGCCGGGCTGCGGGTCGTGCCGCGCGAGCTGGGCTCGCTGCCGAGGGTCGACTCCGACCGGGTCCGCGAGGCGGTGACCCGGACGCTGGCGGTCTGGAGCCAGGCCTACGCCAAGGCCGTCCAGTCGCGCCAGGCCCGCGACCTGCTGGTCGGCGAACGCACCCCGGACCAGCCCGAGTTGATCACCGTGCGGGTCGGCGACGTGCGGTCCGCCTCCAACTTCGGCGGCAACTCCGTCGAGCTGGTCCGCCTGGAGGAGGACGCCGCGCGGGCGGTGCTGCTGCGGGCCGTCGGCCTGCCCGAGACGCTGCTGATGGACTCCGTCCCCGGCGAGGGGCCGCGCTTTCCCGGACGCCGCCCGGCGATCTGGAACCTCCGGCTGCGCAACCCGTCCTTCACCGGTCGCGCCGCCGTGCTGGACCGCCTGCGCGACCAACTGCGCGGCCAGCAACGGGACCGGCGCTCCACGGTGGTGCTGCCGACCCCGCAGACCCTCTACGGGCTCGGCGGCGTCGGCAAGACCCAGGTCGCGCTGGAGTACGCCTACCGCTTCATGGCCGACTACGACCTGGTCTGGTGGATCGAGTCCGAGGAGCCGGAGCAGGTCGCCACCTCGCTCTCCGAGCTCGGCCGCCGCCTGGACCTGCGCATGGGCGAGAACGCGAACGAGAACGCCGAACTGGTCAAGGAGACGCTGCGACTGGGCATGCACCCGAAGGCCAAGCGCTGGCTGCTGATCTTCGACAACGCCGACGACCCGGCGCAGATCGTCCGCTTCCTGCCCGGCGGCTCCGGCGACGTGCTGGTCACCTCCCGGAACCAGGCGTGGACCAGCCACGCCGAGGCGCTGGAGGTCGACGTCTTCCGTCGCGAGGAGTCGGTCGAGCACCTCTGCCGGCGCGCACCGGCCCTGTCGCAGCAGGAGGCGGCGCTCGTCGCCGAGGCGGTCGGCGACCTGCCGCTGGCGGTCGAGATAGCCGCGGCCTGGCTGGAGACCACCGGCGTCCCCGTCGGCGAGTACGTCGAGGAGCTGCAGAGCCAGCCGGACAAGGCGCTCGGCGGCGCGACCCCCGACGACTACCCGGACAGCTTCGGCCGAGCCTGGAAGGTCTCCATCGAGCGCCTGGGGCAGCAGATGCCGGCGGCGGTCCGGCTGCTCCAGCTGTGCGCGTTCCTGTCACCGGACTCGATCGCCATCAGCATCTTCTACAGCGACCAGATGATGAACGCGCTGCTGCCCTTCGACGACGAGCTGCGCGACAAGAACATGATGGGCCGCGTCATCCGGGCCATCGGCCGGTACGCGCTGGCCAAGGTCGACAACAGCAGCCGGACCTTCCAGGTTCACCGCATGGTGCAGGCGGTCATCCGGTCCGGCCTGAGCTTCGAGGAGCAGGAGGAGCTGGTCCACGAGGTGCACCGGGTCCTCGTCGGCGCGCGCCCCGACATCGGCGACACCGACGACCCGGAGAACTGGCCGCGGTTCGAACTGATCTGGCCGCACCTCGGCCCGTCCAGCGCGGAGACGTGCGACGAGGCCGACACCCGGCAGCTGCTGATCGACCGTGTCCGGTACCTGTGGAAGCGCGGCGACCTGGACCGGGCGGAGGACCTGGGCCGACGGCTGAACACCGCGTGGACGGAGAAGCTGGGCGAGGACGACCGGCAGACCCTCCAGTTGCGCTTCCAGCTCGCGAGCGTGCTGCGAAGCAAGGGCCTGGCCCAGGAGTGCCTGGAGCTGGACGAGAACACGCTGCAGCGGCAGAGCCGCGTGCTGCGTCCCGACCATCCGCTGACCCTGCAGACCGCCGGCAACCTCGCCGCCGACCTCCGCGTGCTGGGCCGCTTCACCGAGGCGCTCAAGCGCGACCAGGAGACCTACCTGAAGATGAAGGAGGAACTCGGCGAGGAGGACCCGCGCACCCTCAACATCGCCAACAACCTCGCCATCGACTACCGGTTCACCGGCGACTACGAGTCCGCGCGGATCCTCGACGAGGAGGTCTACAACCTGCGCACCGCGGTGCTCGGCGCCACGCACCCGTACACGCTCAGCTCCAAGGCCAATCTCGCCGACGACGAGCGCGCCCTCGGCAACTACACGCGCTCGATCAGCCTGCTCAGCGAGTTCCGGGAGGAGTACTCCGTCCCCGTTCCTGACCTGGCGTCCCTGCGCTACGCCAAGTCCTACGCGGTCTCGCTGCGTCGGGCCGGACAGCAGAACGAGGCCCGCCGGCTGACCATCGAGACGTACAACCGCTATCTGGAGCGCTACGACGCCAAGGTGCCGGACGCGCTGTCCTGCGCGCTCAACCTGGCCGCGGAGTACTCCTCCGCGGGTGACAAGGAACGGGCCAGGGACACCGCCAAGGAGGTGTTCGACACCTACCTCGAGCGCGTCGGCGACGCCCACCCGTTCACCCTGATCTGCGCCAACAACCTGACCATCTACCAGCGCGACATAGGCCAGCCGAACGAGCTGCGCGAGGCGGTAGGGCTCGGAGAGCGCACGCTGGAGGCGCTGCGGCACACCGTGGGCGCGACGCACCCCTACACCCACTGCGCGATGCTCAACCTGGCGAACACCTACGGCGACATAGGCGACCTCGTCCAGGCGGAGGAGCTGGGACGCGCCGCGCTGGACGGCATGCTGACCCGGTACGGCGCCGGCCACCCGGACACGCTGGTCTGCCAGAGCAACCTGGCCATCACCCTGCGCGGCCTGGGTCGCGAGGCCGAGGCGCAGGACCTGCGCCGGCGCGCCATCGACCAGCTCATCGCGGGGCTGGGCGAGAACCACCAGACGGTGCACGACGCCCGCGCCTGGCGCCGCATGGGCCGCGACCTGGAACTCCTCCCGGCCTGACCCACGCATCCGCGACCGACGGCCGGCGCCCCGTTCCGGGCGCCCGGCCACGGGCGGTCACGAGGTGTTGAGGGCGACCCGGGAGAGGATGTCGGGGAGCAGGCGCCAGGCGGCGAAGTGGGACTGCCCCGGCTCCACCATCGGGTGTGCTTCCGGGATGTGCGCGGCCAGCCAGCGGGTGTGGTCGACGGGGGAGAAGACGTCGGCCTCGCCGTGCCACAGGTCGACCCGTCCCTTGATCTCGGCCGGGTCGAAGCCCCAGGGGCGGACGAAGGCCAGCACGTCGTCGTTCCAGCCGTCGTCGCCCACCCGGACCGCCTCGGCGAAGTTGCGGGCGATGGTGCTGCGCAGGCCGGGGTCGCGGATCGCGTTGAGATCCGCCGGCGGCAGCTCCTGGCGCAGGGACTGCAGCAGGGCACGCGGGTGCGCGCGGATCCCGTCGCTGCGTGCGGCGAGCAGCGGTCGGAGCCGGTGCGGGCCGTCCTCGGCCGCTCGGAAGGCGGCGATGTTGGAGTCCGTCATGCCCCGGTACCAGTCCAGGCCCTCCGCGTCCCTCGGTGCGAGGCTGACCATGACCGCGGTGCGGGTCACCCGCTCCGGCAGCAGGGCCGCGCAGGCGAGGGCATGCGGGCCGCCACCGGAGCGGCCGACCACGCCGAAGGCGTCGAGGCGGAGGTGATCGGCGATCGCGAGCACGTCGTCGGCGGCGTCGCGGACGCGGCGTCCCGGGAGCCGGTCGGACTGGCCGTAGCCGGGACGGTCGTAGGTGATCACCCGGACGTTGAGCCGGTCCAGCTGCCGCTCGACCGGGAGCTGGCCGAGCCTGCTGCCGGGCGTGCCGTGGATCAGGAACACCGGGTCCTCGGGAGATCTGCCCCAGATCGCCGCGGTGAGCATGCGGCCGTCGGGTGTCCTGACCTCGATGTCCCTCACGTCGCTCCTCAGCGTCGTCCCATGACGGTGTGGCTCAGATCCGGCGATCGCTCCGGGCGCGCCACACCGCCTGCTCCTTGGCGAGCGTGGACTCCGCCTCCCGGGCGAGGCGGGACCAGAGCTCCTCCGCGCCCGGTTCGGCCGGATTGAGCCTGGCGAGCCGGTTCTCGATCTGCTCCAGTTCCCTGGCGGCGACCCGGTAGGCCGCGGCCAGCGGCCGGAACTGCTTGAGCTGGGTCCACGCGGTGATCGCGGCGCCGATGGTGGCGAAGGTGCCGAGCGCGTGGACGTGGAGCGCGCCGGATATCTGCAGCAGGGCGAGGGCCAGGCCGAAGCAGATGGCCGCCAGCGTCGCCATGGACCAGACGGTGCTCTTGTTGTCGTAGGCGTCGGCCTTGCCGGTGTACCAGACGCGCTGGGAGCGGACCCGCTCGCGCAGGTAGATCTCCCGGCGGACGGCCAGGCTCTGGCCGCGCAGGTGCGTCATCTCCGCGGTGATCGAGGGCTGCTCCTCGGCGCCGATCACGCCGAGGCCGCGGTAGATCTCGAAGATCTCGCTGATCTCGTCGAGGAACTGCTCGTCGGCGTCCGGTGCGTGGGCCTCGCCCTCGAACGGGCGGGACCGGATCGAGTAGCGCCAGACCAGGCCCTTGATGGACTCGGCCGCCGCCCGGCTCTCGAACCAGAGCGTCTGGGGGTGCCTGGCGCGCAGCCGGCTCCAGTAGTAGAAGGCCGCGAGGAACGCCGCCAGCGAGAGCGCCGGTGAGACGTCCAGGCCCCCGGCGTGCCAGTCGGCGATGCCGAGCGCGGACGCCGCGAACAGGGCGAGGATCTGCCCGCCGTACCAACGGGTGGCCCGTTGCTGCTCGTTGACGGCGACCTGATCGATGGTGGGATACGGCTCGGGGATCAGTCCGTCCTCACGGATGTCCCGAGCAGAGTTCTGGACCATGGCCGACTGCCCCCTCGCCCTCGCTGGCCGCCATGAACAAGTGTCAACCTGCCCACCGTCCGTGCGCAGCACACGTATTCACGCAATCGGCGAGCGGAGCGGTCCGGTCCGGACGCGTGCGCGTCCGGAGGGTGACGTGGTGTCAGAAGGTATAGAAGATGCGGTCCTTGTGCTCGGCCATCAGCTTCGCGTTCCAGTCGGTGCCGCCGTCGACGTTGCCGGAGCGGAACAGCGGCGGGGTGATCCCGGCCGCGGCGAGCTTGCCGACGGCGACCGCGACGACGGACTGCATCAGCGCCGTCGTGGTCAGCGTCGAGACCGGGCCGAAGGTGGTCTCCGCGCCCGCCACGGTCAGCTCGCCGTCGCCGACCGCGATCTTGCTGTCCAGCACCAGGTCGCAGACGTCCTTGAGGTAGAGCCCGTCCGGGTGCTGCGAGGTCACCTGACCCGGGTAGGCGAGGGAGGTCACCCCGACCACCGTCAGGCCGCGCGAGCGGGCGTGGCGGGCCAGCTCGACGGGCATCACCTGGCGTCCGGAGAGAGAGATCACGAACAGCAGGTCGCCCGCGCGGGCCGGTCCCGCGTCCAGCGTCGCGGTCGCCAGCCCCGGTACGCGCTCCAGCGCGCTGCCCAGGTGGGCCGGGACCACGTCGACGCCGATCACGCCGGGGACGGTCAGCAGGTTCATCAGCACCAGACCGCCGGCCCGGTAGACCACGTCCTGGGCCGGGAGGGAGGAGTGCCCCGCGCCGAAGGTGAAGATCCGACCGCCCTCCTTGACGGTCCGCGCGAGCGTCTCGGCCGCCGCCTCGATCCCGGCGGCCTCCTCGTCCCTGATCCGCAGGAGGTGGGCGACGGCGGCGTCCAGGTACTGACCGGCGAGATCGCTCATCGGGTCTTCGGCTCCCCTGAGTAGCGGACTGAGGCTCTACTGAAGCTCTAGCGTGCGCGCAACATCTGCTGGGCACGGTGCAGGGTCGCCGGTGCCGCTGTCAACACCGCCGCCGACGGCGTGCGCGGCGCGTTGTCGGACGCTGGCCAAAAGCCGTCCGGGTTGTCGGTGCGATGCGTAAGAATTGAGGAGCAACCGGGAGCGCGACCGGTGCACCACCGAGGAACGGAGCCCGCGGTCCGATGTCAGGCCACCTGATCGACACCACCGAGATGTACCTCCGGACGATCTTCGAGCTGGAGGAGGAGGGCGTCGTCCCCATGCGTGCGCGCATCGCGGAGCGCCTGGAGCAGAGCGGGCCCACGGTCAGCCAGACCGTCGCCCGGATGGAGCGCGACGGCCTCCTCACCGTCGCCGACGACCGCCACCTCGAGCTGACGCCGGAGGGCCGCAAGCTCGCCACCCGGGTCATGCGCAAGCACCGGATCGCCGAGTGCCTGCTGGTCGACGTGATCGGCCTGGAGTGGGAGCAGGTGCACGCGGAGGCCTGCCGGTGGGAGCACGTCATGAGCGAGGCGGTGGAGCGCCGCGTCCTGGAGCTGCTGCGCCACCCCACGCAGTCCCCGTACGGCAACCCCATCCCGGGTCTGGAGGAGCTGGGCGAGGCCCCGGCCGACGAGGCCGAGTCGCTGGTCACTTTGGACGAGCTGGCCTCCGGCGAGGACGGCCGCAGCGTGGTCGTCCGGCGCATCGGCGAGCCGATCCAGACCGACGCGCAGCTGATGTACACGCTCCGCCGCGCGGGCGTGCAGCCCGGCGCCGTGGTCAACGTGACCCAGTCCACCGGCGGCATCCTCGTCGGCAGCGGCGGCGAGGCGGCGGAGCTGGACAAGGACATCGCGGCCCACGTCTTCGTCGCCCGGGCCTGATTCCCTCTTCCCTCTCTGGTCAGGGGATTCCCCCACGGTCGGAGAGGGAGGGGCCTCGGCTCTTTTCCCCGAGTGCCGAGGCCCCTCCTCCACCCCCTGGTTTCCCCCGCCCCCGAACCCCCGAACCGTGCCCGGCTTCCCCTCCGGGCGCCCCCTGGAGTGCGCCCTGCTCCTCTCGTCCGGCTGCGGCGCTGATGCCGGAATTCATTTCCTCGGCAGATCCCGGCAATCCTTGAGCCCGGTCACTCGAAAGTGGGGCTTTTCCGCTTCGGCGTGCGGGTAGTCATCTACCTCATCGCACATATATGACCTTCGCCGCACAGACGACTGCGCCCCCGGTCGACCGCGGGAGGCGACACCGCGGGACTCGGGGGCACAGGGGATTGCCGGGCTCTGCTACTGCCCCGCGTGTGCGGGCAGCGGCGCCTCTCGGCCGCAGGCGTAAGCGATGGGGTTGATGACCTCGGCAGCCTCGGGCAGCCAGCGGTTCATCGTGGTGGGCTCCCGGGCCCACTGCGCGTAACCGAGCGCGCCGATGCGCGTCGGCGGCGCGACGATCCAGCCGCCGTCGCCGTGGCCGACCAGGTCCAGCCGGCCCGGGCCCCAGCCGAGGCGGCGCAGCATGTCCGGAAGCTTCGGCAGCGCGCCCGGCAGGACCAGGAAGACCAGCCGGCGACCGCGCCCGGGGCCGCCCGGCATCGCGAGGACCGGGCCGAGCTGCAGGCCCATCCGCTCCATCCGCGCCAGCGCCAGGCAGCCGGCCACCTCCGGCACGTCGATCGCGTCGAACGACCGGCCGGTCGGCAGCAGGATCGAGGCCTGGGGGTTCTCCGTCCACCAGCGGCGCACGACCCCGGGGCCGGAGCTGGCACGGCGCGTCCAGTCGCGGGTGGCGGGGTGCGCGCCGGGCATGGGGCAGGCGAGGTCGCCGCAGGAGCAGCGCGGGGGGCCGTCGTCCTCCAGCAGCCAGGCACCGGGGGAGACCTCCCAGTGCCGGTCCTCCGCGTACGTCACGGCCGCCTGCAACAGGAGATCCCGCACGCCCCTCCCGGCGTCCGCGCGGCCGTCCTGCTCGGTGGCTCCCAGGGTGTCTTCCACGTGCTGCACAACTCGGCCGCGGACCAGGGGTTACGGGTGGGCGGCAAAAGTCGGCCCAACAGGACGCGCGGAGTGGGGCGCGCGGTTGCACGCCAGGGGGCGCACGGGGGGTGCACCCGGGGTGAGCGGCTACGTGTGCCCCCGATGCTTCGCTACGCTGTCAGCAGTCGGCCCAATGTCGCTATTTCCCAGCCATTGACCGCTCTTGACACCTCGTGACGCATCACCGGAACGCATCAGGGGAATGCTCCTGTCCTGCGACCTCCGACTCTCCAGGGGAGGCAGTGACGTCCATGGCCGCCAGACCGCTCGTCGCACGACAGCCAAACGAACGGCTCCAGGCCCTGATCCAGGAGGCCGGTTGCTCCAACGCGGGCCTCGCCCGCCGGGTCAACCTGTGCGGGGCCGAACACGCACTGGATCTGCGTTACGACAAGACCTCGGTCGCCCGCTGGCTGCGCGGCCAGCAGCCGCGCGGGCAGGCCCCCTCCGTCATCGCCGAGGCGATCGGGCGGAAGCTGGGCCGTACCGTCTCGGTCGACGAGATCGGCATGTCCGACGGCAAGAGCCACTCCTCCAGCGTCGGGCTGCAGTTCGCCGCGACGCTGCCGGGCGCGGTGGAGCAGGTCAGCGAGCTGTGGCGGAGTGATGTCGGCCGCCGCGACTTCCTGAGCGGCGCGTCCGTCGCCGCCGCCGCGCTGGTGGAGCCGAGCCGGGACTGGCTGATCACCGGGCCGGACCTCTCCGTCGCCCGCACCGGCGGGCCGCGCGTCGGCCCGGCGGACGTCGAGGCCGTGCAGGCCACCACGCAGATGCTGGTCGACCTGGACCACCGCTTCGGCAGCGGCCACGTCCGGCCGGTGGTGGTGCACTACCTCAACTCCGTGGTCTCGGGCCTGCTCGCGGGCGCGTACAAGGAGGAGACCGGCCGCAAGCTCTTCGGCGCGGTGGCCCGGCTCACCGAGCTGGCCGGCTACATGGCCATCGACACCGGGCAGCCGGGGCTGGCCCAGCGGTACTACATCCAGGCGCTGCGCCTCGCCCAGGCGGCCGGTGACCGCGCCTACGGCGGCTACGTGCTGGCGTCATCGATGAGCCACCTCGCCGCCGCGCTCGGCAATCCCCGGGAGATCGCGCAGTTGGCGCGCGCCGCCCAGGAGGGCGCCCGCGGCCAGGCCACCCCGACGGCGATGGCGATGTTCTACGCCGCCGAGGCGCGCGGCCACGCGCTGCTCGGCGACAGCCGCAGCTGCGACGCGGTGGCCGGGCTCGCCCTCGAACAGCTGGACCACAGCCGTCCCGAGGAGGATCCGGACTGGATCGGCCACTTCGACCACGCCTACCTCGCCGACGAACTCGCGCACTGCCACCGCGACTTGGAGCAGCCGCGGCAGAGCGCCCGGCAGGCGCAGGAGGCGCTGCGCGGTCACCCGGAGTCTCGGGTGCGCCGTCGCGCGGTCGATCTGGTCCTGCTGGCCATCGCCCAGCTGCAGTTGCGCGATGTGGACGAGGCCTGCGACACGGGCGCGCGGGCGATGGAACTGATGTCCGGGCTGCGTTCCGCGCGCGGCACGGAGTATCTGGACGACTTCCGGCGGATGTTGGAGCCCTACCGCCACCAGCGCTCCGTCCAGGAGTTCCAGGCTCGCGCGATGGCGGAGGCCGCCGCTTGAGCCCGGCCGGAGCCGTGGACGGCCGGGTGCGGGGACGGGGGAGTCCCCATCCCCCAGGATGGTCACCCGTTGGTGTGAACGGGTAGCGTGTCCCGCGTCGTGAGCGCGCCCATGCGCGGCGCGGGCGCCGTCCACAGCTAAGGAAGAGCGCGTGAACCATCGTCGTCCCAACCCCGACGAGCTCACCCCGGACGACCTGTTCCGTCCGGCCGACGGTGGGCCCACGGCGGCGTACGGCGCCCCGCTCCCCGCGCCGGAGGCCCAGCCCGCGGCCACCCAGTACCTGCCGCCGATGCCGGCGGCCCCCGCCCAGGAGCCCCAGCCGTACGGCGCGCAGCCGGGCTACGCGGCCCGAACGCAGCCGTTCCAGGGCTTCCCGCAGCAGCAGACCCAGCAGGCCGCCTACGGCGCCTCGTACGAGCAGACGCAGCCGTACGAGCGGGCGCCGTACGAGCCGTCCCACTTCGAGCAGCCGCAGTACGAGCAGCCGCAGTACGAGCAGTCCCCGTACGACCAGGGCGGCTACGAGCCGTACGACGACCACGGCTACGACGACGGCCCGCACCGCAACCGCCCCTCGATGCGCACGCTGGGCATCGCGGTCGTGGCCGGGTGCGCGGTGCTCGGCATCGGTCTGGGCGCGCTGCTCAGCGGCGGCTCCTCCGCGAGCGCGTCGGCGGACAAGGGCGGCGCCACGGCGAAGCACGGCGCGACGGCCGGCCCCGGCCCCGGCGACAAGACGGCGCAGCTCGCGCAGGCGACGGCGCTCAGTGCGCTGCTGGACACGGCGTCCAGCAACCGCACCGCGGTGGTCAACGCCGTCGCCAGCGTCCAGGCCTGCCAGACGCTGCCGCAGGATCAGGCCACGCTCACCTCGGCCGCCCAGGACCGGTTGAGCCTCATCACGAAGCTGGGCCAGCTCCAGGTCAGCGCGCTGCCCTCCGGGACGGAGCTGGTCGCCAAGCTGACGGCCGGCTGGCAGGCCTCCCAGCAGGCCGACTCCCACTACGCCGCGTGGGCGGCGGAGTCGGCGCCGATCTGCCAGAAGAAGCACCACCCCAAGGAGGGCGGCGAGTCGACCGCGGCGGTCAGCGCCAGCAGCAACGCGACGCTCGCCAAGCGCGACGCCGCGGCGCTCTGGAACAAGATCGCGTCCGCGAACAACCTCCCGACGAAGGAGCCGGGCCAGCTCTGAGCGGCCCAGCGGCGCGGCGCGTCATCGCGCCGCGCGCAGCGGATCGGCGGGACCTCGGGAGCGTCGGACCGTGCGGCGGCAGGTCAGCGGGTCAGCGCCGAACTGACGTCGACCAGGCCGGAGTGGGCCTCGGTGAGCTCGCCTTTGACCACCTGCTGGAAGGACACGTCGGTGTTGACCGTCCGCGGGGTCGCCGGGAGGCTCACCAGATTGCCGTCCTGCCAGGCCAGCGGCGGCGTCGCGCCGCCCGTGGTGACGGGTCCCGTGGCGTCGAACGCGGCGTGCACCTCCTTTGCCGTGACGGGGTGGCCCTTGAGGCCGTCCACGACCTTCCGGAACACCTCGAAGGCGATCCAGGTGGTCTGGACCCCGGGGTCCGACGGGTTGATGTTGTTGTTGGTGAACGCGTACTTCTTGATCACCGCGTTCATCTCGTTCCACACCGGGCTGCTGTCCGGCGGGTACCAGCCGGTCGCGATCGCGCCCTCCAGCGGGCCGTCCACGCCGCCCATGCTGTCGACCAGCGACTGCTGGAAACTGCCGATGAGCGCCGAGAGGCGGGCGTTGGCCGGGGCGGCCTGGCGCCAACTGTCGAAGAAGGTCTGCGTCGAGGCCGCGTCCAGCGCGCTGGTGACGCAGTCGTGCGGCCGGTCCGAGCCGACGGCGACCTGCACCTCGTGCTGGTAGTTGGTGCGTCCCTCCTTGGTCGGGACGTCGGTCGCGGTGAGGTGGTACTGCGCGAGACCGTTGTTCAGGAAGGTGTACATCGAGTCGCCGACGGCGGAGTCCGGCCGGACGATGGCGACCCGGTGACAGCCGGCCGCGGCGAGCTGCTCGCCGTTGCCGACCAGCAGGGTCTGGTAGCCGCCGTTGACGGGGTACGAGTAGGGGGAGCTGAACTCGGCAGCCGAGGCGCCGGACCCCCCGATGTAGGAGATGCCGGCGTTCTCCAGCAGCGGCATGAACTGGTCGCCGTACTGGCTGTCGGAGCCGACGACGGCCACCACGTCCGCCGCGGTCGCCTTGTTGGCGCAGGCGATCGCCCCGCCCGAGGCGTTGTCCTCGTTGCAGGTGATCACTCGCATCGGGTGTCCGGCGACGCCGCCGTTGTCGTTGAAGTACCGGGCGATGGCCTGGGCGATCCCGGGCATTCCGGGCTCGGCTCCGGCCTTGCCGTTCATCGGAGCCCACGTCATCACCGTGATCGGCGATGACGGGTCCGCGCTCGCGTCGCCTCCGCAGCCGCTCAGTCCCCCACCGAGCAGCGCGGTCGCGGCTACCGCCGCACCCGTGCGACGCAATAGCCTGGCGCTATCAGCCCCCTTGAGCTTCATCTGAACCGTGCCCTCCCCGCATACCGGAAGTACATGCGGAAGGCCACCCTTGTCCCGAACCGGGAAGCACGAGGGGCAACCGGGAGAACAAAGGGTCGCATGCCGGTGAACACAGAGTGAGGACACGCGTAGAACGTAGGATCGTGACCCATGCAAGCCCAGCACGACGCGTCAAGGACTTCTCGAACCCCTACCCGCTCCAGGAGGATGGGCGCCATGCCGCTCACTGACCTTCCCTGGTGGCGCTGGCGGGCCCGGGTCCGTTCCGCGCTGCACATGCTCGGCGACCCGCGCTTCCAGCAGGAGTGCTGGTCGGCCGGCCGCGACGGCTACGGCGACGTCACCGACGCCGTCTACCGCCTGGTCGAGGACACCTGGCTGGACCGCTGGTCGGCGGAGAAGTACGTCGGCTCGATCTTCCGCGACTCCGCGGAGGCGACCGCCGTGGACACCGCCGTGCTCCGCGTTCTGCGGATCATGCACCAGGTCGGCCCCGACGCGCCCGCGGAGGCGTACTTCCAGCACCACGCCTGGCCCGAGGCGATCCGCGCCTGCCAGGAGGCCCACGTCCGCCTGGCCATGGCCGACGGCGAGGACCCCGAGGCGGCCCCGCGCTCGCTCGCGATGCTCTCGATCCTCACCCGCACCGCCGGAGCGTGAGACGGCAAGCCGTCACCGCGTCCGTTTGTGGCAGAGTTTCCGCATGGCCGAGCAGTACATCCTGACCCTCTCCTGCCCCGACAAGCAGGGCATCGTCCACGCCGTGTCCAGCTACCTGTTCATCACCGGTTGCAACATCGTGGACAGCCAGCAGTTCGGAGATCCGGACAGCGGCCTCTTCTTCATGCGCGTGCACTTCTCGGCCGAGCCGCAGGTCACCCTGGAGAAGCTGCGCGCCAGCTTCTCCGCGACCGGTGAAGCGTTCCACATGGAGTGGCAGATCAGCTCCGGCGAGGACAAGATGCGGGTCCTGCTGCTGGTCAGCAGGTTCGGCCACTGCCTGAACGACCTCCTCTTCCGCGCGCGCAGCGGCGCGCTGCCGGTGGAGATCGCGGGGGTCGTCTCGAACCACCGCGACTTCGAGGAGCTGGTGGGCTCGTACGGGGTCCCGTTCCACTACATCCCGGTGACGGCCGACACCAAGCCGGAGGCGGAGGCGCGGCTGCTCGGCATCGTCGACGACGAGCGGGTCGACCTGGTGGTCCTCGCCCGTTACATGCAGGTGCTGTCGGACGATCTCTGCAAGGCCCTGGCCGGGCGGGCGATCAACATCCACCACAGCTTCCTGCCGAGCTTCAAGGGCGCGAAGCCCTACCACCAGGCCCACGCGCGGGGCGTGAAGCTGGTGGGCGCGACGGCCCACTACGTGACCGCGGCGCTGGACGAGGGCCCGATCATCGAGCAGGAGGTCGTGCGCGTCAGCCACGACGTCACCCCGCAGAAGCTGGTCGCCCTGGGGCGCGACGTCGAGTGCCAGGCGCTCGCCCGCGCGGTCAAGTGGCACGCCGAACACCGCGTCCTGCTGAACGGCTCCCGCACGGTCGTCTTCACCTGACCTTCGGCGGCACTGCCCAGGGGCGGGAGGAACCGCGCGAGAAACCACCCCGCGCGGATGGCCCTGCGCGTTCGGCGACTCACCGCACCGGGTGGCTTGTCGCTCAGTTCCCCCTGCCTCCGAGGGTCTTCACGGGCGCGAAAGCAGGGGTGCTGCGGCGAGGAGTGCGCGGGCGAGAGCGCGGTCGCCGGTGATGCCGGCGGGGATGCGGTGGGGGTCTCTGTGCCCGGCGCAGAGGTGGCAGAACTCGATGCCGTCCATCGCCACCGTGGCAGTCGGCTCCGTGCCGACGGGCGGCGGGGGGCCGGGCGCGTCGACGGGGATGAGCCACTCGCCCTCGCCGCGGCCCTCGACGATCAGCTTCACGACGCGGCCCGCGCCCGGCTCGCCCGGAAAGACGTGGGGCAGGATCCGCGCTGCCAGGCCGATCAGCGAGCGGATGTGCGCGCCGCGCGGCGGGTGGTAGGGGTAGCCGACCGCCTCGGCGATGTCCTCCGCGTGGATCCAGCACTCGAAGGCCCGATCCAGGAACGCGTCAGCGAGCGGGAGTTGGAACGCCCCGTAGTCGACGACGCGGTCCGCCACATCGGGCGGAGCCAGCGCCGCCGACTCCACGATGGTGCGGGTCTGGGCGCGCCAGAGGGCGCGCACGCTCGTGGGCGGGCGCGCGGCCTGCTCGGCGCACAGCCGGGCGTCGCGTTCGGCGAGGTCCGCGCCCTCCGTCGGGTCGGGGAGGCCGAGGGTGCGGGCGAGGACGCCGTCGACCGCCGCGAGATGGCACAGCACGTCCGCGGGGCGGCGCTGTTCGCTGCCCGCGTGCCAGCGCAGCGTGGCCGGCTCCATCCAGTCCAGCTCGCCGAGGTCGCGCAGCAGCGCGTCGAGGCGGGCGGTCTCGGCGACGAAGGGCTCGGCGTACGCGGGGACGCGGAACGCTGGTTCGCGCCGGTCGAGGCAGCCGTCCAGGACCTGACGGCGCAGGCTGGGCTCGGGGTCGAGCGGCTCGTCGGCGGAGAGCCAGCCCGCGGCGTCGCGCAGTTGGCGTGCCTCCTCGCGGCAGGAGGGGCAGCCGACGAGGTGCGCCTCCAGCCGGGTCGCCTCCTCCACGGCGCAGGCGTCGAGTGCCCATGCGCCGAGCAGCGACCGGAGCTCCTCGTGGACCTCCGAGCCGATGCGGCCGATCTCGACGTCCGCCGCGCTCACAGCGCAGGCTCCGTTGAGAGGGCGGTGGCCAGCAACTGCAGGCCGAGCCGCATCCGGTGTTTGGCCGTGTCCGGGGCGATGCCCAGTTCCTTGGCCGCCTGGCGGTACGTGCGGCCGCCGAAGTAGGTGAGCAGCAGCGTCTCCCGCAGGGCCTGCGGGAGTGAGGACACGATGTACTGGACGCGGGCGGCGGTCGCCGCGGCCAGCACCTCCTCCTCCACGTTGGGCGGTTCCAGCGGTGCGCCGTCGGCGACCCCGGCGCCGGCGTCCGCCCCGGCCGCCTCACGGCGCAGGCGTTCCACGGCACGGCGATGGGTCAACGTGCCGATCCAGGAGCGCATCGAGCCCTGCGCCGGGTCGAAGCTCTCCGGATGCTCCCAGACCTGGGCGAAGACGTCCTGGGTGATCTCCTCGGCGGCGGCCTGGTCTCCCAGGACGCGGTTGGCCAGGCCGTGGACGAGCGGGGCGAACTGGTCGTACAGCTCGCCCAGCGCGGACTCCTCACCACGCGCCAGCCGACGCTGGATCTGCCGGTCCCAGCGGATCGGCGTGGGACTCGACACCGGCACCACCGTCCCGCCCCAGGGGGTGTGCGAGTTCGCACAAACCACGACCAACAAGACAAAGCCAAGGAATCCTCAAGGAACCCTCACACGAAATCTAGCGCCGACGCGTGTGTGTCGTCCGGATGTTTGAGGAAACTAAATGCCAGGCACGATGGCACGGAGTGTCAGATCCCGCGGACGACGACGCTAACCTGAAACAACATCATGAACATGCTGGAGAATCGTGGCACCGTGACGACAACACTGCGCGTGGAGCGCGAGGAGAACGACGGCTGGCTGCTGCTGAGAGTGCACGGTGATCTCGATCTCGGCACCGGCGGCAAAGTCCGGGAGGCGGTGCGGGAGGCCGTCGCCAACGGGTCGAGGCGGGTGGTCGTCGATCTCGCCGACGTGCGCTTCTGCGACTCGTCCGGGGTGGGTGTGCTGATCGGCGCACGCCGCCTGCTGCGCTCCTGCGGCGGCGAGTTGCGGCTGGTGCTGCCGCGCACGGATCTGGAGCCCGGTGCGATCCCCTCCCAGGTCCACCGTGTCTTCGCGGCGCTGGGGGTGCACCGGCTGTTCACGGTGGTGGAGCAGACCCGGGGCGAGCGCGGTCCGCAGTGACCGGGCGACGGCCCTCAGTGACGCAACTCAAGGCCGCGGGGCCGGGCGGGCCCAGTAGAGTCTGAGGGGAGCCCACCCCGCACGACCTGGAGCAGCACACCGCCGTGACCACGCCCGTCTCCCTCAGCATCGTGCTGCCCGTCTACGGGGTCGCCGACTACCTCCCGCGCTGCCTCGACTCGATCCTGGCGTCCAGGCTGCCGGGCCTGGAGGTCATCGCGGTCGACGACTGCTCGCCCGACCGCAGCGGGGAGATCCTCGACGCGTACGCCGCCCGCGACCGGCGGCTGAAGGTGAAGCACCTCGCCGCCAACCGCGGCCTCGGCGGCGCCCGCGAGGAGGGTCTGAAGGAGGCCACGGGCGAGTACGTCTGGTTCGTGGACAGCGACGACTGGCTGGCGGACGGCGCGGTCGACGAGGTCGTCGCGCGGCTGGCGGAGGTCCGCCCCGACGTGCTGATCACGGGCTTCGCCCGGGTCTACCCCGACGGCGCGACCGAGCCCGACACCTGGCGCCGCCTGCTGGTCGAGCCGCCGCTGCCGCCGACCTTCACGCTGGCCGAGCGGCCCGGACTGATCCAGATGATCATGTCCGTCTGGAACAAGGTGGTCCGCCGCGAGTTCCTCGCCTCGCTCGACGTCCACTTCGGCGGCGGCTACTACGAGGACATCTCGGTCACCTACCCGCTGCTGCTGGCCGCCCGGACGCTCAGCTACCTGGACCGGGACCTGTACTTCTACCGCCGTCAGCGGGCCGGGGCGATCACCAACACCGCCTCGTCCAAGCACGCGGACGTCTTCGCCCAGTACGACGCGATCTTCGCCTTCCTGGACCGCCGCCCCGAGATCGGCCCGAGCCTGTGCCGACTCGTCTTCGACCGCACGGTCAAGCAGGCCGTCACCGTCCTGGACACCCCCGGCCTGGTCCCCGACGACCGGCGCGAGGACTTCTTCCGGCGCACCACCGAGCACTTCCGCCGGCACCGTCCGGCGGGCCACACCTTCCCCAAGGGCCTGCGCGGCGTCCAGTACCGCCTCGTGGACCGCGGCGCGTGGGGCGCGTACCAGCGCCTGCGCCCGCTGCAGGCGTTGCCCCGGACGCTCCCCGGCACGGTCAAGCGCGCGGTCCGCGGCGCGGGCCGCCGCGGCCTGTACGAGACGTACCGGCGGCTGCCGATCGACGAGAATCTGGCCGTCTACGCCGCCTACTGGTACCGCGGTTACAGCTGCAACCCCGCCGCGATCTACGAGCGGATGCGTGAACTCGCCCCCCAGGTCAAGGGGGTCTGGGTGGTGAACACCCCCGCGCAGGCCGCGGCGCTGCCGCAGGGCGTCCCCTATGTGCTCGCCAACACCCCGCGCTACCTGCGCCTGATGGCCACCGCCAAGTACCTGGTCAACAACGTCAACTTCCCGCACACGATGACGAAGCGGGCCGGTTCGGTGCATGTGCAGACGCAGCACGGCACCCCGCTGAAGTACCTCGGCCTGGACCTGCGCGACCGTCCGCTGGCCGCCGACGGCATGGACTTCGACCGCCTGCTGGAGCACGTGGGCCGCTGGGACTACCTGGTCTCGCCCAACCCCCACTCCAGCGAGGCGTTCCAGCGCGCCTACCCCGGCCCCTACGAGGTGCTGGAGACGGGCTACCCCCGCAACGACCGCCTGGCCGACCCCGATCCGGCGGAGGTCGCCGGCATCCGCGACCGCCTCGGCGTCCCCGTGGGCAACCGCGTCGTCCTCTACACCCCCACCCACCGCGAGCAGCACGACTCCTTCGTCCCCGCCCTCGACGTGGTGGCCCTGGCCCGCCGCCTCGGCCCGACGACGACGGTCCTGATGCGCGCCCACTACTTCTACGGCGACGCCGGTCTCCCCGAGGACGCGGGCGTGATCGACGTCTCCGGCCACCCCGTCGTCGAGGACCTCTACCTGGCGGCGGACGTCCTGGTGACGGACTACTCCTCGACGATGTTCGACTACGCGGTCCTGGACCGCCCCGTCGTGGTCTTCGCCCCGGACTGGGAGGACTACCAGCGCATCCGCGGCGTCTACTTCGACCTCATGGCCGAGCCGCCGGGCGCTGTCGCCCGCACCGAGGAGGAACTCGCCGCTGTGCTCCTCCCCGGAGGCGCGGCGGACTCCCCTGAGTCCACCAAGCTCCGCGCGGCCTTCCGCGCCAAGTTCTGCCCCTGGGACGACGGCCACGCGGCAGAGCGCGTCGTCCGCAAGGTCTTCCCCACGAGTTAGTTGCAGCGCCCCTGGGTGGTGCAACCACCGGCGGGGGCGCACAGTCAGCTGCTGACGCCCTGGCTTGCCGTCCTGGCGGAGAGCCAAGTGAGGGCGTCCGGCAGCATCGCGCGCCAGACGTCAGGGGTGTGACCGCCGGTCTGGACCGTCAGCAGGCGGCTCGCCCCCTGCTGCTTCAGGACTCCCAGGAGAGCACGTGCCGACGGGACCGTGCCCTGGTCCTGCATACTGCCGGCCATCAGGAAGGAGACCGGCGGCTGGGGGTTGGCCAACTTCAGGCGCAGGTAGGGGTTGTTGGCGCGCGCCAGCGCGGGGTCGCGGGTGACCAGGGGGGACTCGGGCGTCGTGTAGCCCGAGAGGCTGACCGCCGAGCGGAACGTGTCGGGGTGCTGGACCGTCAGGTTCACCGCGCAGTACGCCCCGGCGGAGTAGCCCATGATGCCCCACCCGGAAGGGTCCTTCGTGGCGCGGAAGTTGGCGCGGATCAGCGCGGGCACGTCCTTGGCCAGCCAGGTGCCGGTCCGGGCCGCACCGGGGACGTCCGCGCAGCCCGCGTCGGTGTTGCCGCCCATGGTGTTGAGCTTGGCCGAGACCATGATCATCGGCTTGACCTTGCCCGTGGCCATCAGCTTCTGCATCTCCTGCTGGACATGCATCGTCCCGAACCACGCCTGGGGCGTCCCCGGCGTGCCCGGCAGCAGCTCGACGACGGGGAACGCGGTCTGCGCGTAGGCCGGGTCGCGGTACTGCGGGGGCAGCCAGACGTACAGGCTCCCGTCGACGCCGGAGTGCGCGCCGATCACGTGCGCCTTCATCACGCCCGCGCTGTACTGGGTGAAGTTCAGCTTCCCGTCGGTCCGCGGGGCGTCGTGCCCGTTCTGGCCGCCGCCGGCGACGGAGGTGGTGACCGGTGGAGCGCCGCTCCCGCCGAGGAGATCGCTCCAGCTCTCGTAGAACGGGCCCATGCTGTTGTTCACGTAGACGAGCACCGCGATCACGGCCGTGAGCTGGCTGAACAGGGCCAGCCCGAGTCTGCCGCCCATTCTGAGCGATCTCGGTCCGGGTATTCGGTTCCAGAACACGTACAGGGCGGTCAGTGCGCCCAACGTGACAATGACGGTCAGCACGAAGAAAGGTGTGCCGGTGAGACTCATCGCCGCCCCTTCAGGAAACTCCCCCGTCTCCGGGTGCGACTAACGGGTGGAAAAGCAAGCTCCCTCGAGACTACCGAGCAGCTGAAAAACCTCTTCATACCAACGGATGAACTCCGAACACCCGAACGGCGGGGGCCTCCCCTAGGGGCTTCTCCGGGGGCCTCAGGGCTGCCGTTCCTGCCACGGCAGGGCCGCGAACATGTCCCGCAGCCGGTGCTTCAGCACCTTCCGCAGGGTCTCGTTGCGCGGCAGCGCGTCCACCACCTCCAACTGCTCGGGGATCTTCTGCGCCATGAGTCCGGCCGCACGCAGGCGCGTTGCGACCTCCGCCAGCGTCGGCGGCTCCACGCCTGGCCTGCGCTCGACCACCGCGCAGACGCGCTCGCCGCGCACGGGGTCGGGCAGGCCGATCACGGCCACGTCGCCCACGCGCGGGTCCTGGTAGAGCAGGTCCTCGATCTCCTTGGCCGAGATGTTCTCCCCCTTGCGGATGATGATGTCCTTCAGCCGCCCCGTCAGCCGGACGTGCCCGTCGGGGCGGACGTGACCCAGGTCACCGGTGCGGAACCAACCGTCCGCGGTGAACGCCTCGGCGGTGAGGTCGGGGTCGGTGTAGCCGCGGCAGACCATCGGGCCGCGCAGCCACATCTCGCCGTCGACCACCCGCACCTCGCAGCCGCGCACCGGGTGGCCCTCGGTGTGCGCCAGCTGCTCGGAGGTGTCGCGCGGGGAGCCCATGCAGATGGCGGGGGCCTCCGTCATGCCGTAGCCGTGGGCCAGCACCACACCCATCTCCTCGGTCACCTCCCGGTACAGCTCCGGCGGCATCGGCGCACCGCCGCCCGAGAGGATCCGCAGGGTGGGCACGAGCCGCTCGCCCGGCGGCAGCTTGCGCTGCTCGGCGAGGAACGCGGAGTAGAACGCGGTGCTGCCGCCGGCCATGGTCACGCCGTTGCGCCGGTACGCCGGCAGCACGTCCGGCAGCGCGAACACCTCCACCAGCAGCGCCGGGAAGCCGTGCACCAGCATGGCCACGAGGTAGTCGGGGCCGCCGATGTGCGCGTAGGGGAAGGCGATCGACCCGACGTCGCCCGGGCTCATGTCCAGGGCGAGCGCGAAGCCGCTGCCGCCCGCGATCAGGGTCCGGTCGGTGTGGCGAGCGCCCTTGGGGGCGGAGGTGATCCCGGAGGTGTAGTAGACCCAGCGCACGGGCGCGTGCGCGTCGTCCAGGTCGGCGCGCGGTGGGGGCGGCAACAGCGACGGGTCGCCGTCGGGGAGGTCGGCGTCGGAGTACAGGACGCGGACGGCGGGCGGCCGCGTCCAGCCCCGGGTCAGCTCCTCGGCCATCTTCACGTAGTCGAAGCCGCGCCAGACGCCGGGCACGAGATAGAGCCGGGCCCGGGACTCGCCCAGGATGTGACCGACCTCCGCACCCCGGTAGATCGCGATGATCGGCGTCTGCACCGCGCCGAGCCGTGACAGCGCGAGCGAGACGAGCACGGTCTCGATCCGGGTCGGCAGCTGCCAGGCCACCGGCGTGCCGTCCTCGATCCCGTGCTCGGCGCGCAGTCCGGCCGCGATCCGCTCGGCCCGGTCGCGCACCTCGCGGTAGCTGAGGCGGCGGTCGGTGTCGCCGGTGTCCGCGGTCGCGGCCTGGATCAGCATGGGCGCGTCCGGCGTCGCCGCGACGCGTTCCTCCAGCAGGGCCCAGAGGCTTCCCGCGTCGGTGATGGTCACGAGTCTCCCCCGTCTCTCCCGGCGGTGGTAAGGGCGCCGATGACGTCGTGCGTGCTGCTCAGCGTGGCGACGAGCGCGAGGGTGTGGGCGAGGACCGCCTCCGCGTACGCGGGCGGGGTCCCGGCGACGGCGTCGGCCGGGATCACCACCTGGAGCCCGGCGTCGACCGCGCCGAAGGTCAGCTCCAGCAGTGCGACGTTGAGCGAGACCCCGGTGACGACGAGCGTGGTCGCCCCCAGATTGCGCAACAGGGACGAGAGCCCTGTGTCCTGGAACGGACCGAGGCCGTGCAGCCGGGAGAGGACGAAGTCGCGTGCGGGGTCCGCGCCGAGCCCCGGGTGCAGCGCCGGGTCGAACGGGGTCGCCGCCCGCGCGGCGGCGGTGAAGAGGCGGGCGTTGGTGTTCGCCCCGCGCCCGTCCGCGCGCCGTTCCGCCGTGCAGTGCACGACGGGCACGCCGAGCCCGCGTGCGGCGGCGCAGAGCCGGGCGACGTTGGCGACCAGCCCCGTCCTCGCGGCTGCCGCGGCGAGCGCGGGGAAGACCGCGTCCTCGCCCAGCACGCTCTGCTGGCACTCGCAGGTGACCACGGCGGTGTGCGCCGGGTCGAGCACATCCGTGAGCACGAAGGCCATCCGGTCCTCACTCGCTTGCCGCTTCAGGGGTCCGTGATTAGTCTGAATCTGACGGACCGTCAGGTAAAGGGTCGCGGAGAGGGAGCCTTGATGGAAAGCTCTGCCGAACTGCCCATGGTGGTGAGCGTCGACGACCACGTGATCGAGCCGGCGCACCTCTTCGAGACCTGGCTGCCGGCCAGGTACCAGGACCGCGGACCCAAGCCGCTGCGCGCGGGCATCGGCCAACTGGAGTACGTCGGCGGCAGGTACCGCATCTCCATGGACCCCGACGGCCCGCCGACCGACTGGTGGATCTACGAGGACTTGCGGTTCCCGTACAAGCGCAACATCGCCGCCGTCGGCTTCGACCGCGACGAGATGACGCTGGAGGGCATCACCCGCGACCAGATGCGCCGCGGCTGCTGGGACCCGAAGGCGCGCCTGGTCGACATGGAGAACAACCACGTCGAGGCGTCCCTCTGCTTCCCCACCTTTCCGCGCTTCTGCGGCCAGACCTTCGCCGAGGCGCACGACAAGGAGGTCGCCCTCGCCTGCGTCCGCGCCTACAACGACTGGATGGTCGAGGAGTGGTGCGGCGACAGCGGCGGCCGCCTCATCCCGCTCTGCCTGATCCCGCTCTGGGACGTGCAGTTGGCCGTCACGGAGATCAAGCGGAACGCGGCGCGGGGCGTGCGGGCGGTCTGCTTCAGCGAGATCCCGACCTACCTGGGCCTGCCCAGCATCCACACCGGCTACTGGGACCCGTTCTTCGCCGAGTGCGAGGCCACCGGGACGGTCGTCTGCATGCACATCGGCTCGTCCTCGCAGATGCCCGCCGCCTCCCCGGACGCCCCTCCGGCGGTGCAGGCCACGCTGAGCTTCAACAACGCGATGGCGTCCATGACGGACTTCCTCTTCAGCGGCGTGCTGGTGCGCTTCCCGCGGCTCAAACTCGCCTACAGCGAGGGCCAGATGGGCTGGATCCCGTACGCCCTGGAGCGCGCGGACGACGTCTGGCGCGAGCACCGCGCCTGGGGCGGGGTCCGCGACCTGATCCCCGAGCCGCCGTCGACGTACTACTACCGGCAGATCTTCGCCTGCTTCTTCCGCGACAAGCACGGGGTCGCCTCACTGGAGACGGTCGGGGTCGACAACGTGACCTTCGAGACGGACTACCCGCACGTGGACTCCACCTGGCCGGAGACCAAGGCCGTGGCGCTGGACCACGTGCAGGGGCTCGCGCCGGACGTGGTCTACAAGATCATGCGCGGGAACGCGATCCGGATGCTGGAACTGGACCTCGACGGGCACCTGCGCTGACCTCGGCCCGACGGGAGGGCACCCATGCAGCTCAGTGACACGCCTGCCGAGGCCGACTTCCGCAGACGGCTCCGGGAGTGGCTCGGCAAGACCCTCCCAGAGCTGCCGCCCGCGCCGGAGCCCGCGGACTGGCCGGGCCGCCGCGCCTACGACACCGCCTGGCAGCGGCGGCTCTTCGACGCCGGATACGCGGGCGTCCACTGGCCCGTGGACGCCGGAGGCCGCGGCGCGACCCCGTCGGAGCACCTGATCTTCCTCGAGGAGACCGAGCTCGCCGGGGCACCCTATGTCGGCGCCAACTTCGTCGGTCTGCTGCACGCGGGGCCGACCGTCGCCGCCGAGGGGACCCCGGAGCAGCGGGCCCGGTTCCTCCCGCCGATCCTGCGCGGGGACGAGGTCTGGTGCCAGGGCTTCAGCGAGCCGGACGCCGGCAGCGACCTCGCCGCCCTGCGCACCCGCGCGGTCCGCGACGGGGACGCGTACGTGGTCACCGGCGGCAAGATCTGGACCTCGCACGCCGAAGTCGCCGACTGGTGCGAGCTGTTGGTCCGCACGGACCCGCAGGCGCCCAAGCACCGGGGCATCACCTGGCTGGCGATGCGGATGGACGCGCCGGGCGTGACCGTGCGCCCGCTGCGCACGCTGGCTGGGACCACGGAGTTCGCCGAACTGTTCCTCGACGAGGTCCGCGTCCCGGTGGGCGACCGGCTCGGCGCGGAGAACGACGGCTGGCGGGTCACCATGGTCACCCTCTCCTTCGAGCGCGGCACCGCCTTCGCCTCCGAGGCGGTGGCCTGCCGGCGCGAGGTGCGCCGACTCGCGCGCGCCGCCCGCGCCGGCGGCGCCTGGGACGACCTCGAACTGCGACGTGAACTCGCCTCGCTGGAAGCCGAGTTCACCGCGCTGTGGCGGCTCGTGCAGTGGAACGTCTCCGAGGCCGCCGCGCGGGGCGTGCCGGGCGCGGGCGGGAGCGTGTTCAAGCTGCGGTTCAGCGAGGCGCGTCAGCGGCTCTACGACACCGCCGCCCGCGTCGTCGGAACCGAGGCGCTGCTGGACGGCCCGTGGACCGCGCAACGGCTCCAGGGCCTCTCCTACACCATCGCCGCGGGCACCTCCCAGATCCAGCGCAACATCGTCGCCCGGCGCATCCTGGGCCTGCCGAAGGGGCGTTGAGGCATGGACTTCCGGCTGACCGAGGACCAGGGGCGGCTCAGGGACGGCCTGCGCCAGGCGTTGACCGACCGCCGGCTCGACTGGGAGGAGCTGACCGGCATCGGGGTCTTCCAGCTCCGGGTGCCGGAGCAGGACGGCGGCCTGGGGCTCGGGCTGCCCGAGGCGGTGCTCGTCTTCGAGGAGGCGGGGCGCGCCGTCCTGTCCGGGCCGCTGGTCGGCACGGAGGTGGCGGCTGCCGTACTGGGCCTGGGCGGCCGGGCCGAGGTGGTCCGCGTCCCGGCGCGGGGGCCGGTCCTCGTCCCGGAGTTGCCCGGGCTGGACCACGTCCTGCTGCTGCGTCCGGACGACTCCCTGGCCGTCCTCCCCGCCGCCGCGTGCGACGCGAGCCCTGCGCCCGCCGTCGACCCGGACCGCCCGCTGTGGCGTCTGGAGGGCGACCTGCCCCCGGGCGAGCGTGCGTCCGCGCCGCAGGCGCGTCGCGTCGCCGCCGACGCCACCCTGCTGACGGCCGCCCTGCAGTCCGGCCTCGCCGCTCGCGCGGTAGCCGAGGCGGTCGCGTACGCGCGCACGCGCGAACAGTTCGGACAGCCGATCGGGGCGTTCCAGGCGGTCCAGCACCTGTGCGCGGACATGCTGGCCCGCGCGGAGCTCGCCCGGGTGGCCGTCTACGCCGCCGCGGTCTCGGGCGACCCGGGGGAGATCGCGGGGGCCAAGCTGCTCGCCGACGAGGCGGCCGTGCGCGGCGCGCGCGACTGCCTGCAGGTTCACGGGGGCATGGGGTTCACCTGGGAGGCGCGGGTGCACCGGCTGCTCAAGCGCGCGTGGGCGTGGGAGCAGGCCGGGGCGGACCGCGACCGCTGCCTGGACGCGCTGGCCACGCACTTGTAGCACTGGTGTCGTAAGGGTGTTTTTGCCGCGACGCCCCTCGGTTTCCGGGCGTCGCGGTCCGGTTCGGTTACGCTCACGGGGGTGCGCAGCAAGCAGTCCGCCCGCAGGGCCGACGTGGTCGCCGACCCGGAGGCCGCCGAGGACAGAACGGCCGGGGCAGTATGCACCCCTGGGTGCCCCCTCGGGTGGAATATGCCCGAAGACCATGCTCCTGGCCCTGAGACCGGATCATCCTTGTACGCATACCTGCCGGTACGCGGCTCGCGCGGCGCTCCGGCCCGGCTGGTCCCGCAAGCACGGGTGGTGTGACAGGTGCAGGTTCAGGCACAGGTGCTTCAAGTGCAGACGGCGGTCCAGGCCGACCCGGCCGAGGTCGGCCGGGCCCGCCGCTGGGCCCGCAGCCGGCTCACCGGCTGCGGCATCGACCTCGACGAGTCCCTCGCCGACACCCTGGTGCTCGTCGTGTCCGAGCTGGTGACCAACGCCGTCGTGCACACCGGCGCACCCGCCGTGCTGCGGCTCGTCTTCCCGGTCGGCCAGGGCGCGGAGCGGCGCCCGGTGCGCGTGGAGGTCACCGACGCGAGCGAGGCGCCGCCCGCGCAGCGCGTCGCCCCGTCCGAGGCGACGGGCGGCCGCGGCCTGGAGCTTGTGAGCGTGCTGACGGACCGCTGGGGCTGGTGCCCCGACGGCAGCGGCAAACGCGTCTGGTGCGAGCTCGTCCCGGAGGAGCAGCCCGCCGCCGCCCCCGCCGCTGCGGTCGGCTGACGGGGACGGCCGGCGGGGACGGCCGAGGGGGACGGCCGACGGCCGACGGTCGGCCGTCGGCCCGGGCGGTTGATCGCCGGGCTCCCCGGGAAGGCCTTCCGCATGAACGTTTCGTCCGTGACGGCGTGGGACGCCGCTGGCACGGCTCGCGCCCTGGAGGGCGCGATCGACCTCGAATGGGCCGAGGACGGGTCCTGGTGCGTGCCGTGGCGGCTCCCCGTCGCGGATCTGGAGCTCCACCACCGCGATCTGGTGCTGGCCGCGATGTCTCCGAGCGGCGTGCGGCTGCGGCTGCGGACGGCCTCCAGGCGGCTGCTGCTGGACGCCGAGTCGGTGCGGCTGCCGGGCGGCCCGGTCTTCGAGGCCTGGTGCGACCTCGCCGTCGACGGCGAGGTCGTGCGGTCCACCGCCCTCGGCGTCGCGGGCGTCGTCTTCAGCGGTCTGCCGCCGGGCACGAAGGACGTCGAGATCGCCCTGCCGATCTGCTCCGCGGTCCGGCTGCGCGGCGTGCGCGCGCTCGACGGGGAGGCGCTGCACCCGCTGCCGGACGACCGGCCGCGCTGGACCGTCTACGGGAGCAGTATCAGCCACGGCTACCAGGCCACCCCGACGCAGACCTGGCCGGCCACCGCCGCAAGCCTGTTGGGCCGCAACCTCACCAACCTCGGCTACGGCGGCGCGTGCCTGCTCGACCCGCTGGTCGGGCGAATGCTGGCAAATCACTCCGCGGAATTCATAACGCTCGAACTCGGTATCAATGTCTACAACTCGGCTGCGCTGCGGGAACGGACCTTTCTGCCCGCCGTGCACGGCCTGTTGGCCGAAATTCGCTCCCGGCAGCCCCGGGTGCCGGTGACCGTTCTCGGTCCGGTGTTCGGCGGAGCGCGGGAGTCCGAACTGGCGGACGGAATGTCCGAGGCCTTCGGCGACCTGACGCTCGACGGTCTGCGGGAGCGCCTGCACGACGCCGTCCAACTCCACCGCAAGCGCGGTGACACGGCGCTGACCTGGCTTGACGGCCGTGAGCTCTGTTCCGCGGCAGACGCCGCGCGTGGCGTGCTGCCGGACGGTCTGCACCCGGACGCGGCCCACCAGCAGGAGATGGGCCGGCGCTATGCGGAGATCGACTTCTCCGGCTGACGCGGCTTGACGCCGACTCGGGTCGCGAACAGATGAAGTCTCAAACAGTACGCAACCAATCCGAATTCCGGACAAGCCATTGACGTGACGTGTCCGCCTGATCACGCTTGGATTCAGCGATTCGTTGCGAGGGGACGCCAAGGGTGCGCCCGGCCTTCACGCTGTCCGCTTCCTTGGCGAGTGCGAATCGCGTCGGCGCTTGTTCAGGGCACGTTGGCGCCGACGGGGGCACCCCCGGCCTCGGGTTCGGGGGCTGGTGGCGGGGCGCCGTGACGCGTGGAGTCATCCGCGCACGGCGTCCCGCCATCCGATTGCCCGTTCGTGACCGCTTCGTGTCGCTGTCCGGCCGTGTTGGCGCACCGCGTCGCCGCACCGGGTTGCCGCACCGCGTCGCCGGGCCGCGCTACTTGACCGCGATCGGCGCCACCGGCGCCCCCACGCCGCCGACGAAGGGCTCGGGCGGGGCCGACAGCAGGAAGGTGTGGACGCCGTCCGCCGCGCAGTCGGCGGCCAGGGCCTCCAGGTTCCAGTTCTGGCCCTGCATCATCCCCATCTCCACCAGATCCAGTGCGTGGACGGGCAGGTAGAGACCGTCGACCTCGGGCGGGAAGGTCTCGAACGTCAGCGTGTCGTTGGCGACCGCCGCGACGTCGCGCGCGTGGAACCACGCCGGACAGCGCAGACCCAGGCCGGGGGAGGGGAAGGCGTAGGCCTCGCGGTCCCCGCCCAGGTAGAACTGCATCTGACCGGTGCGGATCAGCACCACGTCCCCGGCCCGGACGGTCGTGCCGGCCAGGGCCTCGGCGGCGTCCAGGTCCTCGGGGCTGACGACGTGGTCGCCCGGCAGCCGCCCGACCCCGTGCGCGCGGGCCACGTCGAGCAGCACGCCGCGGGTGACCAGCGGGCCGGCCTTCTCGATGCCGGAGCGGGTCGCGCCCTCCTGGGCGTTGATGCTGTCGGCCGGGCGGTTGTTGTAGATCCGGCCGCCGTGGCTGACGTGCCCGAGGCCGTCCCAGTGCGTGGCCGCCTGCAGGCCGAGCATGGCGACGTCGTCGCTGGTGGCGATGGTGCCGGGCCCGAACATCTCGAAGTTCAGCGCCACCATGGTGTGCAGTGGGTTGACCCGGCCCGGGATCATGCCCGTCTGCACGCCCTGCTGCCGCAGCGGCAGGGCCAGGTCGAAGCGTCTGCCGGTGCGGACGCACGCCGCCGCGGCGCGGACCACCTCCGGGGTGATCAGGTTGAGCGTCCCGATCTCGTCGTCGGCGCCCCAGCGTCCCCAGTTGTTGACGCGCTTGGCGATGTCGCGGAACTCGTCGAACTCGGCCGGTGCGGGCACGGTCCCTCGCCTCCTCTTCCCCTGGGAGTTCCCATCGGCAAGAATCTAACGGTCCGTCAGATTCTTGAGGAGGGGTACGGCGTGGCTGAGTTCCTGCGCGGCAAGGTGGTCGCGGTGACCGGCGCCGGACGCGGCATCGGGCGCGCGGTGGCGCTCGCCTGCGCCGCCGAGGGCGCCGCCGTCGTGGTCAACGACTACGGCGTCGGCATCGACGGATCCGCCCCGGCCGGCGAGGTCGCCGACGAGGTGGTCAAGGAGATCGAGGCCGCCGGCGGCCGGGCGGCGGCCGTCGCCGACGACATCGCCACCATGGCGGGCGGCGAACGCGTCGTGCGCACCGCTGTGGAGGCCTTCGGACGGCTGGACGGCGTCGTCTGCGTCGCCGGCATCCTGCGCGAGCGGATGCTGTTCAACATGTCCGAGGAGGAGTGGGACCCGGTCATCGCCACCCACCTCAAGGGCACCTTCACCGTCTTCCGCGCCGCCTCCGCGCTGATGCGCAAGCAGGGCGGCGGCAGCCTCATCGGCTTCACCAGCGGAAACCACCAGGGCTCGGTCAGCCAGGCCAACTACAGCGCCGCCAAGGGCGGCATCATCTCCCTGGTCCGCAGCGCGGCCCTCGGCCTCAACAAGTACGGCGTCACCGCCAACTGCGTCGCCCCCGTCGCCCGCACCCGTATGTCGGCGAACGTCCCGATGGAGCTGAAGGAGATCGGCGAGCCGGAGGACGTGGCCGCGCTCGTGGTCTACCTGCTCTCCGACGCCGCGCGCGAGGTCACCGGGCAGGTCTACACCGTCGCCGGGCCGAAGATCGCCGTCTGGGCCCAGCCGCGTGAACTGCGGGCCATGTACGCCGCGTCGGGCTCCTGGACGCCGGAGCGCATCGCGGACTTCCTGCCCGGCACGGTCGGCGTGGACCCGATGCCGATGCTCCAGCAACTGGAGGCCATGGCGAAGGCGGCCGCCGCGAAGGAGCGTCCCCATGCGTAGAGCGCGGGGAGGGCGGTGATGGACTTCGGCTTCGACGCGGCGGACCAGGAGTTCCGCGGGCGGGCACGCCGCTGGCTCGACGAACGGCTGGGCCCCGGCGGGGCCTTCGCTGACCTCCGCGGCGTCAAGGCGCCCGAGGACGCCGAGCGGCGCCGGGCCTGGGAGCGCGAGCTGGGCGCGGGCGGCTGGATCGGCCTCGGCTGGCCCGAGTCCAGCCTGACCCGGCAGGTCGTCTGGTTCGAGGAGTACGCGCGGGCCGAGGCCCCCGACCCGCTCGGCATCGTCGGCGAGCAACTGCTCGCCCCGACCCTGCTGTTGCACGGGACGGCAGCCCAGCGCGCGCGCTACCTGCCCGGCATCGCCGCCGGAACGGAGATCTGGTGCCAGGGCTACAGCGAACCCGACGCCGGCTCCGACCTCGCGAACCTCCGCACGGCCGCCGAGCCGGCGGCCGAAGGCGCCGGCGACGGCGACGGTGCCGGCGCCACGTGGTGGGTCAGCGGGCAGAAGACCTGGACCTCCCTGTCCCAGTGGGCCGACTGGTGCTTCGTCCTGGCCCGCACCGAGCCCGGCTCGCGGCGTCACGCCGGGCTCAGCGTGCTGCTGGTGCCGATGCACCAGGAGCCGGGCCGGATCGAGGTCCGCCCGATCCGGCAGCTGAACGGTGTCAGCGAGTTCAGCGAGGTCTTCTTCGACCGGGCGCGGGCCGTCGACGTCCTCGGCCCGGTCGGCGAGGGCTGGCGGGTCGCCATGACCCTGCTCTCCTTCGAGCGCGGCGCGGGCATGCTGGGCCGCCAGATCGGCTACCAGCGCGAACTCGACGCCGTCCTGCGGGCGGCGGCGAACTCGGGCGCGGACCGCGACCCCGTCCTGCGGGAGGCGCTGACGCGCCAGTGGGCGGACCTGTGGGTGATGCGCGCCAACGCCCTCCGCACGCTGGGCCGGGCGGAGCCCGGCACGGCGGCGGTGGCGAAGCTGGTGTGGGGCAACTGGCACCAACGGCTCGGGGAGCTGGCGCTCCAGGTCCAGGGCCTCCCAGGCGCGTTCGCCGACGGGCGCGCCCACGACCCGGACGCGTACCCGCTCACCCCGGCCCAGCACACGCTGCTCTTCTCCCGCGCGGACACCATCTACGGCGGCAGCGACCAGATCCAACGCGACATCATCAGCGAAAGAGTCCTCGGGCTCCCCCGGACGACCTAGGGGCGCGGGAACTGCGCGACAAGCCACCCACGTAGGGAGAGCGCCGAACGCGCAGGGCCATCCGCACCGGGTGGTTCCTCGCGCAGTTCCTCGCGCCCCTGAACTCACCGAAGTGAAGGACGTGCGCGTCAATGGCAGAAGCAACCCCGCACCGGCTCTTCATCGCCAATGAATGGCGCGAGGGTGGAGCCGGTGGCTACCCCGTCATCAACCCCGGCACCGAAGGTCTCGTCGGCCACGCGCCCGAAGCGTCCGCAGCCGACGTCGCGGACGCCGTCGCCGCCGCGCGGGCCGCGCAGGCGGTGTGGGCGGCGACCGCGCCAGCGAAACGAGCACTGCTCTTGGAGCGGATCGCCGATCTCGTGATGGAGCACGCGGCCGACTTCGTACCACTGCTCCAAGCCGAGACCGGTGCAACGATCCGTGTCGCCTCGACCATGCAACTGCCCGTCGTCGCCGACCGCTTCCGGCGGTACGCGCGCGGGGCGCTGGAGCCCACCGTCGAGTCGTTGCCCGCCCACCCGGTCGCGGCCACGCCCCTCGCCGCGGGCGGCCTCACCAACGCCGCCGCCGCCCGGCGGCCCGTCGGCGTCGTCGGCTGCATCACCTCCTACAACTTCCCCATCGTCAACCTGGCCGGAAAGCTCGCCCCGGCCCTCGCGATGGGCAACACCGTCGTCGCCAAGCCCGCCCCGCAGGACCCGCTGGCCTGCCTCAAGCTCGGCGAGATCTTCGTCGAGGCGGGCGCGCCCGCCGGGCTGTTCAACGTCGTCACCGACTCCGGCGCGGCCGCCGGCGCCGCCCTCGTCGCCTCGCCCGACGTCGACATGATCAGCTTCACCGGCTCGACCGCCGTCGGCCGCCGCATCGCCAGCGACGGCGGCGCAACCATGAAGCGGCTGCTGATGGAGCTCGGCGGCAAGGGCGCGGCCATCGTCCTGGAGGACGCCGACCTGACCAAGGCGCTCCCGGCGATCGGCTCCACCTGGGCCTTCCACTCGGGCCAGATCTGCACCGCGCCCACCAGGGCGCTCGTGCACCGCTCCCGCTACGACGAGGTGATCGCAGGTCTGACCCGCTTCGCCGCGCGGCTGCCCGTCGGGGACCCGCTGCTGGAGACGACGGTCGTCGGTCCGGTCATCTCCGCCGCGCACCGCGACCGCGTCGAGGGCTACATCACCGGCGCCCTCGCCGAGGGGGCCAGGCTGGTGTTCGGCGGCACCCGCAAGGAGCGCACCCCGGACGCGCCGGAACTGCCCGGCACCGGGTTCTTCGTCGCGCCCACGCTGCTCGCGGACGTGACGCCGCGGATGACGATCGCCCGCGAGGAGGTCTTCGGGCCGGTCGTCGTGGTGATCCCGTTCGGCGACGACGAGGAGGCCCTCGCCATCGCCGACTCCACCGAGTACGGGCTCTACGACTACGTCTTCACCGCCGACACCGCCCGCGCCTACGCGCTCGCCGCGCGCCTGCGCAGCGGCAACGTCGGCATCAACACCGCGCAGCGCCACCCGGAGACGCCCTTCGGGGGCTTCAAGCAGAGCGGCGTCGGCCGCGACGGCGGCTCCTACGGCCTGCACGCCTACAGCGAGCAGCAGGCCGTCGTCTGGCAGTCCTGACAGGGAAGCGAGCAGAGCAGAGAAGAGAGAGCGAGGTTCGGGCAGCATGAAAGGTGTCATCTTCGACGGCAAGGCCCCGCAGGTGGTCCACGACCTGACGGTCCGTGACGCGGGACCGGGCGAGGTCCTGGTGCGGATCGCCGCCGCCGGCCTCTGTCACAGCGACCTGTCGGTGATCGACGGGACCATCCCCTTCCCGGTCCCGGTGGTGCTCGGGCACGAGGGCGCCGGCACGGTCGAGGCGGTCGGCGCGGGCGTCACCCACGTCCGGCCGGGCGACCACGTCGCGCTCTCCACCCTGGCCAACTGCGGAACCTGCCGCGAGTGCGCGCTCGGCCGGCCGACCATGTGCCGCAAGGCGATCGGCATGCCGACGAAGCCGTTCACCCGTGACGGCAGCGGCCAGGAGCTCTACAACTTTGCCTCCACCTCCGTCTTCGCGGAGCGGACGGTGGTCAAGGCGGTCCAGGTGGTGCCGATCGATCCGGAGATCCCGTTCACCTCCGCCGCGCTGATCGGCTGCGGCGTGCTGACCGGGGTCGGCGCGGTGCTGAACCGGGCCCGGGTGGAGACGGGCGACACCGTCGCCGTCATCGGCTGCGGCGGCATCGGCCTCAACGTCATCCAGGGCGCGCGGATCGCTGGCGCCTCGCGGATCGTGGCGATCGATGCCGTCGCTGACAAGGAGGGCATCGCCCGCACCTTCGGCGCGACCGACTTCGTCGACGCGCGCGCCGCCCGGGACACGGTCGCGGCGGTGAAGGCCCTCGTCCCGAACGGCGTGGATCACGCCTTCGAGTGCGTCGGTCCGACCCGGCTCACCCGGCAGGCCATCGACATGTTGGACCGTCACGGCCAGGCAGTCCTGCTGGGCATGCCGGGGGCGGAGGCGGAGGCGTCCTTCCGTCCTGCGGAGCTCTTCCTGGACAAGTCCATCCTCGGCTGCCGTTACGGCTCCTCCCGCCCGCAGCGGGACATCGCCCGCTACGCCCAGCTCTACGCCTCCGGCCGGCTGCTTCTCGACGAACTCGTCACCTGCACCTTCCCGGTGACCGAGTTCGAGGCGGCGGCCGACGCCACGCACACCGGCGCGGTCGCCCGCGCGGTGCTGACGTTCTGAGGCCTGTCGCCTCTTTCGGTCGAGGACGTGCGATCTGCCTGCGGGACGCGCCGCGCCGCTGCATGATCGGTCTGGACACAGACAGGTCGGGCACACCACAGAGCAGACAGGAACGCGCATGAAGATCGCAGTCCTCGGCACGGGCGAGGTCGGCCGCACCCTGGCCACGCGGCTCGCCGGGCTGGACCACCAGGTCACCATGGGTTCGCGGACGGCCGACAACGCCGCGGCCAAGGAGTGGGCGGAGGGCAACGCCGGCGCCCACGGCACCTTCGCCGACGCGGCGGCCGACGCCGACCTGGTCGTCAACGCGACCGGCGGCCTGGTCTCCCTGGCCGTGCTCACCGCGGCGGGCGCGGAGAACCTGCGCGGCAAGGTCGTCGTCGACGTCTCCAACGCGCTCGACTTCTCGGAGGGCTTCCCGCCGAAGATCGTCGCCCCGGACGGCGTCAGCGTCGCCGAGCAGCTGCAGCGCGCCTTTCCGGAGGCCCGGGTGGTGAAGACGCTGAACACCATGAACAACGCCGTCATGGTCGACCCGAGCCGCGTGCCGGGCCACCACAACGTCTTCCTCAGCGGCGACGACGCGGAGGCGAAGGCCGAGGTGAGCGCGCTGCTCCAGGCCTTCGGCTGGGCGGACGACCAGATCCTCGACCTCGGCGACCTCACCAGCGCGCGCTCGGTCGAGCAGCTCGTCGGCCTCTGGGTCCGCCTCTACGGCCTGCTCGGGACGGGGGACTTCAACTTCGCCGTGATGGGGTAGCGCCCCCGGACGCCGGACGCCGGACGCCGGACGCCGGACGCCGGACGCCGGACGCCGGACGCCGGTCGCCGGTCGCCGGTCGCCGGTCGCCGGTCGCCGGTCGCCGGTCGCCGGTCGCCGGTCGCCGCCGGTCGTGGCTGCGCGGGGACCCCGCCCGTGCTGCGCGTGCCTTCGGTCGCGGACGCCGGACGCCGCCGGTCGTGGCCCCGCGCGGGGCCCGCCCGTGCTGCGCGTGCCTTCGGTCGCGGACGCCGTCGCCGCCGGTCGTGGCCCCGCGCAGGTTCGGCCGGGCAGCGCCTGTTGCGCGTCCGCACGGCGGCCGGGAGGGCCGGTGTGCGGACGGCCGGCCGTCAGCCCACCGCGCGGAAGGTTCTGCGGTAGGCCGTCGGGGAGACCCCGAGCACGCTGTGCATGTGCTGCCGCAGGCCCGCCGCGCTGCCGAAGCCGACCTGGTGGGCGATCCGGTCCACCGTCAGCTCGCCCTCCTCCAGCAGCCTGCGGGCCCGGTGCACGCGCTGGACCAGCAGCCACTGCACCGGGCTCTGGCCCGTCTCCTCGCGGAAGCGGCGGGTGAAGGTGCGCACGCTCATCCCGCAGCGCTCGGCGAGCAGGCCGAGCGTGAGGTTGTCCTCGAGGTGGCGCAGCGCGTGGGCACGGGCCGGGGCCGTGCCGGAGGTGCCGACCTCGGGGACGACCATGTCGACGTACTGGGCCTGCCCGCCCTCGCGCCAGGGCGCGACGACGCAGCGGCGGGCGACATGGTTGGCCACGGCGGAGCCGAGGTCGCGGCGGACCATGTGCAGGCACAGGTCGATGCCGGCCGCGACGCCGCCGGACGTCAGCACCTCGCCGTCGTCCGTGAACAGCACGTCGGGGTCGAGCAGGACCTGCGGGAAGAGCCGCCGGAACTGCTCGGTGTAGCGCCAGTGCGTCGTCGCCCGGCGGCCGTCGAGCAGTCCGGCCGCGGCGAGGACGAAGGAGCCGGTGCAGATGGACACCATGCGCGTGCCGGGCCGGACGTGAGCGAGCGCGAGCTCCAACTGGGCGGGCAAGCGGCCCTCGGCGAAGACGGGGCCCAGCTCGAAGGAGGCCGGCACGATCACCGTGTCGGCCTGCGCGAGCAGTTCCGGGCCGTGGTCGATGAGGACCTTGAAATCGGTGCTGGTCTGCACCGGCCCGCCGTCCAGCGAGCAGGTGCGCACCCGGTAGTGGGGCGCGGTGCCCCGTTCGTGCGCGGACTCGAAGATCCGCGACGGCGTCGACAGCTCGAACGCCACCACGCCGTCCAGCGCCAGGACGGCGACCTCGTGCGGGTGCGCGTCCGATGCCGGGGTGCTCAGGGCCATGGCGCCAGCCTCTCTCGTGGCCCGATCTTTGCGCAAGGTGGCCTTCCGGCCACTCGAAGCGGTCCCGGGCCGCCGGGCAAGCTCGGCAGGTGACCGATCAGCCTGCCTCCGCCTCCGCCGCCGACCCCTCCGGCCACACTCCTCCGCACGGGACGCGGGACACACGCGGACCGCGCGCCCCACGCGGACCGCGCGCCCCACGTGGCCCGCGCCTGCACTACGCGTGGATCGTCGCCGCCGTCGCGCTCGTCGTCCTCGTCGGCGCGGCGGGCTTCCGTTCGACGCCCTCCCTCCTGATGGAACCGCTGCACCACGAGTTCGGGTGGTCGCACGGCCTGGTCGGCGCGGCCGTCTCGATCAACATGCTGCTGAACGGCCTCGCCGCCCCGTTCGCCGCCGCGCTGATGGACCGTTTCGGCATCCGGCCGGTGGTCTCCGCCGCGCTCGCGGTGATGGCGCTCGGCGCCGGGGTGACCGTCGTCATGGACCAGCCCTGGGAGCTGCTGCTGGGGTGGGGTTTCCTCGTCGGCCTGGGCTCGGGCTCGATGGCGCTGGCGTTCAGCGCGACCGTCACCAGCCGGTGGTTCGTCGCGCAGCGGGGCCTGGTGACCGGCGTGCTGACGGCGGCGAGCGCGGCGGGCAACCTGGTCTTCCTGCCGGTGCTGGCCTGGCTGGTGCAGCAGTACGGCTGGCGCAGCGCCTCCGTCGCGGTGGCGGTCTGCGCGCTCGCGGTGGTGCCGGTCGTCGCGCTGCTGATGCGGGAGCGCCCGTCCGACCTCGGCCTCCTGCCCTACGGTGCGCCCGAGGACCACGCCGAGCCGGAGGCGCCCGCCGGGCGCGGGCCGCGGGCGCTGCGGGTCCTGCGCGAGGCGTCCCGCAGCCGCGCGTTCTGGCTGCTGACGGGCTCCTTCGCGATCTGCGGGGCGACCACCAACGGCCTGGTCGGCACCCACTTCATCCCGGCCGCGGGCGACCACGGCATGCCGGAGACCGCCGCCGCGTCCCAGCTCGCGCTCGTCGGGGTCTTCGACGTGGTCGGCACGGTCTTCTCCGGCTGGCTCACCGACCGGCTGGACTCGCGCCGACTGCTCGGCGTCTACTACCTGCTGCGCGGGGCATCGCTGCTGGTGCTGCCCGTGCTGTTCGCCAGGACCGTGCACCCGAGCATGGTCGTCTTCATCATGTTCTACGGCCTGGACTGGGTGGCTACGGTGCCTCCCACGGTCGCGCTGTGCCGGGAGTGGTTCGGCGAGGACGCCCCGGTCGTCTTCGGCTGGGTGCTCAGCGGCCACCAGATCGGCGCGGCGGTCGTCGCCGCCGTCGCCGGGGTGATCCGCGACCAGCTCGGCAGCTACGACCTGGCCTGGTACGGCGCCGGGGCGCTGTGCGCGGTCGCGGCGGTCTGCTCGTTGCTGCTGCGCAAGCCGGCGGCCGGCGACCCCGTCGTGCTCAGCCCCGCGGTTCCCGCAACTGCCTGAAGCCGCTGCGGTAGAAGACCAGCGGCCCGGCCTCCCCGCCGCGCGGTGCGGCGAGTTCACGGACGCGGCCGAGCACGATCAGGTGGTCCCCGCCGGTGTGCACAGCGTGGATGGTGCAGTCCACCCACGCCAGCGCGCCCTCCAGTCGGGGCGAACCCGTCGCGGGCGCGGCCTCCCAGGCCACTCCGGCGAACTTGTCCGCGCCGGTCGACGCGCTGACCGCGAACGACCGGCACAGCCCACCCTGGTCCTCGGCCAGCACGTTCACGCAGAACGCCCCAGTGCGGGCGATCCGCGGCCAACTGGAGGAGGTGCGGGCGACGTTGAAGCAGATCAGGGGCGGGTCGAGGGAGAGCGAGGCGAAGGACTGGCAGGCGAATCCCACCGGCTGCCCGTCCTCGGCGGCGGCGGTGATGACCGTCACCCCGGTGGCGAAGTGCCCGAGCGTGTCCCGCAGCGCCCGCGCGTCCGCGTCCGCCTGGAGCTCCGGCTTCGCGACAGCCTCGGCCACGACGGGCGCGACGCTCAACGGCGCACCCGCCGCCCGCAGGTAGCGGACGGCCGCGACCGCCATTCCTTCGTGGCCCATGGGTTCGCTCCTCCGGCTGTGGTCCTGTCAATTGAATCTGATGATTTGTCAGAGCGGAAGCCGAGTCCCGGAAGTAGCGGCGATGCCTCTACCGTCCCTCGAACCCGGCCTCGCGCCGCTCCACGAAGGCCCGGACGCCTTCCTGCGCGTCGAACGTCGTCATGTTGATCTCCTGGGCCGTCGCCTCCGCCGCGAAACAGGAGGCGCGGTCCGCGTCCAGGGACGCGTTGACCAGCGCCTTCGTCAGCGCGTAGGCGCGCGTCGGGCCGGCGGCGAGGCGTTCGGACCACTCCGCCACCGCCTTCTCCAGCTCCCGGCCGGGCACCACCCGGTTGACCAGCCCCAGGCGTTCGGCGTCCACCGCGCGGACCTTGTCACCGAAGAACAGCAGCTCCTTGGCCCGCTGCAGGCCCACCAGGCGCGGCAGCAGCCAGGCCGCGCCACCGTCCGGGACCAGGCCGCGCTTGCCGAAGACCTGCACCAGGGAGGCTTCCTCGGCGGCGACGACCAGGTCGCATGCCAGGGCCAGTTGGACGCCGACCCCGGCCGCCACGCCGTTCAGCGCGCACAGCACCGGCTTCTCGCAGTCCAGTACGGCCGTGATCATGCGCTGCACCCCGTGCCGCAGCATCCGCGCGACATCCCCGGCCACCGGGGGAGCGGCGGCTCCGCCCGCCGTGCGGCTCGTGCCACCGCTCAGATCCGCGCCGGAGCAGAACGCCCGGCCCGCGCCGGTCAGGACCACGACCCGCACGGACCGGTCGGCCGAGGCCTCGTCGAGCGCGGCGATCAGCCGCTCGCGCAGCTCGGCCGTGACGGCGTTGAGCGCCCCGGGACGGTTCAGCGTCAGCCGCCGCACCCCGGGCGCGGCGTCCTGCACCAGCAGCACCGCGTCGCCGCTCATCGGCACACCGCCAGGGCGTCCAGGGCCACGACTCCCTTGCCCCGCTCCAGCACCACCAGCGGGTTGATGTCCAGCTCCGCCAGCTGATCTCCCAGGTCGAGCGCCATGCGCTGGACCCGCAGCACCACCTCGACCAGCGCCTCCACGTCCATCGGCGGCAGCCCGCGCACACCGTCCAGCAACGGGCGACATCGCAGCCGGGCCAGCGCGGCGCGGACGTCGGCGGCCCCGAACGGCGGGACCAGCACCGTGGTGTCCCGCATCACCTCGACGAACACCCCGCCCATGCCGACCGTCACCGTCGGCCCGAACACCGCGTCGTCCGTGACGCCGACGACCATCTCGACGCCGGCCTCGACCATCTGGCAGACCAGCACGCCGTCGAGTCTCGGGATGCCGCCCGCTCGCGCGTTCTCCGTCAACTCCCGGAACGCCTCCCGCACCTGGCTCGCACTGGTCAACCCGACCTTCACCAGGCCCAGCTCGGTCTTGTGCGCGACGCCCGGCGCGGAGCCCTTGAGCACCACCGGATACCCGACCACCCCGGCCGCCCGCACCGCGCCGGCCGCGCTCGTCACCAACTGCTCGCGCGGCACCCGGATGCCGTAGGAGCGCAGCAACTGCTTGGCGGCGAACTCGCTCAGCTTCTCGCCCTTGTGGAACAGCCGCTGCGCCTTCGCCTTTCCGGCACAGGGCTCGCGCGGGGCCTCGTCGAAGGGGGAGCGGTAGGAGCGCGCGAACTCGTGGTGCCGCAGGTAGGCGGAGACGGCGCGGACGCAGTTGCCGAAGGTGCGGAAGACGGCGACCCGGGAGGAGCCGAGCAGCGTCTCCCGGTAGGCGGTCTCGGTCCCGACCGGCGAGCCCCAGATGACGCAGACCAGCTTGTCCGTGGTCTCGGCGACCGCGACCAGGTCCTCGGCCAGCTTGTCGCTCATCGGCGGGAACGGCCCGGTGATCGGGCAGATGAGGACGCCCACGTCCGGGTCGTCCAGGAGCGCGTCGAGGATCTTGCGGCCGCGCCAGTCGCCCACCGGGTGGCCGCCGTTGTCGACGGGGTTGGCCACGCTCAGGTAGTCGGGGATCCACTGGTGCAGCTCGTCCTGCTTGGCCTGGGAGAGCCGCGGCAGGGTCAGCCCGCTCGCCGAGGCCATGTCGGCGAGGTGGGCGCCCGTCCCGCCGGAGATGGAGTAGACGACCACGCCGGGCGCCTTCGGCGGCCTAGCCCGCGCCAGCAGGGCCGCGGTGTCCTGCAGTTCGTCCAGCCCCTCGACGCGGATCACGCCGAACTGGCGGAAGGCCGCGTCCACCACGTCGTCCGCGCCGGTCAGCTTGCCGGTATGGGACTGGGCCATCCGCGCGCCCTCGTCGGTGCGGCCGACCTTGACCGCGACCACCGGGACGCCGCGTCTGGCCGCGTGGTCCGCCGCGAGCAGGAACGCCCGGCCGTCCTTGATGCCCTCGATGTAGGCGGCGATCGCGCCGATCTCGGGCTGGTCGGCGAACCACTGCATGAAGTCGGCGACCTCCAGGTCCGCCTCGTTCCCCGTCGGCGCCCAGTGGCTCAGCCGGATGCCGAGCTCCTGCAGCGTGAACAGCGGCCGGCCCTGGTGGCCTGACTGGGTGATCAGCGCGATGGCCGGCCCGGTCAGGTCGTCGCGGAACCGCTCGAACGCGTTGAGGTTGGTGTTGGGGCCGAGCAGCCGCAGGCCGGTCGGCGCGTCCGCGACCAAGCTCTCCAGCCGCCGCTGCGCCTGGCGCCCGCTCTCGCCGGTCTCCGCGAAGCCGGAGGCGAAGGCGACGGCGAACTTGACCTTCGCCTCGATCAGCTGTGGCACGACGGCCGCGGGATCGGCGAGCAGGATCACGGCCAGGTCGATCGGGTCCGCGTCCGGGTCGGCCGGGATGGCGGCGAGGTCCGGGTAGCAGGGCAGGCCGTCGACCTGTTCCCGCCCGGGGTTGACCGGGTACATGCGCGCGCCCACCCGCTCCGACCAGGCCCGCAGCTGCCGGGTGATCCCGGTGTTGGGCCGGCCCGGGGTGTCGGACGCGCCGACGACGGCGACGGACGCGGGCCGGAAGAAGCGGTCCAGGTCCACCGCCCGCGGACGGAGCGGCCGTCCGCTCGCGTCGGTCACGGTGTCCGTCTCCCGCATGGCGCGCCTCCGATCCGGTCTGTCCCGCTCTCTAGAATCTGACGTACCATCAGATTACTGTCGGCAGAGCTCCGCAGGAAGACGGCAAACTGACGGGGCGTCAGCCAAATGTTTCCTTCCGCGCCACCGGCGCGTCACCGGACGGGGAGGCCGCACGTGCAGACGGTGCACACCTACGGACTGTCGGCGGCCCAGTGGTTCGCGGTGCTGCGGATCGGGCTCGGTCTGTGGTGGCTGGAGAGCTGGCGCCACAAGGACAAGAAGGGCTGGCTGCAGCGGTCCTCCGGCATCGAGTGGGCCAAGGGCGTCGCCTCCCGCCACCGCTGGGCCTCGGTCCGGGACTGCTTCGACCGCGTGGTCGCGCCCCGTCCGCGGCTGATGGCCTACGTCGTCGTCTTCGCCGAACTCGCCCTCGGTCTCGGCCTCACCCTCGGGCTGCTCAGTCCGATCGCGCTCGCGGCAGGGCTGTTGCTCAACCTCCTCTACTTCGTCCTGATGATCCATGACTGGGCCGAGCAGGGACAGAACCTGATGATGGCGCTCATCTCGCTGGTCAGCCTGCTCGCCGCGAGCTGGCAGTGCTGGTCGCTCGACCGGGCCTTCCATCTCTTCGGCGCGTGAGCCGAGCGCGTGCGAGCCGCAGCTGTCCGCATCGACCGATCGACGGAGGCGCCTGATGCCCACCCCCCGCACCGACCTCCCCGAGCAGGACGCCTTCACCCAACCCTTCTGGGATGCCGCCGCCGAGGGCCGGCTCCTGCTACGCCGCTGCCAGGCCTGCGGACGTGCGCACCACTATCCGCGCGAGTTCTGCCCGCTGTGCTGGAGTGAGGACGTCTCCTGGGAGCAGGCGAGTGGCCGGGCCACCCTCTACACCTGGTCCGTCGTCCACGCCAACGACCTGCCGCCCTTCCGCGACCGGCTCCCCTATGTCGCCGCCGTCGTGGAGTTGGCCGAGGGGCCGCGCATGATGACCACGATCGTGGACTGCGATCCGACGCTGCTTCAGGTGGATATGGAGCTTGTTGCCGACTTTGTCGCTTTTGCAGGAGAAGGCGAACCAGGTCCCCCGGTGCCCGTGTTTCGTCCGACGGATCGTCGGGCCCCGTCAGGGCCGTAGAAGACACGCCCACCCGGTAGCCTGACGCTGTGTGGATCCTGTGACCTTAGACACATCGGGTGATCCGTGTGCTGACGGCACGTGGTTGCAGGCAGTGCCCGGTCGCCCTTGGCGGACGGGCGTGTCGCGGGCTGAACGGCGCTCAGAAACCGGCGGCCCCAGACACGCCGATGCCCTCCACGATCACTCGATGGGGGTAGCGTGACGGCCGTGACGCCTGCACAGCAAGGTGCGGGCGGAGGGACTGAGAGGTGGAGGCCTGCGGCTCAGCTGCCCGCGTCATGTCGACCACCTGCGAGGATCCAGTTATGTCCAGCCACGCCCGACCCGGCTCCGCGCCCCGACCCGCCACCACGCCGCACCCCGACGGGCCCCACGACGGGCACGCCGTCTACGGCGACGCCGCGTTCATCGACGCGGCCTACGGTGACACGGCCTTCGGTGACGCTGCGTGCGGTGAAGCTGCGTACGGCGATGCGGCGTACCGCGACGCGGCGTACCGCGATGCCGCGTACGGCGATGTGGCCGGAGGCTCCGGCGGCGAGTGGACCTCGGGCGGTCAGCGGGCGTCCGGCGCCCAGCGTGTGGCAGCCCGCCACGACGTGGCCGACTCCCCTCGGCAGAGCCGCGCCCAGGCGCGCGCCGCGGTCCGTGCCCAGGCGCGGCGCAAGCGTCTGAAGCGCACCAGCTTCCTCGGCGTCGGCTCGGTCGCGGCCGTCGCGGTGATAGCGGTGGCCGGGTTCGTGAACCCGCACCACGACGCGAAGTCCGGCACGCAGGCGGACTCCTCGGCCGTCCCCGTGGCCGGGCGCACCGGCAACGGCGACGCCTCCCGCTCGGTCGACCGGGCCACCCCCGCGGCTGAGGTCAGGCAACTGCCGGGGCTCGGACCGGGCTTCCTCGCCAAGGTGCCGGCCGACGCACAGCAGGTGCTGCTGGTGACCGGCAGCGGCAGGAGCCAGAACACCGGCACGGCCGTCCTCTACACCCGCACCGCCGCGGGCGGCTGGATGCCCGGCCCGACCTGGGCGGCCCGCAACGCCAAGGACGGCTGGACGACCGACCACCAGGCGGGCGACCTGCACAGCCCGATCGGAGTCTTCTCGCTGACCGACGCCGGCGGTCTCGACGCGAACCCGGGCACCAAGCTGCCCTACACGCACTCCTCCGCGTTCCAGGCGCCGGGCACCGGCTTCGAGGGCGAGTCGCTGGCGGACGCGTTCGACTACGTCGTCGCCATCAACTACAACCACGTCCCCGGCACCTCCCCGCTGAGCGCGGAGCGCCCGATGGGGGCCTCGCGCGGCGGCGGCATCTGGGTCCACGTCGACCACGGCGGCCCGACGCACGGCTGCGTCGCGCTGGCCAAGGCGGACATGCGGGCGCTGCTGCAGGCGCTGGACCCGTCCAAGCACCCGGTCATCGTGATGGGTGACGCCTCCTCGCTCGCACAGTGACGCGAACGTCGCACGTTGTGAGGGTTTGTCCGAGATCTACAGCTCCCATCGGTGGATCCTGTGCCAAGCCTCTCCGGGAGACCCATCGGTAATCAGCTTGAGTGGGAGCCATGACAGGTTCCCGCATCGTCGCGTTGGGTCACTACCAGCCGTCCAAGGTCCTCACCAACGACGATCTCGCGTCGCTGGTCGACACGAGCGACGAGTGGATCACTTCGCGGGTGGGCATCCGTCGGCGGCACATCGCGGCCCCCGACGAGACGGTCGCCGACATGGCCTCCCGCGCCGCCGCCAAGGCGCTGGCCGCCAGCGGCTTCGATCCGCAGAGCGTGGACCTGGTCGTCGTCGCCACCTGCACCGCGATCGACCGCAGCCCCAACACCGCCGCCCAGGTCGCCGCGCGCCTCGGCATCCCGACCCCGGCGGCGTACGACGTGAACACCGTCTGCTCGGGCTTCTCCTACGCGCTCGCCACCGCCGACCACGCGGTGCGCGCGGGCGCGGCCCGCCGCGCG
>NZ_BBPO01000006.1:142966-143422 GCF_000787815.1 Streptacidiphilus neutrinimicus
GGCGCGGGCGCGGCCCGCCGCGCCGTGGTCGTCGGCGCGGAGAAGATGTCCGACACGATCGACTGGAGCGACCGCTCCACCTGCGTGATCTTCGCCGACGGCGCGGGCGCGGCCGTCCTGGAGGCCTCCGACGACTTCGAGGGCGTCGGTCCCGTCGTCTGGGGCTCCGACCCCACCAAGGGCGACGCCGTCCGCATCGACGGCTGGGACCCGACCATCAGCCAGCAGGGCCAGGCCGTCTTCCGGTGGGCCACCACCCAGCTCGCCCCGATCGCCCGCGAGGCCTGCGAGCGCGCGGGCGTCCGCCCGGACGAGCTGGTCGCCTTCGTCCCGCACCAGGCCAACCTGCGCATCATCGATGCCATCGCGGGCAAGCTCGGCCTCGCGCCGGACTGTGTCGTCGCCCGCGACGTGGTCTACTCGGGCAACACCTCCGCGGCCTCCGTCCCCCTCGCC
>NZ_BBPO01000006.1:143858-189240 GCF_000787815.1 Streptacidiphilus neutrinimicus
CGGCGGAGCCCACCCGCCCACCCCGGCAGGCGTGCTGACCGGCACGAGGGCCGCCGGCAGCAACACGGCGGCGCCCGCGATCCCACGTCCTGGACCTCGCCTTCCGCGATGCCCCTGAGGGCGATCCCTCCCTGCTGCGGGAGGGTACGAATGATCGAGAACTATCTCTTCGCACGGAGGGCTGATCAGCCCGCAGGCCGAGTCCGGGGCGGGTGGGTCAGGCGCTCTCCGCGTGCTGAACGAACTCCACCCGGAGCGCCAGCCCGAGCGCGTCGGCGATCCGGCCCGGCATCGCGATCCGGTCCAGCGGCGGCAGGGTCGGCACGGTGCCTCCTGCCTCGAAACGGCCACGGCGGACTGCGTCATGCCCGCCCTCCGGCCCAGCTCGGACCGGGAGATGCGCAACTCCCGCCGACGGAGCCGCACCGCCTCGCCCGACTCGAACCTCAGCCGCGCTGCGACGTAGGCCTCCTACCTACCGCCGACATGACGGGACGAGCCCGCCGGGCCTGGGAAAGGCTGGTGGACCTGCCGGCCTCGGTCAGACGAGCGCCGACGCGGCCGCGGTGGCTGCGGCAAGCCGCCCGCTGGCCTGCCGTGATGGTGAGGCTCACACATCCGGCGGGTGCGCCTGCGGCTCCCGTCTAGCGTCCCAGGACGAGTGTTCCCGAGGAGCAGAACCAGCCGCCCGTGCCGCTGACCAGCGCCAGGCGGGGGTCGCCCGGCACCTGCCGGTCCGGTGCGGAGGCGGCGTACTCGCGGCGGAGTTGGCGTACCGCCTCGACGATGAGGAAGAGGCCGCGCATGCCCGGGTGGCAGGCCGAGAGGCCGCCGCCGTCGGTGTTGGTGGGGAGTTCGCCGTCGCGGAGGAGGCGGCCCGCCTTGGCCTCGACGAAGGGGCCGCCGTCGCCCTTCGCGCAGAAGCCGAGATCCTCCAGCATCACCAGCGGCATGTAGGTGAAGGCGTCGTAGAGCTCGCACAGGTCGACGTCCGCCGGGGAGACGCCCGCGCGTTCGAAGGCCAGCCGGCCGGAGACGGCCGCGGGGGAGACGGTGAAGTCCTCCCAGTCCGACATCGTGCTGTGGCTGAGCGCCTCGCCGGTGCCCAGGATCCAGACCGGTTCGTGCCTGCTGTCCGGCACGTACTCCTCGGCCGCGAGCAGCACCGCGCAGCCGCCGTCGGAGCGGATGCAGCAGTGCAGTTTGGTGAAGGGGTCCGCGACCATCGGGCCGGAGAGGACCTCGTCGACGCTGATCGGGGTTCGGTGCATCGCGTCCGGGTTGGCGGCGGCGTTGGTCCGGGCCTGGACTGCGACGCCCGCCAACTGCTCCGCCGTCGTGCCGTATTCGTGCATGTGCCGACGTGCGGCCATCGCGTACTTGGCGATCAGCGTGTGCCCGTAGGGCGCCTCGAACTGGAGTGGGCCGCGCGCGCCGAGCGAGAGCGCGGCGGTGCGGCGGCGGGCCTTGAGGTCCGCGCGCGCGGTGGAGCCGTAGACCAGCAGGACGGCGTTGGCGTGGCCTGCCGCGATCGCGTCGGCGGCGTGGGCGGCCATCACCTCCCAGGTCGAGCCGCCGACCGAGGTGGAGTCCGTCCAGGTGGGCCGCAGGCCCAGGTATTCGGAGACCTCCACCGGTGCCAGGATGCCGAGCCCGGCCGAGGCCACCCCGTCGATCACGTCCTTCGGCAGCCCGGAGTCCGCCAGCGCCCGGCGCGCGGCCTGGGCGTGCAGCTGGAACGGCGTCGCGTCGTCCACGCGCCCGCAGTCGCTCAGCGCCACCCCGACCACCGCCACCCGGCGCCTTCTGCCGGTCGCGCCGTCGCTCGGGACGGGGTGACGGAGCGGGCCGGAGCCGCTGGAAGAGGCCGAAGGGCCGGAAGCAGTCATAAATCTGACGGTACATCAGATCTGCTGGCGCGCCTCCCTATCCGGCGCACACGGTGGAACCTAGTATGACGAACCATCAGATCTACGTTCTCCCTGTAGACGTCGACGAAGCGGCTGGAAGCCAGGAGGCGGCATGGATCCCGCGCTCACCCAGGAACAGGAAGAGATCGCCCGCGCCCTGCGCGACGTGCTCGCCAAGCAGGCCGGCCCGGAGGAGGTCCGCCGCGCGGCGGTCTCGCCGAGCGGGTACGACGTCGAACTGTGGCGCCGGCTCGCCAAGCAGCCGGGGCTGGCCGGACTCGCCCTCCCGGAACGCCACGGGGGCTCCGGGCTCGGCCCGGTCGAGCTGGCCCTGGCCTGCGAGGAGGCCGGACGCGTCCTGTTGCCCTCGCCGCTGCTGGCCAGCTCCGTGCTCGCCGCCGGAGCGATCGCCGCCGGTGGCACCGAGGACCAGCGCGACGAAGTGCTGCCGCTCCTCGCGTCGGGAGCCGGGACGGCCGCCCTCGCCCTCCCCGGCACGCCCGCCCTCGCCCTCGGCCTGGTGCCGGACGCGAACCCGCGGGTGCTGCCCGGCGACGTCCCGGCGGGCGGCGGACGCGCCGGCGGCATCCAGGCCAGACCGGCCGACGACGGGCTGTGGACCCTCTACGGCGAGGCCGCCTACGTCCTCGACGGCGCCCGCGCCGACCTGCTCGTCGTCGCCGCCCACGCGGGCGGCTTCCCGCGCAGCCGCACCGTCCTCTTCGCCGTCGACGCGGCGGGCTCCCCGGGCCTGCGCCGCGAACGCAGCGCGGGCATCGACCAGACGCGCAGCGTCGGCCGCGTCCAACTGCGCGACGTCAGCGCGCGTCCTCTCGGCGACCCGGCGCTGGACGCGGCCCCGGTCCTGGCCGGGGTCGGCCGCGCGGCGGCCGTCGCGGTGGCTGCGGAGGCGGTCGGCGCGGCCGCGCAGGCGCTCGCCCGTACTGTGGACTACGTGCAGGTCAGGGAGCAGTTCGGGCGGCCGGTCGGGTCATTCCAGGCCGTCCGGCACCGCCTCGCCGACATCTACGTGGCGGTCGAGACCGCCCGTTCGGCGATGCTCTACGCCGCGTGGTCCGCGACGGCCGCCCCCGACGACCCCGTCCCCGCGCTGCTGGCCCTCGCCCACGCGCTGACCGCGGCACGCGCGACCGCCGCCGAGGCCATCCAGTTGCACGGCGGGATCGCGATCACCTGGGAGCACGACGCGCATCTCTACTTCAAGCGGGCCGCGGCGGACGAACTGCTCTTCGGCCCGCCCCACCTGCTGCGGGCCCGCGCGGCGGAGCTGTCGGGCGTGCTCGCCCCCACGGGAACGGACGCCGGAGGCGCGACGCGATGAGGGTGCTGGAGAACGCGATGCAGAAGGTCTCGGCCACGCCAGCCTTCGCCCGGGTCGCTCCGTCGATCGTGCCCCGCCTGGACAAGGCGGTGCACCGGCTGAGCGGCGGCAAGTTCATGCTGAGTCAGTGGATGCTGCCCTCGCTCTTCCTGACGACGACCGGCCGCAGGAGCGGCGAGCCCCGCACCACCCCGCTGGCCTGTCTGCCGCAGGGGGAGACCTTCCTCGTCGTCGGCAGCAACTTCGGCCGCACCTCGCACCCCGCCTGGACCGGCAACCTGCTCGCCGACGCGGACGCCGTCGTCGAACACCGGGGCCGCACCGTCCCCGTCCGCGCCCGGCTGCTCTCGGGCGACGAGCGCGCGCAGGCCTGGGCGGCGCTGCTGGCGATGTGGCCCCCGTACGCGTCCTACCAGGCCCGGGTCGAGCGCGAGATCCGCATCTTCCGGCTGGAGCCGCGCTAGCCAGGTCCCGTTCTGTGGAACACGCCCGGCCTGTGGCCCGGGCGGCGGAGCGGCAGGCGCCCCGGTGTCGCCCTGAGCCGGACGGGAGGCTCCCGGCAGGCGGCGGCCGCCCCTGGACGAGGTGGGCGATGTGGACGCTGCGACAACAGGCGGTGCGAAGGGCACAGGAAAGGGCGGCATCGTCAGGTCATCGACGATGCCGCCCGAGCGGGACGGGCCGTGGACGCGCAGGACCTACCTCCCCCGAGGCACAGCCCCGGCGCTCACGCCGGCGGACAGGCGACCGGGCCCCACGGCTCCGCAGTGATGGTGTTGTCGTGGCCGGGAAGGCCTACTTCGGGGGCTTCTTGCCCGTCATGCCGAGGTAGACCAGCAGAGCCAGGTTGGGCGTCAGCTCCTTCGCCTTGACGCCCCAGGAGTCGAACCCCTTCTGGTGCTCCGCGACGGCGGCCAGCATCGCGACCAGCGAACCGGCGACAGCCGGCGCGCTGACCGACTTGTCCGCCTTGCCGGAGGCCTGCATGGCCTTGAGGGAGTCCGTGAGGGAGTTGGTCACGGCGTTGAGGATCTTCATGCGGATCTTGAAGAACCGCTTGTCCCCTTCGGCCGCGCCAAGCGTCACCACACGCAGGATGGCCTCGTTGTCGCGCCAGAAGGAGAGGAAGCCGTCGACCAGCTCCTCTGCCGTCTGGTAGCCGGCCTTGCCGACCCACGACTTGTCGGCGACCAGGTCCTTGAGGCCGGCGCCGTCCTTGGCCATTTCATCCGCGATCTCGAGGACAGCGCCCTCGACGTCGGGGAAGTACTGGTAGAAGGTTGCGGGGGAGGTACCCGCCATCCGGGCGACGTCGATGACCTTGACGTCCCGGTAGGGCGAGGTCGCGAGCATCTCGCGGAGGCAGTCCAGCAGCTTCTGCCGCGTGGCCTGTCCGCGTCGCCCGGCGACACGCCCATCGACGGTGCGAACTTGTCCTGTCATGCCGTCAGTTTACCGTGGCAAGATCCGGGCGCTATTCGGCGGGAAATGTGAATGCTCCGTCAGGCTGACGAGGCCTCTGGTAGGGCCCCTCGCGGGCCGTACCAGGCCTCTGATCAGCTACTCCCGTCACTGGGGTCACTCCGGCACCCTCAGGCGTCTTCGGCCCCTTCCGGCCGCACAGGGGCGTTTTCCAGCCACGCGCCGCGGCTGAGCGGCAGTCCGCTGGAACCTTCGGAGCCCGTCCTGACGGCCAGCACCTGGTTGACGCCGATCCGGTTCTCCTCGAAGGCGAGGGCGCAGGCCGCCATGTAGAGCCGCCAGACCCGGGCCCGGCCCAGACCCACCAGCTTGACCGCCTGCGTCCAGTCCTCCTGGAGGTTGGCGACCCAGCGGCGCAGCGTCAGCGCGTAGTGCTCGCGCAGCGACTCCACGTCGCGGACCTCGAATCCGGCCTGCTCCAGCAGAGAGACCGTGGTGCCGATCGGGGACAGCTCGCCGTCCGGGAAGACGTAGGCGGCGATGAAGGGGCTCAGCCGGTACGGCTCGCCCGGAGCGCTCGGCCGTCGGCCGATCTGGTGGTTGAGCAGCCGCCCGCCGGGCCGCAGCAGGTCGTAGAGGGTCTTCGCGTAGCGCAGGTACATGGCCGAGCCCACGTGCTCGGCCATGCCGATGCTGGAGATCGCGTCGAACGGGCCGTCAACGACCTCCCGGTAGTCCTGCAGCCGGATCTCCACGCGGTCCGTCAGACCGGCGTCCGCGATCCGCTCGCGGGCCATCCGCGCCTGCTCGGCGGAGAGCGTGACGCCGACGCCGACGACGCCGTAGTGCCGCGCCGCGTGCAGCAGCATCGAGCCCCAGCCGCAGCCGACGTCGAGCAGCCGCGAGCCCGGCGGCAGCCGGTGCAGGCCGAGCTTGCGGCAGACCAGGTCGAGCTTGGCCTCCTGTGCCGCCTCCAGGGTGGTCGTCCCCGGCGGCCAGTAGGCGCACGAGTAGACCATGGAGGGACCCAGCACCAGCCGGTAGAAGTCGTTGCCCACGTCGTAGTGGTGACTGATCGCCGCACGGTCGCGGCGCAGCGTGTGCACCGGCCCGTGCGAGCGGCGCACCTCCTCCGGCGGGATCGGCGGACGCGGCCCGATCGCGCCGAGTCTGACCGCCGTCGCGACCATCCGGCGGGAGTCCGGGCCGAACAGCGTCCTCAGGCCGGACGGCGACAGCGCCGAGCCCGCCCCCTGGCGCAGTGTCGGCCGCAGGGACAGCTCCGGCCGGTCCTCGGCGAGAGCGGCCAGGCGGCGCAGCAGCTCGTAGAGCTCGATGTTGTGGGCGTCGTCGTCCTCGCCGGGCAGCGTGATGGCCCCCGAGACGTAGGCGCGGACGAGGCCGAGCTCGTTCGGCGCCCAGAGGAGGTGCCGCAGCGCCCGCCGATCCGTCAACGCCAGCAGCGGCGCGTCGGCCGGGCCGGCCTCGGCGCCGTCCCAGGTGCGGAGGCGGAACGGCGGCTCGACGCCGAGCAGCTCCGTCAGCAGTGCGCGCAGGGCCAGAGCACTGTCACTCATCACGACTCCTCGAGGATCGTCAGGCCGCTCGAAGGTGGTGCAGGTGGTGCGGGTGGTGCAGGTGGTGCGCGATCGTTCGTGCCGTGCGGACGCACCCGGGGCGACAGCTGGGCGTGTACCCAGGACGGCGCGGGCCCATCACGGAGCCGGTGCGAATGTTGCTACGTCACCAATCTAGATCGTCGGCGTCACGCCGTGGGGGATTCGTGGCGACTCGGTCGCGCGTCGCGCCGCACTAGCGGTCCGAGCGGGTACTTTCCGCAGCACGGCCGCGCGGTTGCCGGTCTGTGGCGGGATTGTGGCGAGGGTGTGTCCCATGTCCCGCCCAGCGGGTTGGCCTGTGGGGTGTCCGGCCGTGGAGAATCAGTGCTGCGTCTGTCCTGCTTCTCCTACCGACGGCGCTTTCGACCCAACGGGGAGGTGCTGAGGACGTGGACCAGCTGACGGCGCACGATCCCAGAAGGATCGGGCCCTTCGAGGTGCTGGGCCGGCTCGGCGCGGGTGGAATGGGCTTGGTCTACCTGGCACGCTCGGCCGCGGGCCGCCGGGTCGCCATCAAGACGGTGCGGGCGGAGCTGGCCGAGGACCAGCTCTTCCGGGTGCGCTTCGCCCGCGAGATCGCGGCCGCGCGCACGGTGAGCGGCTTCTACACCGCCGCGGTGGTCGACGCCGACGCCGACGCGGCCGTGCCGTGGCTCGCCACCGCCTACATCCCGGCGCCCTCGCTGGAGGACCTGGTCACCGAGTGCGGGCCGCTCCCGGTCGCCACGGTGCGCTGGCTGATCGCCGGGATCGCGGAGGCGCTGCAGTCCATCCACGCGGCCAACCTGGTGCACCGCGACCTCAAGCCCTCCAACGTGCTGGTCACCGAGGACGGACCGCGCGTGATCGACTTCGGCATCGCGGCGGGCGTCTCGCACACCCGCCTGACGATGACCAACGTCGCCGTGGGCACCCCCGCGTACATGTCGCCCGAGCAGGCCCGCGACAGCCGCGGCGTGCAGGGCGCCTCCGACGTCTTCTCGCTCGGCTCGCTGCTCGTCTTCGCCGCCACCGGCCACCCGCCGTACCACGGCGCGAACCCCGTCGAGACGGTGTTCATGCTGCTCCGGGAGTCCCCGGACCTTTCCGGTCTGCCGGAGGAGCTGGCTTCGCTGGTCCGCGCGTGCATGCGCACCGCGCCCGAGCGCCGCCCGGTCCCCGCCGAGATCGCCGCCGAGCTGGCCCCCCACCTGTACGGCTCCGGCGACGGCACGGAGGACGACGCGGGCGAGTGGCTGCCGCCGGTGGCGCTCGCGCTCATCGAGAAGAAGAAGGGCCGCCGGACGCCGCCTCCGCCACCGTTCCGGCAGCCCGCGGCCCCGCCCGAGTCGGGCGGGCCGGGCGCCCCGGCCGGCTTCCCCGGCCAGATGGGCCGGCCCGGATTCCCGGCGGGCGCTCCCGCGCCCCACGGATACCCGAGGTCCGAGGTCGCGCAGGACGGCTCGGGCGGATCTGGCGGTCCCGGTGGTCCCGGTGGTCCCGGTGGTGCGGCCGGCATGGCCGCCGGTGCGGTCGTGGGCGGGCAGGCCCCGGTCCAGCCGGGAGCCCATCGGGGCGGGCAGCACGCGGGTCCACCCGCGCACGAGTCAGGGTCGAACCCCGCACCCGAGGCGGCGACGACCGCACGGCCCGTCGTGCATCTGCCCGGCATGGCCGCGCCCATCGGGCCCGGCGTCCGGCTGCCCGCGAACCCGTCGTCCGAGCCGGTGACCCCGCCCACGACGGGCTGGGTCCAGCGCGGCGTCCACGCCGCGCCCTCCGGTCCCGTCTCGACCGGCTCGCCCGCCGGCCCCTCGGGGCCGGTCTCCGCGGCCGCTGCCGCGCAGGCTCCCGCGGCCGCTCCGCCGAGCGTGCCCGGGCCTGCCGGTTCTGTCGGCTCTGCCGGTTCGGTGGCTGCGACGGTTCCGGCGTCCGGCCAGGCCTCGGCTGCCTCGCCTGCGAGTCCCCTGGCCTCGGCTGGCGCTCCCGCCGCTCCCGCCGCTCCTGGGGAGCCGCAGGCGGCTGCGGAGGCGCCGTGGCGTCCGTGGCGCTTCCGCATGTCGCACGACGTGTGGGGAGCGCCGATCATCTCCGACGGCGTGCTCTACGTTGCCAGCTTCGGGGTGCACGCGCTCGACATCGCCAGCGGACGCCGCCGCTTCCGCACCCAGAGCGTGGCCTGGGCCCTCGCGGTGGCCGACGGGCGGGTTCACGCCGCCGACGGCCCGAACCTCTTCACCCTGCAGGCAGCCGACGGCGCCGAGCGCTGGCGGGTCGCCCTCGACGGCTGGACGTACACCCTGGATGCGGCCGGCGGCGCGCTGGTCGCGGGCACCCGCGGCGGTGGCGTCCACGTCCACTCCGCGATCGACGGCAGCGAGATGTGGCGCAGCAACGACGCCCAGCAGGCCTACGAGAACCCGGCGTCCGGCCCGTGCGTGATCGGTGACTCGGTCTACTACTACGGCGGAGGCTGCCTCCGTTCCGTCGAGTTGACGACGGGTCAGCTCCAGTGGGCGTTGCCGCTGGGTGAGGACGTCCCGTCCCGCCCGGTGCTCTGGCGCGGCACGCTCTTCCTCTGCAGCGGTGGGCGCGTCTACGCCGTGGACGAGCAGACGGGCGCGGAGCGCTGGCGCTTCGACGCCCCCGTCGTCCTGTTCACCTCGCCGGCCGTGAGCGAGCAGGGCGTCTTCGTCGCCGACTATCTCGGCACCGTCTTCGCCCTGGACCAGGCGAGCGGCGCCGTCCGCTGGCACGCCCGCACGGGCGGGCGTCAGGGCGCGGACCCGGCCGTCCTCGCCGACGACTTCGTCCTGGTCGGCAGCGGCGACACGGTGTTCGCGTTCGACACCCGCACGGGCGCGGAGCGCTGGCGCTACGCCGCGCGTGCGGAGCTCACCGGCATCCCCGCCGCAGCGCACGGCCTCGTCCATCTCGGCAGCCGTGACCACTCGCTGCACACCCTCGACCTCGCCACCGGCCGTCTGCGCTGGAAGCTGGACACCGGCGGCGAGATCACCGGCTCTCCGGTCACCGCCGACGGCCGCGTCTTCGCCTGCAGCAAGGACCACTGCGTCTACGCCCTGGACGCGGCCCGCGGCACCGCGACAACCCGCGAGTGAACCCGCCGTCGCCGCGTGCGGCGTGAGCCGCGCAGCCACGTCGGCGCGCGGTCCGGCGTCGGCGGTCGACGTTCGGCACTGACGGTCGGTCGTGTGCGCGGCGTCGTCCGGCCCGACCAGGCCCGTTCAGCCACCCGCACGCCGGACGGCCTCCGGCGCGGCCTCGCGCGTCCCTGAGGGGCCCCGGGGTCACCCCGGGGTCACAGCCGGCACCGCCTGTGGCCAAGGGACGCGTTGGGGTGGTGCCGGGATGCAGGGCGCGGGTCAGTGTCGCAGGCGCCAGCCTGCCCAGGCGGAGCTGATCATCTCGCGTACGTCGAACCGCGCCTTCCAGCCCAGCTCCTGGGCGATCCGCTCGGCCGAGGCGACCACGCGTGCCGGGTCGCCCGCGCGGCGCGGCGTCACCTCTCCGGTCGTGTCGAGGCCGGTGACCTCGCCGATCACGTCGAGCATCTGCCGGACGGAAACGCCCTCGCCGCGGCCGATGTTGAGGATGAGGTCGGTGCCGTCCGGGTCCGCGGTGAGCCGCCGCACCGCGGCGACGTGCGCCTCCGCGACGTCGGCCACGTGGATGTAGTCGCGGATGCAGGTGCCGTCCGGCGTGGGGTAGTCGGCGCCGAAGATGCGCGGGGCCTCGCCCGCGTCCAGGCGCTCGAAGACCATCGGGACGAGGTTGAAGACGCCGGGGTCGCCCAGCTCGGGCGTCGCCGCACCGGCCACGTTGAAGTAGCGCAGCGACACGGTGCCCATGCCGTGGGCGCGGCCCGCGGCCCGGACCAGCCACTCACCGACGAGCTTGGACTCGCCGTAGGGGCTCATGGGGCGACAGGGGGTCTCCTCGGTGACGAGGTCGACGTCCGGCATGCCGTAGACCGCCGCCGAGGAGGACAGCAGGAAGCGGCGCACTCCGGCCTCGGCGGCCGCCTCCAGGACGACCCGAAGGCCCTCGACGTTCTCGCGGTAGTACCAGAGCGGCTTCTCGACCGACTCGCCGACCTGCTTCTTCGCCGCGATGTGCAGGACGCCGGTGACGTCGTGCTCGCGCAGCACCGAGGCGAGCAGCGGCTGGTCCAGCGTCGAACCCTGGATCAGCGGCACGCCCGCGGGCAGCCGTGTCGGGTCGCCCGTGCTGAGGTCGTCGAGGACGACCACGCCATGGCCGGCCTCGACCATCGCGCGGACGACGTGTGCTCCGATGTAGCCGGCACCGCCGGTGACAAGCCAAGTCATCCCGACACTCTAGCGGCGTCCGAATTGCGGACACGTCGGGTGGCGGCCCGACGACAACGGGTGACGGGCCGTCGCTCGGCGACCGCCCGTCACCCGTCGGCCGGACGTCGGCTACTTGCGCGCGCGCATCCGCAGACGCCACGGGACGACCGCGGACTCGAGCTGCACCGAGAGGCTCATCTTGGACTCGCCGGCGCGCCGCTCCTCGAAGCGGATCGGGATCTCCAGCGCGCTGAAACCGGCGTGCACGGCACGGAACTTCAGCTCCACCTGGAAGCTGTAGCCGGCGCTCTCGAGGGTGGCCAGGTCGACCGCGTGCAGCGCCTCGGCGCTCCACAGGTTGAAGCCGGCGGTGATGTCGCGAACGCGGGTCGAGAGGATGGTGCCGGCGTAGGCGTTGGCCCAGCGCGACAGCAGGCGGCGGTGCCAACCCCACTCCTCGGCGAGCTCGCCGCCGGGGACGTAGCGGCTGCCGACGACCACGCCGGCGCCGGTGGAGAGGGCGGTGCCGAGCATCTGCGGGATCGCGCTCGCCGGGTGGCTGCCGTCGGCGTCCATCTGGACGACGTAGCGGGCACCCTCCTCGACGGCGAGCGACATGCCCGCGGCGTAGGCCTTGCCGAGGCCGTCCTTGCCCTTGCGGTGCAGCACGCTGATGCGGGGCTTTCCGTCCAGCAGGTGGCGCTCCGCGAGCTTCTCCGCCAGCTCTCCTGTGCCGTCGGGGCTGCTGTCGTCGACGACCTTCAGGTGCAGGCCGGGCAGCGGGAGGGCCATGACCTGCTCGACCGTCGCCTCCAGGCTGCCGATCTCGTTGTACGTCGGCATGACGACCGTGACGGGCGTGTCCGCCCAGTCGTCGGGAAGAGCGGCGGGGATGGTCACGATGTCTCCTGGTCCTGATTGCGGGGTCCGGCCGTGCAACTGCGCGGGGACAGGGCTCGGACGACGTTGCACTGTAGTAGATGGAGGCAGGCGTTCGGTGAGGAGTGAGGTAAGTTCACCGCTGCGTAACGCACTGTTCCCAGGCCAGGAGCCATTGCTTCGGTTTCACCCGGACGGACGATCCCGTCGCGGCCCGCACGCTTGACCGGTGAACCGGTCCCGCGTCGGCCGGGGACGTGTGAGACCAGGGTACGGGGCCGGGGGCTCAGCCGTTGCACAGGGCCCAGCGTACGACCGTGACCTCGGGCGTCACCGCCTGGAAGACGGCCTGGACCGGCGCCCCGATCCGCAGACGTCCGGGCGGCACCGCGTTCCAGGGCGCGCCCGGCCTGCGGACCGAGTTCGTGAGTGTCCCTACCAGGCGGATGCGCGGGTCCTCCTCCAACTCGACCAGCGCCACCGGGTACGGCGCCCGCTCCGCGTACGCGGGGAGCAGCGGCGGGTGGGCGATGACGTAGGACCAGAGCCGTCCCCGCCCGGACATCAGCCGCCACTCGTCGTCGAAGCTGCCGCACTGCGGGCAGCACGGGCGGGGCGGGAAGCGGAGCCGTCCGCACTCCGCGCACGCCTGTATGCGCAGCTCGCCGCTGCGGGCGTGCTCCCAGAACGGCTCGCCGTCGTCATCGGGCCACGGGAGCAGCAGTCCCTCGGCGGTCATGGTGTCCATCCGGCAGCCTTTCTCTCGGTTTTCTCGGTTCGCTCAGCTCTCCCGGTCCGGCCCGGCTCTGGGCCCACCTTCGGAATCGTGGCAATTGCATGAAGTGCGTAGGAACTTTCAGACGCGCAGCAGCAGTGCGGAGGTGGGCACCCCCTCGCCCGCGGTGACCAGGCAGGTGGCCGCGTCCGGCACCTGGGCGGTGGAGATGCCGCGCAGTTGCTTGACGCCCTCGTTGATCAGGTTGAAGCCGTGCACGTAGCCCTCGGAGAGGCCGCCACCGCCGGTGTTGATCGGCAGGCGGCCGCCCGACTCCAGCGCGCCGCCCTCGGTGAACGCCGCCCCCTCGCCTCGGCCGCAGAAGCCGTAGCCCTCCAGGGAGAGCGGGATCAGCGGGGTGAAGGCGTCGTAGATCTGCGCCACGTCGACGTCCTCCGGGCCGAACTCGGCTGTCTTCCAGAGCTGTCGGGCCGCCGTCCAGGCCGGGCCGGTCAGCGGGTCGTCGTTCCAGTAGTTGACCATGCCGTGGTGCTGTGCGGGCAGTCCCTGGGCCGCCGAGTGGACGTAGACGGGCCGGCGCCGGCAGTCACGGGCGCGTTCCGCGCTCACCACGACGCAGGCGAGGGCGCCGTCGGTCTCCAGGCAGTTGTCATACAGGCACAGCGGCTCGCTGATCCACCGTGCGTCCATGTACATCTCGCGGGTCAGCGGCCGCTCGTACATGATCGCGTCGGGGTTCTGGTTGGCCCGGTTGCGGCAGGCCAGCGCCACGTTGAACAGGTGGTCGCGGGTGGCGCCGTACTCGTGCATGTAGCGGCGGGCCAACATGCCGATCTCGTCGGCCGGGCGCAGCAGGCCGAACGGCCGGGTCCACTGGGCGGGGGTGGGCAGTTGCTGCGCGGTGTTGGTCCAGGGCCGTCTGCCGCTGCCGCGCTTCCGGCTGCGCCAGGCGACGCCGACCTCGGCCTGGCCGGTGGCGACGGCCATGGCCAGGTGGGCGACGGTCGCGCAGGAGCCGCCGCCGCCGAAGCCGATCCGGGAGAAGAACGTGACGTCACCGGCGCCGATCGCCTTGGCGAGCTCGACCTCGTCGGTCTCCTCCATGGTGTACGAGGCGAGGGCGTCCACCTCGTGCGGCTCGATCCCGGCGTCGTCCAGCGCGGCGAGCACGGCCCGGCAGGCGAGCGCCTTCTCGGACTCCTCCAGGTGCTTGGCGAAGCGCGTCTGGCCGATGCCGACGATGGCCGTGCGGTCCCTGAGCATGGGCGGCTCCCCGAACTCCGGTACGGCGGTCAGCCGCAGAGGAAGATCTTCTGACGTAGCGTCAGAATAGGGTCACCGCCGCCCTTCCGGGAAGTCTGCGGCCAGCCTAATCTGACGATCAGTCACATACGAGGCGTCGGAGCCGAACGGACGCTGGAGCCGAACGACAGGAAGGACGGCCATGCGCGCGGATCTGGAGTGGGGCACCATCGCGAACCTGGTCCAGGCGGCGGGCGCCCGCTACGGCGGTCGCGAGGCGGTGGTCGGCCCCCGCACCCGGTTCGACTACACCGAGCTCGCCCGCCGGGTCCGGCGCGCGGCGGCGGGCCTCATGGCCGCGGGGGTCCGACCCGGTGATCGCATCGGCATCTGGGCCCCGAACACTCCGGACTACGTCGTCGCCGCGCTCGGCGCGGTCAGCGCGGGGGCGGTGCTCGTCCCGCTGGGCACCCGCCTCAAGGGCGGCGAGGCGGCCGCGTTGCTGCGCCGGACCCGCGCCTCGCTGCTGTTCGTGACCTCCACCTTCCTGGGCGTCAGCTACGTCTCCGCGCTCAGGGCCGCCGGCCCCCTGCCGGATCTGCGCGCCACCGTCGTCCTCGGCGAGACCGAAGCCGTCCCCGACGGCCTGCTCTCATGGCGCGCCTTCCTGGCCGCGGGCGCGGACATCCCCGAGCGCTCCGTCCGGGCCCGCATCGCCGCCGTCGCCCCCGGGGACCCGGCCGACATCATGTTCACCTCCGGAACCACCGGAGTGCCCAAGGGTGCGATCACCACCCACGCCCAGACCCTGCGCGCCTTCGGCGCCTGGGCCGAGCTGGCCGGGTTGGCCGAGGACGACCGCTACCTGGTGGTCAATCCGTTCACCCACACCTTCGGGTGGAAGGCGGGCGTCCTCGCCTGCCTCATGCGCGGTGCCACGATCCTGCCGCAACCCGTCTTCGATCCCGAGGCAGTCCTCGCCAAGATCGCCACCGAGGGCGTCACGGTCCTGCCGGGCGCGCCGACCGTCTACCAGGCCCTGCTCGACCACCCCGCTCGCGACCAGTACGCGCTCGGCTCACTGCGCCTCGCTGTGACCGGCGCCGCGGTCGTCCCGCTGGAGCTCGTCCACCGCATCCGCGACGAGCTCGGCTTCAGCACGGTGCTCACCGCCTACGGCCTGACCGAGAGCTGCGGCATGGTCACCATGTGCCGCCGTGACGACACCCTCGGCACCGTCGCCGCGACGTCCGGCCGCGCCATCCCCGACGTCGAGGTCCGCGTCCGCGACGCCGACGGCAAGGACGTTTCGCCTGGCCACGCGGGCGAGGTCCAGGTCCGCGGCTACACCGTGATGTGCGGATACTTCGAGGACGAGGCCGCCACCGCCGAGACCTTCACCGACGACGGCTGGCTCCGCACCGGCGACGTCGGCGTGCTCGACGCCGACGGCAACCTGAGGATCACCGACCGCCTCAAGGACATGTACACCGTCGGCGGTTTCAACGCCTACCCGGCCGAGATCGAACGCATCCTGGCCCGCCACCCGCTCGTCGCGGACTCGGCCGTGGTCGGCGTCCCCGACCCGCGCCTCGGAGAGGTGGGGCGCGCGTTCGTGATTCCCCGTCAGCAGCCTTCTCCGGACGCGGCGTCGGAGCTGGTGGACTGGTGCCGTCGGGAGATGGCCAACTACAAGGTCCCGCGCGAGGTGGTCTTCGTCGACGAGCTGCCGCGCAACGCCTCCGGCAAGGTCCTCAAGGGCGAACTGCGCAGGCTTCGGGGCTGAGGCATGTGGCACGCCGAGGGCAGCGCCGCGGGTCCCTGTAGGGGCTGGAGGGGTCGGTAGTGAGGCTCCGTGCGCCGTGTCCCACGAACGGCGCAGCACCTGCCAGCCAAGCCCTAAACGCCGCACAGGTGCAGCACAGCGCCGCGCCCAAGGCTTCCGTGCATGAACCATTCGTCCTCGCCGGCGGCACACGCCGCCCCTCCCGTCACAGGCCGGGACGGCACTCGCACCGAGCTGGTCGAGGTGGTCGTCCCCGTCTACAACGAGGAGCTCGTGCTCGCCCGCAGCGTGCGCACCCTTCACGGCTACCTGCGTGAGCACTTCCCCTATCCGTTCCGCATCACCATCGCCGACAACGCGAGCGTCGACGCCACCTGGCAGGTCGCGTCCGGTCTCGCCGCGGAGCTCCCCGAGGTCCGTGCCGTCCATCTGGATCAGAAAGGGCGCGGTCGCGCCCTGCGCACGGTCTGGGGGAGCAGCGACGCCGACGTTGTGGCCTACATGGACGTGGACCTCTCCACGGGGCTGGACGCCTTCCTCCCGCTGGTCGCGCCGCTGCTGTCCGGTCACAGCGATCTCGCCATCGGCAGCCGGCTCCACCGTGGCTCTGCGGTGGTCCGCGGGCCGAAGCGGGAGTTCATCTCCCGGACCTACAACCTGCTGCTCCGGGCCACGCTCGCCGCCAAGTTCTCCGACGCCCAGTGCGGCTTCAAGGCCGCCCGGACCGAGGTCGTGCAGGCGCTGCTGGCCGACGTCGAGGACCAGACCTGGTTCTTCGACACGGAGCTGCTGCTTCTCGCGGAGCGCAGCGGTCTGCGCATCCACGAGGTCCCGGTCGACTGGATCGACGACCCGGACAGCCGCGTCGACATCGTCCGCACGGTCAAGGACGACCTCAAGGGCATGTGGCGCGTGGGCAAGAAGGCCGTGTTCGGGGCCACCCGGATGCCTGTTCCGCCACGGGTACTCCAGGCGCAGCTGCCGACGGGCATGCGCTGGCAGCTCTCCAGCTTCGCGGTGATCGGCGTGCTGAGTACCCTCGCCTACCTGGGGCTCTACCTCCTGGCACGGCAGGCGGCGCCGCCCGTCCTGGCCAACGCGTTCGCGCTGTTGGCGACGGCGATCGCCAACACGGCCGCCAACCGCCGCTTCACCTTCGGCGTCACCGGGCCGCGCGACGCGCTGCGCCATCAGGTCGAGGGCGGCATCGCTTTCGTGATCGGCCTGGTGCTGAGCACCGCCGCACTCGCGGTCTCCCACGCCGTCGCACCGGGCGCCTCGCACACGGCCGAGCTCGGCTGGCTCGTCGCCGCGAACGCACTGGCCACCGTGGTGCGCTTCGTGCTGCTGCGGGCCTGGGTCTTCAACCCGCACCGCTCGGCCAGGAAGGCCCGCGAAGCCGACCTTTCGGAGCTCTCCGCTCTGTCCACGTCCTCCGCGGCCACCGCCGCTGCCGCCGGCGGCAGCGGCGGCCAACGTGCCGGCCAGCGCCGCGATCTGTGCAGCGGACGCCATCCCGAACGCCATCCCGAACGCCGCACCGAACGCCGCACCGAACGCCGCACCGAACCGTGCACTGAACCGTGCACCGACCACCGCACCGACCAGGAGGCCCGCCGGTGAGCGCTTACATCGAAGCCCCGGCGGACTCGCCGGCCGTTCCCCCGCATACCGCGGTGCGCCGCCCGCGCCGCCCGCGCTGGGTCCGTCCGGCCTACTGGGGGACCATGGCCCTGGCCGCGCTGGTCTACTGCTACGGCCTGGGTCAGAACGGGAACGCCAACTCCTACTACGCGGCGGCCGTGCTCAGCGGGACGAAGAGCTGGTCCGCGATGTTCTACGGCTCCCTCGACGCCGGCAACTTCATCACGGTCGACAAGCCGCCCTTCGCGCTGTGGCTGATGGAGATCTCCTGCCGCGTCTTCGGCTTCGGCAGCTGGCAGATGCTGCTGCCGATCGCCGGCTGCGGCATCGCGTCCGTCGCCGTCCTCTACAGCGCCGTCCGACGCAGCTTCGGTCCCGTCGCGGCGAGCGTCTCCGGCGTGGTGCTGGCCCTCACCCCGATCACCGTGGCCATCAGCCGCGACAACAACCCGGACCCGGTCCTGGTGCTGCTCACCGTCTCCGCGGCGTGGTTCTGCCTGGAGGCGATCCGGCGCGGCACGCTGCGTCACCTGGTGATCTCCGCCGTGCTGGTCGGCTTCGCCTTCAACACCAAGATGCTCCAGGCCTACATGGTGATCCCGGCCTTGTTCCTCGCCTATGTCTGGGCGGGGCGGGGGAGTTGGCTGATCCGCGTGCGGAACCTGCTGATCGCCGGCGTCGCGTTGGTGGTCTCCAGCGGCTGGTGGATGGTCATCGTCGCCTCGATCAAGGACCACCCGTTCATCGGTTCCAGCTCGGACGGCACGGTGTGGAACCTGGTCATCGGCTACAACGGCCTGGAGCGCGTGCTCGGCGCCAACGCCGGCAACGTGACCGGAAGCACCGCCGGCGCAGCCGGGCTCGGTGCGGTCGGCCGAGCGGGCGGCGGGGGCGGCGGAGCGGGCGGGGGCGGCTTCCCGGGCGGGGGCGGCGCCAACTTCGGCGGCACCTCTGGTGCCGGTCGGCTCTTCAACGACGTTCTCGGCGGCCAGATCTCCTGGCTGATCCCCTTCGCGGTGGTCGCGCTCGTCGGCGCGCTCGTGCTCCGCGGCCGTCGCCGCCGCACTGACATGCAGCGGGCCTCGCTGCTGCTGTGGGGGATGTGGCTGTTCACGCACTACGTCGTCTTCAGCTTCTCCTCCGGGACGTTCCATCCGTACTACACGACCATGCTGGCGCCTGCGATCGCCGCTCTCACCGGTGCGGGCGGCACGATGCTGCTGCGCGCGCTGCGTTCGCCCTCACGCGGGCCCCTCTGGGCGGCCGTGCTGCCGGCGGGCGTGGCCGTCTCGGCGATCTGGGCGGTGCTGCTGCTTCGTCGGACGGCGAGCTTCGATCCGTGGCTGTGGCCGGTCGTCGCGCTGCTCGCGATCGGCGGCGTGGCCGCGCTGATGGTCGCCCGGTTCGGCGCGGCCTCGGTCGCGGCGGCGGTCCGCAAGCGGGTCCTCGCGGTCGGTGCGATCGCGGCGGCGCTGGCGCTGGTGGCCGGACCGGCCGCCTATGCCGCGGACACGGTGACGGCGGGTGAGATCCAGGGCACCAACCCGACGGCTGGCCCGTCCTCGGGCGAGGGCTTCGGCGGCCCCGGAGGCGGGATGCGCGGGGGCTTCCCGGGCGGGATCCGCGGCGGCGAGTTCCCCGGTGGCGCTGTCGGTACTGCCGGCGGTGGGGCGGGTGAGGCCGGTGGGGCGACCGGTTTCGGTGGCCGCGGCGGTGCTGAGGGCGCGGGCGGTTTCGGGGGCGGCTTCCCGGGCGGGACGTCCTCCGGTGTCGTGGGCGGTTCGACGGGCCCTTCCGGGGCCTCGGGCTCGTCGGGCACGTCCGGCCTGGGTGGTTTTCCCGGCGGCATGGCCGACGGCATGCCTGGGGGGATGTCCGGCGGGACGTCCGGCGGAACCGAGCGCACCCGCGGCTTCGGCGGTGCGGGAGGCTTCGGCGGCCCCATGGGCGGCGGGGCGGTGAGCTCGGCGCTTCTCTCCTACCTGGAGAAGAACCAGGGCGGCGCCACCTGGCTGGTCGCGGTCTCCAGCGCGCAGTCGGCGTCCGAGATGATCCTCCAGTCCGGCAAGCCCGTGATCGCCATGGGCGGCTTCACCGGCAGCGACCCGGCGATGAGCCTGGCCAGGCTGAAGTCGCTCGTCGCCTCCGGCAAGCTGCGCTACGTGCTGCTCGACTCCGGCACCTCCGGTGGCATGGGCGGCGGGCCGGGCGGCGGCGGACAGGCCAACAGCCAGGCGACGAGCTACGTGAAGTCCACCTGCACGGCGGTCAGCGCTTCCGCCTACGGCGGCTCGTCGTCGACCAGCTCGTCGTCGAGCACGTCGGCCGGAACCGCCACCGCCGGCGGCGACTCCGCCACCGCGGCGCGCAGCGCCTCCTCGGGCGAGACGCTGTACGAGTGCACCGCGTGACCCGCTGAATCCGGCGCGGTCTCGCTCGGCCGCGGCCGAGCGACCGAGGGACACAGCGACCACGGGACACGGACCCGTCCTCAGGACGGGTCCGTGTCCCGTCCCTGCACCTGCCGTCGTTGGACGCGCTGGGAGGCCCGGGTCGTCAGCCGGTGCAGCTCGGCGTCGCGCATCGTCGGGCGCCAGGTGTCGACGGCGGCGGTCACGGCGCAGAGGGTGAAGCCTGCGAGCAGCCATCCGCCGAGGATGTCGCTGGGCCAGTGCACACCCAGTCCGATCCGCGTCCATCCCACGAGGAACACGAGCACCGCGGCCACCCCTACCGTCACCGTACGAGTCGCGCGTCGGCGCAGGTGGGGCCAGGCGACGATGACCAGCAGCGGGATCACCGTGGCCGAGGTCATCGCGTGGCCGGAGGGGAAGCTCCAACCGGTGGCCGTCGAGACAGGCTGAGGCAGAAGCGGCCGGGGACGTGCGACCGCCTCCTTGACGCCCAACTCCAGCGCCGCCTGCACCACCCCGCACGCCGCCGCCCACAGCGCGGCGATCCGTGCTCCGCGCCACCAGAGCCAGACCACGAGCACGCCGAGGAGCACACGCAGCACGGTCGGCGAGAGCACAGTGGTGATGAGCCGCATCGACGCGGTCCAGGCGGTCTGGTGCAGTGCCGCCGTGTGCAGGCTCTGGTCGATCGACGTGTCGACGTGTGCCAGGGAACCCCAGCGTGTCTGGACCAGAGCCCCCAGGACTCCGAAGATCGCGAGGAAGGCTCCCGCACCCGCCCAGAGCTGCCAGGACTCCCTCCACCGCACGCCTGTCACCTTTCCGTTCGGGGGCTTTCCCCGTCCCCGGCTCACCGCGCGGGGAACTGTTACGGGGCGGACAATCGTCCCAGAGAGTGACAGAACTGGAAGCCCGCCGCGCTGTGTTCGAGCGATGACGCTCTGCTGACGATCGCGGGCGAACCGCACAGCATACTGCGACGTGCGACGAAAAACACCGCTTCGGGAATGTTTCCTCGGACATCGTCGTTCAGTCGTTACGTAAGCAGTTCCCAGGTACGGGCCAGCCAGGCCCGTCAGGTCACCCGAGGGAGTTCGTATGGCCACCCGTGCCGTCGTCCGCGACAAGGCCGATCGGACGCGTACCGCGCGCCCGACCGCAGGTGAGGCCGACCGCGACCTCGTCGGTATGTACCTGGACGAGATCGCGCGCACCCCGCTTCTCGACGCGGCGCAGGAGGTCGAGCTGTCGACCCGGATCGAGGCCGGCGTCTTCGCGGAGCAGCTGCTCGACGAGGGTCGGACCGCGGCCGGTGCGACGGAGGACGAGCTGCGGGCTGTGGCCGCCGACGGGCAGCGCGCCAAGGACGTCTTCATCCGCTCCAACCTCCGTCTCGTGGTCGCCGTCGCCCGCCGTTACCCGCGCAGTGGCCTGCCGCTGCTCGACCTGATCCAGGAGGGCAACGCCGGCCTGGTCCGCGCGGTCGAGAAGTTCGACTTCAGCAAGGGCTACAAGTTCTCCACCTACGCCACCTGGTGGATCCGCCAGGCGATCACGCGCTCCATCGCCGACCAGTCCCGCACCATCCGGCTCCCTGTCCACCTGGTGGAGGAGCTCGGGCGGATCCGGCGCGTGCAGCGTGAGAAGTCCAAGGAGCTGGGCCGTGAGGCCGAGCCGGCTGAGGTCGCGGCCGAGCTGGACACCACCGAGGACCGCATCAAGGACGTGCTGGACTGGGCACGCGACCCGGTCAGCCTCAACATGACCGTCGACGACGACGGCGAGACCCAGTTCGGCGACCTCGTCGAGGACACCGGCGCCACCTCCCCGGAGGACGCGGTGCTGGTGATGCTGCGCCGTGAGGAGCTGGACGCGCTGATCGACCGCCTCGACGACCGCACCGCCTCGATCATCCGCTCCCGCTACGGCATGGAGGACGGTCGTGAGCGGACCTTGACCGAGGTGGGAAAGCAGCACGGCCTCACCCGTGAGCGCATCCGCCAGATCGAGAAGCACGCGCTGGCCGAGCTGCGCAAGATTGCCGACCACGCGGGCTTCGAGGCCGCGTAGCCGCAGCCCCGACTCGCCCCGCATTCCCCACCGGAGCCCCCGTTATGCCGAGCAGGTGTGGCGGGGGCTCTTCGGTCGTTTTCAACCTGCTTGGGCCTGTATGACCGCCCTAGGCTCGCCGCAGGTGGACGAGGACGGGGTCTTCGGTGGTCGACAGACGGCAACTGCGTCAGCGCGCGGCCCTGGTGGGCGCCGTGCTCCCGGTGGCGCCGGTCGTGGCGAAATGTTCCTCCGCTACCCGCAGATCCGGCCCACCAGCGAATACCCCACCAGCGAATACGGCGACTCCCGCATCCGCCACGGTAGCCCCGGCCCGAGCGCGGGGACGGACCACGACCCCGAACGCTCGGCGATGCTCACTGGCGCCCTGGCCGCTTGGCGCTTGGGCCGTAGCGACCAGTGATGCGCCTACTCTGGAGCTGTGAGTGGTGGCGAGCAGCAGGACAAGAAGCCGGGCCTTGAGAGCGACGCGAAGCGCTCCGAGAGGGCCAAGCGTCGGATCGTCTTCGACGACCCGATGAGCGGCCGCAGCAGGGACGACTCGGACGCCGGCTGGGGCGGCGAGCGCGGCGAGGGCTCGCGTGACAGGGACTGGTACCTGGGCGAGACCCCGCCGCACCACGGGGAGAAGTGACGGAGAGCGGTGCTGTCGGGTCGGTATCAGCTCCGCTGGGCGACGAGCAGGTCGCGAATCTCGCCGAGGATGGCCACCTCGGTGACCTCGGGGGACTTGGACTCCTGGGCTGGGACCTCCTTCTTGGCCATGTAGCGCTTCATGAACGCGTTCATGGGCAGAACGAGGCAGAAGTAGACGACGGCGGCGGTGATCACGAAGCTGAGCGCGGCGCCGAGGACCGAGCCCCACTGGATCAGGATGCCGTCGACCTTGCCGGTGGCCTTGTCCACCAGGCAGGTGCCCTTGAGGCAGGTCGTGTACGCGCTGAGATCCTGCGTACCGAATGCGCCGACAATCGGGTTGATGACCCCGTCGACGATCGAATTGATGATCTTTGTGAACGCGGCGCCGATGACCACGGCGACGGCGAGGTCCACGACGTTGCCGCGGAGCAGGAATGCCTTGAAGCCCTTCATGGGCATCGGAAGCTACGGCAGTTCTGCGGGCACGTCGGCCCAGGAGCAATTCACCCGTGTGGCGCTGTGGCCGCCACGGTGCCCGGTTCCACCTGAGGAAACGTTCCGGACGGCTGGTGGGGGCGCGCACTGGCGGCCGCACCCTTTTCACTCGAATCGGGGAACGGCCGCATCGATCCGACGGCGAGCGTGGTGGCCGCCACGAGAAGTCCGGCCGCGATGGGGCCGGGGCGCCGCCGAACCGGCGTGGGCAGCCGATGCCGCCCACGACCGGCCAGGATCGGCGGGAAGGACGCGATGCAGTAGGTGGGCGGAATCGAGAGGGACATGCTGACCTCCGTGGTGGGGGATCCCTTCGAGGGGATCCGCTGTGCCCACCACGGTGCCGCCGACGGATGACCGGACCAAGCGGGGCCCCGACAGGCTGTGGATAAACAGCCCCTGTGGAAAACTTCTCCACGCCTGAGTGAAGCGGTCCGAAGAGTCTTCCGCGGCGCCTTGCCGGCGTCCTACGCTGCTTCGCGGGAGTCCGACTCGACTCCCAGGCCGGTGGTCACCCCGTCCAGCGCGTGAACGCAGATGCATTCGCGTTCCTCCGCCGCCGGAAGAGCGGCCACCGTGGCCGCCAGCACACCGCGTAGCCGGTCGATGTTGCGGCCGAATTCGGCCAGGACCTCTGCGTGCGTCACGCCCTGGCCCGTCTCCACACCGGCGTCGAGATCGGTCACCAGAGCGAGCGAGGTGTAGCACAGCGCCAGCTCGCGGGCGAGGACGGCTTCCGGATGACCGGTCATCCCCACCACCGACCAGCCCTGGGAGCTGTACCAGCGCGACTCGGCCCGAGTGGAGAAGCGGGGGCCTTCGATCACCACCATGGTGCCGCCGGCCACAGGCGCCCAGCCCGAGGATCGGGCGCCGGCCAGAGCCGCCGCTCGGCCGCTCGGGCAGTAGGGATCGGCGGCGGAGACGTGCACGACCTCCGGAGTGACCCCGTCGGCTCGGGTCCGGCCGTCGTAGAACGTCTGGACCCGGCCGTAGGTCCGGTCCACCAGCTGGTCGGGGACCAGCAGGGTGCCTGGGCCGTACTGGGGGCGCAGGCCGCCCGTCGCACAGGGGCCGAGGATCTGTCGGACGCCGAGCGAGCGCAGCGCCCACAGGTTCGCCCGGTAGTTGATCCCGTGCGGGGGAATCCGGTGCGCCCGTCCGTGCCGCGGGAGAAACGCCACCCGGCGCCCGGCGAACTCCCCCACAAGAAGGGAGTCGCTCGGGGCGCCGTAGGGGGTGTCGACGACGACCTCGTCGAGGTCGTCCACGAGGGCGTAGAGCCCCGTGCCGCCGATGATGCCGACCTCGGCCGTGGCCGCGACTGCTGACTGGTCTGTCATGCGCCGCAGCGTAGCCGGGGGAGCAGGCTCAGGCGGCAGAACCCGACGAGCCGGACGAGGAGGACGTCGACGAGGACGAGGAAGAGCTCGAGGAGCTGGACGAACCCGACGCGGACGACGTCGAGGACGTGGCCGGCGAGGAGGAGTTCGACGAGATGCTGCTGCTGGACGACGAGCGGCTGTCGGTCCGGTAGAAGCCGGAACCCTTGAAGACCACGCCCACCGCGGAGAAGATCTTGCGCAGCTTGCCGCCGCACTCGGGGCACTCGGTCAGTGCGGCGTCCGTGAACTTCTGGACGGCCTCGAGGCCATTGCCGCACGAGGTGCACTGGTACTGGTACGTCGGCACTTTCTTCCTCCTGGCACTCTAAGGCTGTGAGTGCTAACGATCCTCAATGATGCTGTATTCCCCGTCGATAAGTCCACTGATCCGAGTGTGAGACTCAGTACTCTCCACGGGTGCCGCTGAGCCAGCCGGCCAGCTTGCCGCCCCGGTCGACGGCGCGCAGCCGCCGTTCCGCCCGGTCGCGGACCTGGTCCGTGGCGACGACGAGCAGGTCGTCACCGTGCCGGAGGGCGGTCGTGGGGCCGGGTACGAAACTCGCCCCCTCGCGCACCACCAGGGTCACCGCCGCGCCCTTCGGCAGGCGCAGCTCGCTGACCTCGACCCCCGCCATGCGGGACTCCGGGCCGATCGAGACGGAGAGCAGGTGGCCGTGCAACCGCTCCAGCGGAGCGGACTCGACCGCGAGGTCGTCGGCGTGGGCGGCGTCCGAGATCCGCAGTACCCTCGCCACCAGGGGCAGGGTGGGGCCCTGGATCAGGGTGAACACCACGACCAGCAGGAACACGGTGTTGAACAGTTGCCCGGCCCCCGGCACGGCGTGCACGACGGGAATGGTCGCCAGCACGATCGGCACCGCGCCTCGCAGTCCCGCCCAGCTCAGCAGTGCCTGCTCGCGCCAGGTCACCCGGAACGGGGTCAGCGTCAGCAGGACCGAGAGCGGGCGGGCCACCAGGACCAGCACCAGGCCGACGACCAGGGCCGGGACCACGGCGTCCGCCATCGTGCGCGGGTTCACCAGCAGCCCCAGCATGACGAACATGCTGATCTGCGCGATCCAGGCCAGTCCCTCGGCGAAGCCGCGGGTGGCCGGCCCGTGCGGCAGCCGGGCGTTGCCGAGCACCAGGGCGCACACGTACACGGCCAGGAAGCCCGAGCCGTGTCCCAGTGCCCCGCCCGCGTAGGCCAACAACGTGAGGGCGATCACGGCGATCGGGTAGAGGCCGGAGGACGGCAGCGCCACGTGGCGCAGGGCGAGGGCGCCCAGGCGCCCCACCGCGAGCCCGACTGCCGAGCCGATGGCCAGCTCCAGCACCACGGTGCCGACCAGGACCCACCAGGAGTCGATCGGCCCGGCCGTCGCGAAGGCCACGGCCAGGATGACGACCGGGGCGTCGTTGAAGCCGGACTCCGCCTCGAGCAGGCCGCTCAGCCGAGCCGGCAGGGGCACACGCCGCAGGACCGAGAAGACGGCCGCGGCGTCCGTGGAGGAGACCACGGCGCCCATCAGCAGGGCGATGCGCCAGTCGCTGCCGGTCAGCAGATGCGCCCCGACCGCGACCACCCCGACGCTGATCGCCGTGCCGACGGTGGCGAGCACCGCCGCGGCGGGGACGGCCGGTCTGATGTCGTGCCAGCGAGTCCCGAGGCCACCTTCGGCCAGGATCACCACCAGGGCCGCGTAGCCGAGCACCTGAGCGAGTTGGGCGTTGTTGAAGGTGATGCCCGCGATGCCGTCCTGGCCGAGCAGGACCCCGATGCCCAGATAGATGAGCAGGCTGGGGAGCCCGCTGCGGGAGGAGAGCCGGACCGCCGCGACGGCCACCAGCAGTACCAGCGAGAACAGCAGGAGGAGCAGGTCGAGCCGGTGGACGGACACGCAGGGGCACCTCGCGCTGGAGAATCGTTGCTTCCGCTTGATTGGAGCAAGATTTTACCGTTCAGCCTCTTGGAACTCCCTGCTCGTCCAAGGGCTGGGCAGTCATCCGGTAAGAAGTGGGCCCACTTCCCGAGGTGCTCCGGGGGCGCGTACCACACGCCCCTCCCAACGCCCGCGCACCACCGGTTCCGGTTCGGGTGTTAGCGTCAGCACCGCCGCCTTGCCCGGCGGCCCGTCGCGGTACAGTCACTGCCCCTCACAAGGACCCTGATGCCCCGCTCCTCCAAGAAGTTCCGCCGTCTGCGCCTGATGGTGGTGCTGGTCGTGCTGCTGCTGGTGGCAGGTGTCGCGGTCGGCGGCTGGTACGGCGTGCAGCAGGTGCACGCCTCCTACCCGCAGACCACCGGCAGCATCCACCTCCAGGGCCTGTCCGGCCCGGTCGACGTCGTCCGGGACGACAAGGGCATCCCCCAGGTCTACGCCTCCACCCCTGAGGACCTGTTCATGGCCCAGGGCTATGTGCAGGCGCAGGACCGGTTCTGGCAGATGGACGTGAACCGGCACATCACCTCGGGCACCCTCGCCTCGATGTTCGGCTCCGGACAGGTGCAGACCGACGCCTTCATCCGCACGATGGACTGGCAGGGGGTGGCGCAGAAGGAGTGGGACACCCAGCTCTCCGACACCACCAAGAAGTACCTGCAGGCCTACAGCAACGGCGTCAACGCCTGGCTCGGCCAGCACCCCGGTGGGGCGGGAGCCTCGCTCGAGTACGCCTTGCTGGGCACGGTCTACGGGGGCTACAAGCCGGCCCCCTGGACGCCGGTGGACTCGATCTCCTGGCTCAAGGCGATGGCCTGGGACCTCAGCGGCAACATGCAGCAGGAGATCGACCGTTCCCTCCTGGCCGGGACGTTCACCAGCAGCCAGATCGCGAATCTCTACCCGGAGTACCCGTACGCGACCAACGGGACGATCATCGCCAAGACCGGCGAGGTGGCGAAGGCGGACGGCAAGTACATCCCCGCTGACGGCCTGAAGACGCCCACCGGCACCTCCGGCACGGCCGCCTCGAGCGGGGCCACGACGGGTGGCGCGGCCAACGCGAGCAGTGGCTCCGGGACAGTGCCGGCCGCTTACAAGACCGCCCAGGGCAAGCCGGCCGCCCAGGGCGCGCAGCAGGCCGCGCTGGCGCTCGCCGACAACCTGTCGGTGCTGCCGACCATGCTCGGTCGCCCCGGCGCGGCGGGGATCGGCTCCAACTCCTGGGTGGTCGACGGCCGCCACACCACGACCGGCAAGCCGCTGCTGGCGAACGACCCGCACCTGGCGCCCGGCATCCCGTCCATCTGGTACCAGATGGGTCTGCACTGCACCACCGTCAGCGCACAGTGTCCCTTCGACGTCTCCGGCTTCACCTTTCCGGGCATGCCGGGCGTGATCATCGGTCACAACCAGAACATCGCCTGGGGGTTCACCAACCTCGGCGCGGATGTCCAGGACCTCTACCTGGAGCAGGTCAACAGCGACGGCACCTATCTGCTCGACGGGAAGAACGCCGCCTTCACCACCCGTCAGGAGACCATCAAGGTCGCGGGCGGCTCGGATCAGACCATCACCGTCCGCAGCACCAAGGACGGCATGCCGATCATCTCCGACCATGACACGCAGGAGCAGAGCGTCGGCGCGAGCGCGCCGGTCGACGGCTCGGCCCCGCCGCGCGGCGGCGGCTACGCCATCGCGCTCAAGTGGACGGCGCTGACTCCGAACAAGACCATGGACGCGGTCTTCGCCCTGGACAGGGCGGGCGACTTCTCGCAGTTCCGTCTGGCGGCGGCCGACTTCGCGGTCCCCGCACAGAACCTGATCTACGCGGACACCCAGGGCAACATCGGCTACCAGATGCCCGGCAACATCCCGATCCGTCCGACCGTCGATGGCACAGCCTCCGACGGTACGTACCCGCAGCCCGGCTGGGACTCCCGGTACCAGTGGGAGCACGACGCCAACGGGGCGGACGTGTACCTCAAGTTCGTCTCTCTGCCGTGGGAGGAGAACCCGAGCTCCGGCTACATCGTGACGGCCAATCAGGCGGCCGTTGATCCCTCGTACAAGTACCTGATCACCAAGGACTGGGACTACGGCACGCGTGCCGGGCAGATCACCTCGCTGATCAAGGGCAAGCTGGCCGGCGGTGGCAAGATCTCGCCCGAGGACATGGCCTCGATCCAGCTGGACGACACCAGCGTCTTCGCCAAGACCCTTGTGCCGTACCTGCTCAACATCCCGATCACGGAGCCCTACTACAAGCAGGCGCAGGATCTGCTGCGCGGCTGGAACGACCAGCAGGACTCCGGCTCGGCCGCCGCGGCCTACTACAACGCCGTCTGGTCGAACCTGCTGCACCTGGCCTTCGACGAGAAGTTCCCTGCCGAGGTGCGCAGCACCACCGACTGCATCATGGTCGTGCCGGCCGGCAAGGCCGGCATCCCGCAGGACGACGTCAACGGCAAGGCCCAGCGCGTGCGCACCTGCGGTCTGCGTGACGACATCACGGCGCAGCCGGACGGCAGCGACCAGTGGACGACCGTCGTCGGCAAGATGCTGACCGATCCCACCAACGAGTGGTGGAACTGGACCGACAGCGACGGCAAGCAGTACCAGGGCCGGGACACCCTGCTCAAGGAAGCCATGATCGACGCCCGCAAGCAGCTGACGTCGCTCATGGGCAAGGACATCAGCGGCTGGAGCTGGGGCCGGATCCACACCCTCCAGCTCAAGGAGCGGACCCTCGGCACCGACAACTCCTCGATCGCCTCGGGGCTCGTGCACTGGCTGCTGAACCGCGGTCCGTACCAGCTCAACGGCGGCAGCGCGGCGGTCGACGCGGCCAGTTGGGACGCTGCGAACGGCTACACGGTGGACGAGGCGCCGTCGATGCGGATGGTCGTCGACCTGTCCGACTTCGACTCGTCCCACTGGATCAACATCGGCGGAGCGTCCGGGCACGCCTTCAGTCCGAACTACGACGACCAGATGCAGATGTGGGTCAACGGCGAGCTACTGACCTGGCCGTACACCCGCCAGGCGGTCGACGCGACGGCGAAGGACAAGCTCACGCTGACGCCCTAGGCGCGACCGGGTCGCCCGCGGGCGAGGGGCGTGGAGAGCCGACAGGTTCTCCACGCCCCTCGCGCTTTTTCGGGAAGGCACGGGCGGCGCGGTCGGGTTCGGGACGCGCCGTCAGCGGAACCGGAGTGTCCGCCGTGGTGTGACCACCGCGTCCACCGGCCGGTCGTGCACCTCCGCCGGGAGGTCCGGGACGAGTTCCGTGTCGAAGAGCAGCGTGACCAGCCGCGCGGTGGAGCCGGACGCCGCGAGCCGGGACAGGACGCGGTCGTAGCTGCCGCCGCCGCGTCCCAGCCGCACGCCCGTGGCCGGATCGACGGCCAGGCCCGGGAGCAGCACGACGTGGGCCTCGCTGACGGCGTCCGGGCCGAGGAGTGGCGCCGTGGGCTCCAGCAGCCCGAGGCGGCCCGGGGTCAGCTGGTCGAAGCCCTCGTACTCGGCCCAGTCCAGGTCGTTGTCCGGCAGGAGGACCGGCAACAGCACCCGGACTCCGTCCGCCCGCAGCGCGTCCAGCAAGGGACGGGTTCCCGGCTCTGAGCCCATCGAGACGTAGCAGGCGACCGTTCGGGCGCCCGCGGCCAAGACGAGCGCGAGGACCGCGTCGGCCAGCGTGTTGGCCGCCTCGTCCCGCTGCTCGGGTGACATCGCGGCACGTGCGGCGATCAGCCGTGACCTGATCGCCTTCTTCTCGTTGAACATCGGATGGGACGGCCTTCCGTCTCGTTACCGGCCAGCAGTGTGCGGAGGGACGACATGCCGCCCGTCCTCGCGGACATCCTTGCTGCTCTCTGCCTCCCCGCGCTGCTCGCCGTCGTGGTGCTGAGGCGCGGGAGGTCACAGGCGCGGTCCCGAGCGGCGGCGCAGGCGGCGGAGCTGGCGCAGCTCCGCGCGGGCCGTACGGAGCTGGAGCGCACCTCCTGCACGGACGCGCTGACCGGCGTGTGGAACTACCGCTACCTCCAGCTGGCTCTGGACCGGGAGATCGCGCGCTGCAAGCGACGTCCGACGGAGCGAGTGCTCGCCGTGCTGTTGCTGGAGATCGAGGGCTTCGTCGAGATCCGTCGCGAGCACGGCTACCAGCGGGCCGGGGCGGTGCTGCGCGACCTCGCGCAGCGGCTGGCCATGGAGGTCCGCGAGGAGGACGTCTTCGGTCGCTACGGAGGGGAGGAGTTCCTGGTGCTGCTGCCCGACACCGAGGAGGGTGGTGCTCGCACGGTCGCGGATCGGCTGGCGTGGACGGTCCGCCGGCACCCGCTCGCCCTGCCGTCCGTTCCGGTGCTCGCAGGCGAGGGCGGAACACTTCCTGGTAACGGCCTCACGGCCCGCGTCGGGATCGGCTTGCTGCCGCAGGACGGTTCGCATGCCGCGCTTCTGTTGCGGGCAGCCGACAAGTCACTGACAGCGGAGAGACAGCCAGTCGACACGCAGGGGAAGCTAGAGTCATCCGTATGACGAAAGCTCGTGCGCGCCAGATCTCCAAGGCGGTCATCCCGGCTGCCGGACTCGGCACCCGCTTCCTGCCCGCCACCAAAGCGACCCCGAAGGAGATGCTTCCGGTCGTCGACAAGCCGGCGATCCAGTACGTGGTGGAGGAGGCGGCGTCGGCCGGGCTGACCGACGTGCTGATGATCACCGGCCGGAACAAGCGGCCGCTCGAGGACCACTTCGACCGCGCCTACGAGCTCGAGGAGCAGCTCTCGCGCAAGGGCGACCAGCACAAGCTGGACCGCGTGCGTGAGTCGAGTGAGCTCGCCACCATGCACTACGTGCGCCAGGGCGACCCCAAGGGCCTCGGCCACGCCGTGCTGTGCGCGGAGCCGCACGTTGCCGACCAGCCCTTCGCGGTGCTGCTGGGCGACGACCTGATCGACCCGCGCGACCCGCTGCTGTCGAAGATGATCGAGGTCCAGAGCGAGCTCGGCGGCAGCGTCGTCGCGCTGATCGAGGTCGACCCGACGTTGGCGCACCTGTACGGCTGCGCGTCGATCCGCCCCGCCGAGTACCGCGGCGCGCACGGCCTGGACGAGGACATCGTCCGGATCACCGACCTGGTCGAGAAGCCCGCTCCGGGCGAGGCCCCGAGCAACTACGCCGTCATCGGTCGGTACGTGCTCGACCCCAGCGTCTTCGAGGTGCTGCACGAGACCGAGCCGGGCAAGAACGGCGAGATCCAGCTGACCGACGCGCTGCGGGTGCTCGCCCAGCGCACCCCCGGGCGTGGCGGCCCGGTCCACGGCGTGATCTTCCGCGGCCGCCGCTACGACACCGGCGACAAGGGCGACTACCTGCGCGCGATCGTCCGCCTCGCCTGCGAGCGGGAGGACCTCGGCCCCGAGTTCCGCGCCTGGCTCAAGGAGTTCGTCGTCAGCGGCGAGCTGGACGGCGAGGCCCAGAAGATCTGACCGAAGGCGTCACCGGCGAGGCTGGGGCGGTCACCGGCACCCTGGCGGGCCGACGGCCCCGGCCACAGCCCTGGAACGCGGCACCTGAGCGGCGACAGCACCGCACGACCATGGGGGAAGGCACCATGACCGACCTGCAGGAGCAGCACGGGCACGACCACGGCCACCGTCGCGAGCACGACCACGGGCACGGCCATGGCCACGGTGCCGGTCTCGCGGACCCGTGTGCCTCGGAGTCGGGCGCGGAGCGGCAGTGGACCGTCGATGAGCACCTCGCCGAGGTGCTCGCCGCCGTCTCCCCGCTGCCGCCGCTGGAGCTCCAGCTCCTGGAGGCCCAGGGGTGCCTGACCGTCGAGGAGATCGTCTCCGCGGTCGCCCTGCCGCCGTTCGACAACAGCTCGATGGACGGGTACGCGGTCCGGGTCGCCGATCTCGCGGGCGCCACGAAGGACTACCCGTCCGTGCTGACCGTCGTCGGTGACGTCGCCGCGGGCGCCGCGGCGTTGCCGGTCATCGGCCCCGGCCAGTGCGCGCGCATCATGACCGGCGCGCCCCTGCCGCCCGGAGCCGAGGCCGTCGTCCCGGTCGAGTGGACCGACGCCGGGAGCGGCTCGGGCCAGGCGGCCACGACGATGGACCCTCAGGGCGGGGCTCCGATCGCCACCGGGGGCGAGGTGCGGATCTTCCAGCCGATCGAGCTCGGCGGCTTCGTCCGTCGTCGCGGTGAGGACATCAAGGTCGGCCAGGCCCTGCTGCCGGCCGGGACCAGGCTCGGGCCGACGCAGATCGGGCTGCTCGCCGCGACCGGGCACGACCGGGTGCGGGTCCGTCCCCGCCCGCGCGTCGTGGTGCTGTCCACCGGCAGCGAGCTGGTCCAGCCAGGAGCGCCGATCGGGCCTGGCCAGATCCCGGACTCCAACAGCTTCGCCCTCACCGCCGCCGCGCGGGACGCCGGTGCCCTCGCTTTCCGCGTCGGCGGAGTGCCGGACGACGCGGAGCGCCTGCGGGAGATCATCGACGACCAGCTGATCCGCGCCGACCTCATCGTGACCAGCGGCGGAGTCAGTGTCGGCGCGTACGACGTGGTCAAGGAAGCACTCGGCGAGCAGATCTCGTTCCGCAAGCTGCGGATGCAGCCGGGCAAGCCGCAGGGCTTCGGTGTGCTGGAGGGCTCGGACGGCGGCGTGCCACTGCTCGCGCTTCCGGGCAACCCGGTCAGCTCGTACATCTCGTTCGAGCTGTTCGTCCGCCCCGCGATCCGGGCGATGCTCGGGCTGTCCGAGATCCACCGCCGCGAGGTGACGGGCCGCCTGACGGAGGCTGTCGCCTCCTCCCCGGCCGGTCGCCGCCAGTTCCTGCGTGCCGCCTTCGATGCCGAGGCGGGCACGGTGACGCCGGTGGGCGGATCGGGCTCGCACCTGCTCGGTGCGCTCGCGCAGGCCAACGCCCTGCTGGTGGTCGACGAGGAGACCACCTCGCTCGACGCGGACGTCGAGGTGCGCGCGATCCTCCTGGATTGATGACTGGGAGCTGAGGACCGCGGTCGGGCGGCCGAGGGGTCGATGGCTCGGTGGCGACGCGAGAGGCCCGGGGATCCGTTCCCGCTGCCGATGGGACGCTCGGGCCGGGCAGCGATACTCTGACGCCGCACCCCCGCCGTCACGATCGCAGGAGCGCCAGTGCACAGCACCAGCCCCGTTCCCTCCGGGTCCGGGTTGACTCACGTCGACGCCTCGGGCGCGGCACGCATGGTCGACGTCTCGGAGAAGGCGACGACGGCTCGGACGGCCCGCGCCACGGGGCGCGTGCTGGTCTCGCCGCGCGTCGTGGAACTGCTCCGCGGGGAGGGCGTGCCGAAGGGGGACGCGCTGTCGGTGGCCCGGATCGCCGGGATCATGGGAGCCAAGCGCACGCCCGACCTGATCCCGCTGTGCCATCCCATCGCCGTCTCCGGCGTGACGGTGGACCTGGTGGTGGCCGACGACGCGGTGGAGATCGCTGCCACCGTCCGTACCGCGGACCGCACCGGCGTCGAGATGGAGGCGCTCACCGCGGTGGCGGTGGCGGGCCTGACGGTGATCGACATGGTCAAGGCGGTCGACAAGGGCGCCAGGATCGACGCCGTGCAGGTCGAGGAGAAGACGGGCGGCAAGAGCGGGGACTGGCGGCGTGCGGACCTCGCCGAGGCCGCTGCTGCCGGCGAGCCCGCCGAGCGGGAGCCGGGGGCGCAGGCCTGATGCGCGCGTTCGTGCTCACCGTCTCGAACCGGGCCCACGCAGGCGTCTACGAGGACCGCGGCGGACCGATCCTGGCAGCGGGCCTCGCGGAGCTCGGCTGCATGGTCGTCGGCCCTGTCGTGGTGCCGGACGGCGATCCGGTGCTCGTGGCGCTGCGCAGGGCCGCCGCGGACGGCTACGACGTCGTGGTGACCACCGGCGGCACGGGTCTGACGCCGCTGGACCTCACGCCCGAGATGACCCAGCAGGTCATCACCCGGCCGGTGCCGGGCATCGCCGAGGCGATCCGCGCCTACGGGCGCGAGCACGGCGTGCCGACGGCGGCGCTCTCACGGGGCCTGTCCGGGCTGGCCGGCAAGACCTTGATCATCAACCTGCCGGGCTCGCCCGGCGGGGTCAGGGACGGCCTCGCCGTCCTGGGGCCGTTGCTGGCCCACGCCGTCGACCAGGTCGGCGGCGGCGACCACGCCCCGCGGGCACCGGAGGGCACCGACGGGAGAGGGGGCCCGCGCTGAACGCCTTCTGGCCGGTGGAGCTGCGGGAGGGGCAGGTCGGGCTGCGCCCGATCAAGGTGCGCGACCAGCGGGCCTGGCAGGACGTCAGTCGCCGCAACCGGGAGTGGCTGCGCCGCTGGGAGGCCACCGTGCCACCGCCACCGCCCGGACACCCGCAGAGTCCGCGCCCGACCTACCGTCAGATGGTGCGCTTCCTGCGGTCGGAGGCCAACGCCGGGCGCATGCTTCCGTTCGTGGTGACGTACGAAGGGGAGCTCGTCGGGCAGCTCACGGTGGGCGGAATCACCTGGGGATCGATGTGCTCGGCGAATATCGGTTACTGGGTCGACCAGGGCCACGCCGGACGCGGAATCATCCCGGCGGCCGTCGCGCTGGCCACCGACTACTGCTTCCGCACGATGGGGCTGCACCGGATCGAGATCTGTATCCGCCCGGAGAATCTGCCGAGCCGCCGCGTGGTCGAGAAGCTCCGCTTCCGGGAGGAAGGCCTTCGTCCGCGCTATCTCCACATCGACGGCGGCTGGCGGGATCACCTGGTCTACACACTCACAGCGGACGAGGTGCCGGAGGGAATGCTCGCGCGATGGCGCGGCAACAGTGGAATCCAGAGCCACCATCACCATAAATAGGTCGATATGAAGAAGATTCAGCGACACACCGCCCGAAATTGCCGCCGGGCCGTCTCTCACGCCCGTACGGTGTGAAGCGTGAGCAGCAGCGGCCTCATTTACGCGGTCATCGTCGGGGCTTGGGCCGCGTATCTGGTTCCCATGTGGCTCCGCCGTCAGGACGAGCTCAACGAGGCGCGGCCCACGGAGCGTTTCAGCACGGCCATCCGCCTGCTGTCCGGCCGGGCCGCCATGGAGCGGAGGATCTCCCGGCAGTTGGAGGAGACGCAGCCGCTCGCGGTGTCGACGCCGCTTCCGCACTCCCCGCACGGCCCCGGCGCGGTCGGCCAGGTCGACGGAGAGGACACGGCCGCCGAGGCGCGGGGCTATGCCGAACCCGGCGTCGCCCCGGCCGCACCGTTCTCCTCCTCCCCTCCGGGCACCGCCCACCAGAGCGGTTCGTCGCCCGCCGTCGCCTCCCGACGCCGGGCCGCGCTCCTGGCGAGGCGTCGGCGCATGGTGGTGATCCTCTTCGCGGCGTTCACGGCGGGGATGGTGGTCGCGGCCGTCGGCGGCGTCGCGCTGCTGTGGATCCCGGCCGTCCCTGCGGTCCTGTTCTCCGTCTACATCGCGCAGATGCGCCGCCAGGAACACCGCCGCTACGAGGTCAAGCTCGACCGACGTCGCGCCGCGGAGGCGGCCCAGCGCGTCCGCCAGCAGGCGGCCGTGCGCCGCGAGGGCGCGGTGGCCGCCGCGGCGCAGGAGGCGCGCCGGGAGGCCGCTGCTCCTCGGGGGGAGGCGGTGCCCTCGGGCACGGCGGACGAGCCCGGCCAGGCCGGTCCGACCACATCCGGTACCGGGGCGATGGGCACGGGCCGCGTCGAGTCCTGGGCGGACGACGGCCGTCCCGAGCACGCAGCTCCGGCTGCGGTGCCGGCCGACCACGGGGACCAGGGCTGGGACCCGGTCCCGGTCCCGCTCCCGACCTACGTCACGGCCCCCGTCGCCCCTCGCGCGACGCTCGGGCTGGATCTGTCCGCGCCGGACACCTACTCCTCGGCCCGGGCCCGGCAGACCCCGCCGCCCCAGCAGGGCCGCAAGTCTGCTGCCCCTGCACCCCGCCGTCCCGCGCCGAAGCCGGCCACGCCGCTCTTCGACCAGTACGCCGAGGACGCACCACGCGCCGCCAACGAGTAACCCGTGCGCAAGCACCCCTCCGGACCTGCTAGAGTTTCTTCTCGTTGGGGCTGTGGCGCAGTCCGGTAGCGCACCTCGTTCGCATCGAGGGGGTCAGGGGTTCGAATCCCCTCAGCTCCACCCAACGCAGAAGCCCTGCCCGAGAAATCGGGCAGGGCTTCTGTCGTGTCGGCGAGCAGTCGTCGCTGCGGTGCGGCTGTCGGGCGCGCGACTGTGACGGGCGTCATACGTGCGACGTCGGGCTTCCAGAAGATCCCGGGAGGGCGCTGGGGCATGCCTCAGGGGTCAGGGTGGGGCCCGAGGGGCATGGCGCGCCTGACGGAGCGTGAGCCGACCCGCAGCGCCGCTCTGCTCCGGCTCCGGGCCCCGCCTACCCGCGGTCCCGTCTCCCCACTGGCCCCGCCTACCCACTCGTCCGACCTGCCCAGAGCGGGTGCGGCGGGGCGGCTCCGTCAGCTGGCTACCCGACCACGGCCTGCCCCCTTGATCCCGGACCCGGCTGACGGACCGTCCGCCGCGGGGCCTGCCCCACGGCGGCTTCAGGAGAGCTCCGCGGCCCAGGCGGACAGGTCCGTGAAGTCCTCGGCCCCGAGCCCGCGGCGGGGGTCGATCCGGCGGAGCAGGGCCGGGCCCGAGTGGTGCTCAGCCACCCACTCGCCGTCGGCTCGGGAGATCTCGTCGTCGACCCAGGCGAAAGGTCGTCCGGCTGCCCAAGCGACGATTTCCGACGTCTTCCAGCAGCGACGCCCTTGTGTCGCCCGGCGTGGTGCCTGCCAGGCGATGTAGGGGAGGTCGGGCAGGCCGAGGAGGGGTGAGATGAACGCGTTCGCCTCCGCCTCCCACGTCGTGGCCCAGACCAGCTCGAACGGCAGGTCGAGCAACTGCGCTCCGTGAGCCGGGTTGAGCCAGACGGGCAGCGGCATCGGCTCGCGGGCGCGCGGGGCGGCCGCGATGCGGAGTTCCTCGAGCGCGGCCCAGCTCGGCGGCATCAGAAAGTGCTCCTGAAACCCGTCGGGTCGGTGGTCCGGCATGGCCCCGAAGGGATTGAGGGGCCCATCGACGTCGAGCATCAGCACGGGCCGTCCCTGTGCCGGGCTCGGGGACGGCAAGGACGTGGCGCTCACTCGACCGGGAGGGCGGAGGGAAGGCCCCACTCGCTCCAGGAGCCGTCGTAGACCGCGAGGTCGCGGTAGCCCGCGACGGTCGCGCCCAGAGCGAGGACGCAGGCGGTGACGCCCGAGCCGCAGCTGAACAGCAGGCGCGCCGGGGCGGCGGCTCCGGCGGAGCCGGGGGCCTCCGCGCCCAACGCCTCGGAGAAGCGCGCCCGCAGGGCGTCCGGAGGGAGGAGCAGCCCGGCATCGTCCTGGAGGGCGGTGAAGGGCAGGTTGACCGCGCCGGGCATGTGACCGCGGCGCAGACCGGGGCGTGGCTCGGGGACCGAACCGTGGAACCGTTCGGTCGCGCGGGCGTCCAGGACCGCGGCTGTCGGGTCGACGAGGGCGGCGAGGACCGCCGAACTGTCGACGAACATCCCTGGCCGGGGGTGGGCGGTGAAGTCCCCGGGCGCGACCGGGCTCGGGTTGTGCTCCTGCTGCGGCAGCCCGGCCGCCGTCCACGCGGGCAGACCACCGTCGAGCACGGCCACGCGGTCGAAGCCCATGGCGCGCAACATCCACCAGCCGCGCGCCGCCGAGTAGAGGCCGGCGTTGTCGTAGACGACGACGGTGCCGGTCTCCTTCAGGCCGAGCCCGCGCAGCTCGCGCTGGAACTGCTCGGGCCGCGGCATGGTGTGCGGCAGCGGGCTGTCCGGGTCGGAGAGCGCCCCTTCCAGGTCGAAGATCCGTGCACCGGGGATGGCGGCGACCTCACGACGGTGTGGTCCGACGCTGGCGTCGAGCACCAGCAGCTCCGGTGTGCCCGTACGCCGGGCCAACCACGCGGTGTCGACGACGGGGCCCGGTACGGCGAGAGGGTCTGCGGCTTCGCTGACGGTCACGGATGCGCACGCCTTTCTGGACGTGGAGGGCGGCGTCCGACGACGCCCGTCGCTTCCGGCGGATCGGGCTCGCCGGCCGCCGAGGGTCAGGTCAGCCGGACACTATCGCCAGCGCGTCGACCTCCACCCGGAATTCCGGGTGGACCAGACACGTGACCTGGGCCAGGGAGCACGCGGGCGGGCGGCACTCCGGGCTTCGGCACCTCGACGCTGCTGCGCTCCCTCGCGCTGCAGCCTGTGTCCACGAACTCGTCGCGGACGGCCCGGAAGATCGGCAGATCGGCCAGGTCGGTGAGGAGGACCGTGAGCTTGGCCACGTCACCCCGACCCGCGCCGGCTGTGGTCGGCGCGGCCCGGAGGTTCTCGAAGACTTGGCGGAGCTGGGCCTCCGGGTCGGCCGGAGCGCCGTCCTGGCGGGGGCGTCGACCGGGGTGCCGCTCGCGTCGAGGGCAGCTGGCCGGAGAAGGTCACGAGCGTGCCGACCGCGGCGACCGCGTGGCTGTAACCGTTGATCGGAGCCAGCCCCGCAGGCCGGATGTGGTGCTGCATGGCGTCGTCGTCCTCTTCTCTCGTCGCCGGCGCCTGCGGTCGGCAGGCTTGACCGGTGCGGCGACTCGGCGAGAGCCGCACCACATGATCACGTGATCATTCCGAGGGCTGCCAGACGCGCAGGCGGGTGAGGACCTCGCGGTCGCCCTCGACGCCCAGGGACTCCATCGGGATGCGGCCGTACAGGGCGAGGACGAGGTCGCTTGCGCTGCCCCGCGCCGTCACCGTCGGGACCGGGGGCCCGGGGGGCCCGGGGCGGTGCCGGTGGTCGCGTCGTCCGGGAGCGACTGGGCACGCGAGCCCTCGGGGGCCAGTTCCAGCAGCCAGCCCTGCCCCTCCGCCGCTCGCAGCGCGACGATTGCGGGCTCGTGCGGCCACGGCCCCGTCGCGCCGCACCCCACGTGCAGGAACTCGTCGATAGCGTCGACCGCCTCCTCGGCGGGCAGGGGCTCGGGGCGGCCGACCGCGAGCTGTGCGTCGTAGGTGTGGACCAGTGCCTCGGCGACCTGGTGCCGACCGACGGCCCCGGCGGTCTGCGCCGTGTCGGACGCCCCCCACCATGTCCAGCACTCGCCGCCCGGACCAGCCGTACGCAGGGCGGACAGCAGCTCATCCGTGCTCGACCGGGACCAGATCGCCAGCGCATCTGCATCGAGCCCCTCGGGAGCGAGGAAATCCTCCTCCGGCAGGGGCGCGTCGGCCGGCCCGGCCGCGACCGTGGCAGCCCAGAACCGGTGCACCATGCCGAGGTGCACGGCCAGGTCGCGGAGGGTCCATTCCGGGCAGCTGGGCACCTTGGCATCGAGGGGGACGTCGAGCGGGGCGCCGTCGGAGCCGCCCGCCGTCGGGGCCGTGAGAGCCGAGCGGAAGGCAGCGGACCGCGCCTCGATGCGGCGCAGATTCTGTTCGAATTCTGGGGTCGTCGTCATGCTGACTGTCTATCACCGGACGCGGACAAACGGCCTCCCCTTTGGTCGGACATCCGCAACGCCGCGCGCGTCCACCGGATCGAGTAATCGAACACGCGCGGACGGGGGCCGCCGTGACCTGCGGTCCGCACTCGGGGGAGTGAATCCGTCGGCGAAGCCTGGCCAGAGGCTCGGCGCCGGACTAGCGTCGTCCTTCGTCAGGGCCCGAGCCGACGCTGTCGGGCCCGGCAAGGGGTGGGCTGCCGCGACTGGGCGCCCGGCGGGTGCTCCCAGACGAGGGAGTGCTGAGGAGCGGGGCGGCTCGAGCCGGGCCACCCCTGGGGCCCGGTGAGGGAAGCACCGGGGACGTGTCGGGGGTGCGACGGCACCGGGTCTCTTACCGGTTCCTCATGTCGTCGTGGAGAATCGATGCCGTGACGCCGACTGTGCTGCTGGCCGAGGACGATCGAGCCATCCGAGATTCCCTGGACCGCCTGCTGACCCTGGAGGGGTATCAGGTGACTCCGGTCTCCGACGGTATCGAGGCGCTGGCCTCCGTCCACAAGCAACGCCCGGACGTGCTGGTCCTGGACGTGATGATGCCGGGAATCGACGGGCTCGCCGTCTGCCGGGTGCTGCGGGCCGAGGGCGACAACGTGCCGATCCTGATGCTGACGGCGCGGGTGGAGACCTCCGACCGGGTGGCCGGGCTGGACGCGGGCGCGGACGACTACATGCTCAAGCCGTTCGAGGCCGAGGAACTGCTGGCACGGCTGCGGGCGCTGCTGCGACGCGCCGCGGTGCCCGCGGCCGCGACGGAGCCGGTCGAGGTGGAGTCCGTCACGGCCGGGCACGACCTGATCGAGGTCGACGACCTGCGCATCGACTCGACCGCGCGCCGGGTCTGGCGTGCCGGGGAGGAGATCCAGCTCTCCCGGACCGAGTACGACCTGCTGGAGTTGCTGGCCCGCAACGCGGGGATCGTGCTGGACCACAGCACGGTCTACGACAGGATCTGGGGTTACGACTTCGGGCCGGGCTCGAAGAATTTGGCGGTCTACATCGGCTACCTGCGGCGCAAGCTGGACACGCCGGGGCGCACCCCGCTGATCCACACGGTCCGAGGCGTCGGTTACACGCTGCGAGAGCCGTGAGTCGGTTCCGGGCCAATATAGGGCTGCGGCTCCGGTTCGCGATTGCCTTCGCCGGGCTCGCGGCACTGGTCACCGTGCTCGTCGGCGGGCTCGGGTACACCTCGGCCGCGTCCCTGATCCGCCAGGACCGGGCCAAGGACTTCCAGACCTCGCTCAGCACGTTGGTCGCCGACGCGCAGACGCTGGACCTCAACGCCCACGACTTCGTCTCCACGCCGGCGAGCCAGGACCACCTGGTGGACCAGCTGACGCACTCCGGGGACATCGGGCTGCAGGTCCTCGCTCCGGACGGCAGGGTCCTCCAGTACGCCAACAAGCAGAACAGCGAGATGGACCCGCTGCCGACCGGCGCCGAGGACACGCACCTGGCCCGCAGCGAGACGGCGGGGAAGACCGGCAACGTCACCGAGCTGACCGGCGGCGACCGCTATCGGGTGGTGACCGTCTCCCTCGGCGGCGGGCGCGGCGCGGTGATGCTCTCGGAGCGGCTGAGCGCCACCGACGACCTGCTCGGTTCGCTGATGGTGCGGATCGCGCTGACCGCCGGGGCCGTGATGGTGGCCGCCGGCGCCGCCGGCTGGTGGGTGGCGGGGCGGATCACCCGGCGCCTGGTCCGGCTGACGGCCACCGCCGAGCAGGTCTCGGCGACCGGTGAGCTGACCCTGGACGTCCCCCAGCGCGGCCGGGACGAGATCGGCCGACTGGCGCGCGCCTTCGACGACATGCTCGGGCGGCTCGCGCGGTCCAAGGAGGACCAGCGTCGACTGGTTCAGGACGCGGGCCATGAACTGCGGACCCCGCTGACCTCCCTGCGCACCAACATCGCCGCGCTGCGCCGGATGGACCGGCTCTCCCCGGCCTCCCGCAGCGCGCTGCTGGACGACCTGGAGACCGAGACACGCGAGCTCACGGTCCTCGTCAACGAACTCGTGGAGCTGGCGAACGATCGCCGCAGCACCGAGGCGCCGACGCGGACCGAGCTCGACGAGTTGGCCGAGCGGGTGGCCGACCTGACGCGTCGCCGTACGGGTCGCGAGATCGTGGTCGAGGCAGAACCCGTGGTGGCCGTGGTCCGCCCGCAGGCGCTGCAGCGCGCCCTGACGAACCTGGTGGAGAACGCAGCCAAGTTCTCCACCGGTCCGGAGGAGATCAGGGTGGTCGTCCGCGCCGACCGGATCACCGTGATGGATCGTGGTCCAGGGGTCGAGCCGCAGGATCTGGACCGGATCTTCGACCGCTTCTACCGGGCGACGGCCGCCCGTAGCCTGCCCGGTTCGGGCCTGGGGCTGTCGATCGTACGCGAGGTCGCCGAGGAGCACGGCGGAGAGGTCTTCGCCCGCAACCGTGTCGGCGGTGGCGCGGAGATCGGTTTCACGCTGGAAGCAGACGGCGAGTACGCGGCTCCCAGCGGTCGCGCCGATGGCGCGGGCCTGCCCCAACGCCAGGCGAGCCTGTCCTCGCAGCGGACCCGACACGCTGAGAACAATGCCGAGAACAAGTCGGACAAATACGGAGCCTCTCGGTAGATTCCCTCGTGACCGACGTCTCGACGGGACTCGAAGGGAACTCCATGAGCAACCTCATCGCCATGAGCAACCTCATCGCCGTCGCCCACCCCGACGTGGCCACCGCCGAGCGGGTGGGGGCCAAGCTCGTCGATCTCCGGAAGCAGAAGCTGATCGAGGGGGAGGACGCCGTCGTCGTTCTCAGCGAGGCGGTCGCCGCCGTGCGCGCGGGTGCGGCCCACGCCTCCTGACCCTGGCGCCGACGGCCCGGACGCTGTCGAGTCCGGTGCGGGGGCGGTGACGGGTGGGACGGCGCGCGCCGAGCTGCCAGGGCCACCGAGCCGGCGCTGGATCGAGCTTCTTCTGCTGGTCCTGGCCGTCGCCATCGCGGCGTACGGGTATGCCGACGTGGGCATCAACATGGATGGCAGGGTGCCCGTGGACACCCTGCGCTACGGCCTCGGGCTGGGTGGCCTGGCGCTGCTCGCGCACCTGGCCGTTCGCCGCTGTGCTCGCTACGCCGACCCGCTGCTCCTGCCGATTGCCGTTCTTCTCAACGGCCTCGGGCTGGTGGTCATCTACCGCCTCGACCGGTCGACTCCGCACGACAGCACCGCGCCGACCCAGCTGATCTGGTCGATGGTGGGCATCGTCCTCTTCATCGTCGTCGTCGTCCTGCTGCGCGACTACCGGGTGCTGCAGCGCTACGCCTACGTGCTGGCCCTGAGCACCCTGCTGCTGATGATCGTGCCCGCCTTCCTGCCGGCGGTCTACGGAGCCAAGATCTGGATCAAGATCGGCCCGCTCTCGTTCCAGCCGGGCGAGATCGCCAAGGTCGCGCTGGCGATCTTCTTCGCCTCGTACCTGGCTCAGCACCGTGACGCCCTCGCGCTGACGGGACGCCGGATCTGGCGGCTGGAGCTGCCGCGTGGCCGCAATCTCGGCCCGATCGTGCTGATCTGGCTGATCGGCGCGGCCATCCTCTTCCTGGAGCAGGACCTAGGGACGCTGCTGATCTTCTTCGGCCTGTACGTGGTGATGCTCTACGTGGCGACGGCCCGTACGGGCTGGATCGCGGTGAGCCTGGTCCTGGTCGGCATCGCGGTGGTCCCTGTGGCGCTGTGGGAGCCGCACGTCCATGTCCGCTTTCTCGACTGGCTCGATCCGATGCGGACCGTTCGGCTCGGCCAGGGGCCCAGCCAGCTCGCCCAGTCCATGTTCGCCTTCGCGGCCGGTGGCCTGCTCGGCACCGGCCTCGGGCTCGGCCACTCGTACCTGATCGGCTTCGCGATGAAGTCGGACTGGATCCTTGCCACCTTCGGTGAGGAGATCGGCCTGGCCGGCCTGGCCGCGCTCTTCCTCCTCTACGCGATCGTCGTGGTCCGCGGTTACCGGATCGGCCGCGAACTGCGCGATCCCTTCGGACGGCTGCTCGCCGTCGGGCTCGCCTCGCTGCTCGCGCTCCAGGTCTTCGTCGTCGCCGGCGGCGTCACCGACCTGATTCCGCTGACCGGGATGACCATGCCGTTCCTCGCCCAGGGCGGCTCCTCGTTGGTGACCAACTGGATCCTGATCGCGCTGCTGGTGAAGCTGGGCGACGCGGCGCGCCGCCCTCGCCCACCGGTACCGCACCTGCTCGGCCCGCCTCCGGGCACCGGTTCGGACGCTGCGGCCCGCGACGCGTTCGACGGCGACCGCGACGAGCCCGACGACGAGTCCGATGGCGACGAGGGGGACGGCGACGACGGGAACGGCGACGACGGGGACGGCGACGACGGGGACTACGGGGACGACGAGGAGACGCAGGCGGTGCCGCGCCCATGAACCGGAGGACCAGAGGGAGCAGGGGCGGCCAGGCGAACCTGCCCGCACCGCCACGCGGTGCGGTGCGGCTCTCGCTGAGCCGTACCGGCCGTCGCGCCGGGCTCTTCTGTCTGGTGCTGATCCTGCTCCTGCTCGCCAACGCGACGCGGCTGATGTTCTTTCAGGCCCCATCGCTCAACCAGAACTCCGCGAACCAACGCGCCGTCATCGCCCGCTACAGCCGGCCGCGCGGGGACATCCTGGTGGCAGGGGAATCCGTGACCGGCTCCAAGAAGACCGGCGGCACCCTCGCCTATCAGCGGACCTACACCGACGGCGCCCTGTACGCGCCTGTCACCGGCTTCTCGTCGCAGACCTACGGGAACACACTCCTCGAGGGCGTCGAGGACCGGATCCTCACCGGGCAGGACAGCCGTCTCTCGACGAACCCGGTCTGGGATGCGATCTCCCGGGCCAGCGTGCCGGGCGGCAACGTGTTCACGACCATCAACCCCAAAGCGCAGCGCGCCGCCTTCCAGGGGCTGGGCAGCAAGCGCGGCGCGGTCGCCGCCATCGAACCGGGGACGGGGCGGATCCTGGCCCTGGCCAGCACCCCGTCCTACGACCCGAACGGCATCACCGGCACCGGACCGGCCACGGTCGCCGACTGGACGAGGCTCACCACGGACACCACCGAGCCGATGCTGAACCGCGCGCTGCGGCAGAGCTATCCGCCGGGCTCGACATTCAAGGTCGTGACGCTTGCGGCGGCCTTGCAGTACGGGCTCTACAGCGGGATCGACGTCCCGACGAACTCGCCGGACCCGTACACGCCCGAGGACACGGACCACCCGATCACCAACGAGTCGGCCGGCGACGCGTGCCTGAACGCGACGCTTGCCTACGCGCTCCAGGTGTCCTGCAACACCGTTTTCGCCAAGGTCGGCGTGGACGTCAGCGCGCAGAACATGGTGCGGATGGCGGAGGCGTTCGGCTTCAACCAGTCCGGCCAGACGATCCCGGTGGGTGTGGCCAGGAGCAACTTCGACCCCGGCCTGACCAGCGAGGCTTTTCTGGCGTTGTCCTCCATCGGTCAGTACGACACCGCCGCGACGCCGTTGGAGATGGCCCAGGTCGCGGCCGCTGTGGCGAACAACGGGACGCTGATGCAACCGCGGCTGCTGGACAAAATCACCCGCGCCGACGGCACCACCGTGCAGAGCTTCGGGAACAGACCGTTCGGCCGGCCGTTCTCGGCGGACGTCGCCGCGCAGATCCAGCAGGCGATGGTGGGCGTGGTCGACAGCGGTACGGGCACGAACGCGCAGATCCCCGGGGTCGTCGTCGGCGGCAAGACCGGGACAGCCCAGAACGGCGTCGGCAACAGCGGCACGCCCTACGCGTGGTTCATTTCGTACGCGAAGCCGAGTGCCACGGCCTCCTCGCCGGTCGCGGTTGCGGTGGTGATCGAGGACAGCGACGCCCACCGGGCCGACATCAGCGGGGGTGGCCTGGCGGCTCCGATCGCCAAGGACGTCATGCAGGCCGTGCTGTCGGGCTGAGGATCCGCGGGGTCCGAAGC
>NZ_BBPO01000005.1:0-13657 GCF_000787815.1 Streptacidiphilus neutrinimicus
TTCTGACTCAGTGAACTGGCCACCACGTCGTCCTACGGCGCGGCCGGTTACTCGCACCATAAGGGTACTCAGTGCCATCTGCCAAGGCACTCAGTGCCATGGTCTGCGTCACGGAGACCGCCTCCGGGGCCACGCCGAGGTGTCAATGAGACAGGGCCGCAGCGTCGAGCAGTGGGCCGAGCTCCTCTGCGACCGTGGTCAGGGCGTGGGTGTCGCGCTCCGCGCGGGCGATCAGCAGGGCGCCTTCGAGGGCGCTGACCAGGAGCGTGGCGAGCGACGCGCCGCGCGCCTCGGGGACCCCGAGCTCGACGAGGGCCGCGCCGAGGGGCTCGCGCCAGCAGGCGAAGGCCTGAGCGGCGGCGGTACGGGCGGAGTCTGCGGCGTCGGCGCAGTCGACGGTCACGGCCGCGACGGGACAGCCGAAGGCGAAGTCCGTGGCCAAGCACTCCTCGGTCCACTGGGAGATCAGTGCGGCGAAGAGCCGGCTCGGCCGACGGTCTGCGGCGGGCAGGGCGGCGAGGTTGCGGGTGACGCGGCGCGCGGCGTAGCGGCCGGCCCAGGTGACGGCCTCGCCGACCAGCTGGTCCTTGCCCCCGGGGAAGTAGTGCTGCAGCGAGCCGCGCGGGGCGTCGGCGTGCGCCGCGACGTCGCGCATGCCGGTGGCGCCGACGCCGTCGCGCCGGATCAGCTGCGCCGCGCTGAACACCATGCGCTCGCGCGGCGAGTACGTGCGCGTCCCCTGCTCGGTCATGGCTCCAGCCTATAGACGGACGGACGGGCACAGGCATCGCCGGGGATCGCGAACACCCCGGTGAGTCCGTCGCGGTCGGCGGTTCTGCGCACGAGGGTGAGGCCCCGGCCGACGGCCGTCAGCAGCCGACCGCGACCGTGCTCGACCTCGGCGACGATCCGGGTCACCCCGCGCCCCCCCCGCGGCGCGCTCCACCAGAGCGGCGGTCAGCGCCCGGCCGAGTCCTCGGCGCTGCCAGGGGTCCACGACCAGCAGGGCGAGCTCGGCGGTGCGCCCGTCGTTCGGGCCGTACGGCCGGGCGAGGCTGCCGAGCGCCACCAGCTCGCCGCTCGCCCCGGCGCGCACGGCGAGGGCATCGTGGCGCTCGGGCGGGCCGGCCAGCAGCTCGTCGAGGTGGCGGGCGGGGAAGGCGGGCAGCGGGGCGCGGAACCGGTGCCGGATGGAGGCGGCCGAGCAGGTCGCGAAGAGGCGGTGCACACCGGCGCGGTCCTCGGGGTGGATCGGGGTGACGCGCCAGGAGTCGAGGTCGACCGGCGGTTCCATGACAGCTGTCATAGCTCCATTATTATGACGACTGTCATAAGGTGGCAAGCGGACCGGGAAGCGACCGCGAAAGGGCGTGGAAGCGGACCGGGAAGCGACCGCGAAAGGGCAGGGTGCGGCGATGTCGGATCTGGTGGGATTCCTCGGGCTGGGGGTCATGGGCGGGCCGATGGCCCTCAACCTCGCGCGGGCGGGCACGCCACTGGTCGTCTGGAACCGCACGGCCGTCCGGGCCGAGCCGCTGCGCGCGGCGGGCGCGCGTGTGGCGGGCGAGCCGGGGGAGGTGTTCCGCGACGCGCGGACCGTGCTGCTGATGCCCTACGACGCGGACGTCGCCGACGCGATGCTGGCGCGGGGGACGGCGGAGTTCGCGCGGCGCGTCGCCGGGCGCACCGTCGTGCACATGGGCACCGCGGAGCCGGAGTGGTCACGGGCCCTGGAGGCGGAGATCCGCGCGGCCGGCGGCTGCTACGTCGAGGCGCCGGTCTCCGGCTCCCGGGTCCCGGCCGAGCAGGGGCAGCTGGTCGCCATGCTCGCGGGGGAGCCGGACGCGGTGGCGCGGGTGCGGCCGCTGCTCGCGCCGCTGTGCCGCGAGGCCTTCGCGTGCGGGCCCGTGCCGGGTGCGCTGCTGATGAAGCTGGCGGTCAACATCTTCCTGATCAGCACCGTCACGGGGCTCGCGGAGTCGTTCCACTTCGCGGCCCGCCAAGGCCTCGACCCCGCGCTGCTGCGCGACATCCTGGACGCCGGCCCGATGGCGAGCGCCGTCTCCCGCATCAAGGCGGGGAAACTGACGGAGGGTGACTTCTCGGTCCAGGCAGGCATTCTGGACGTCCTGAAGAACAACCGCCTGATCGTCGAGGCGGCGCGGGCCGCGGGCATCGCCTCGCCGCTGCTGGACGTCTGCTGCGCGCTGTACGCGGAGACGGCCGAACTGGGCCACGGCGCGCAGGACATGGTGGCCGTCCTGCGCGCCGTCGAGGCCCGGACCGACGCGGGCTGAGCGGACCGACGCGGGCTGAGCGGACCGACGCGGGCTGAGCGGACCGACGCGGGCTGAGCGGACCGCGCCCGGCAAGCCGGTGAGCCGGTGAGCCGGTCAGCCGGTCAGCCGGTCTGCGCTGCGATCCGGTCGCGGAGGCCGGTCAGGATCCTCGCCGCGTCCGCCAGCCCCGCCTGTTCGCAGCGGGCGACGCCCACGCCCAGCCGCTGGAGCGCGGCGTCGCGGCGCTCCAGCGGACCGGCCTCCACGATGGCGGCCAGCCGCAGCGACTCGGCCCGCGGCTCCTCGGCCTCCCGGCCGACCGCCGTGTAGACCGCGATCGACTGCTCGAACTCCGCCAGCGCCTCCTCCGGCCGCTGCGCCTCCGCGTAGGCGCGGCCACGCTCGTAGTGGGCGGCGCCGGTGACGAACCAGGAGGTCACCTCCAGGCCCGCGGCGACCGCGTCCGCCCCGACGCGCTCGGACTCCGCGATCCGGGCCAGCGCCTCGTCCAGCGCGTCCGCGCCTCCGGCCGCCATGAGCTGCCGGGCCAGCTCGCGCAGCGTCGCCGCCATCTGGTCCGGGCGCGGAGCGACCGCGTGAGAGGCCAGCGCGCGTTCCAGCGCCGCTCGCGCGGCGTCGAGCCGGCCCGCCTCCGCGAGCGCGCCCGTCGCCTCGCAGGCCGCCATGGTGTGGACGTCCTGGTCCTGCCAGCCGGAGACCGCGTCCGCGAGCCGGAGGAACTCCTCGGCGGCGTCGCGGTGCTCGCCCAGCGCGCCGAGGCCGCGCGCGAGGTCCAACCGCAGCTGGGCGCGGAGCCGCTCGTCCAGCCCGGCGGCCTCCGCGTCGGCCACGGCGGACTCCAGCACGGCCACCGCGTCGCCGGTGCGGCCGGCGCGGCGCAGCAGGTTGGCCAGGTTCAGCCGCGCGGCAACGGCGTCGTCGACGTCGCCACTGCGGTCGAAGCGCGCGGCCGCCTCGGTCAGCGCGCGGACGGCGCCGCCCGTGTCCCCGGCCATCGCGCAGGCCTGACCCAGCATCATCTGAGCCGGTCCGTACGGGAACGATGCGTCCGGCCAGCGGGCGGACTCGCCCAGCGCACGGTGGAACACCTCGACCGCCTCCTGCGGCCGCCGCTGCTGCGTCCGGACCTGCCCCAGCAGCACCAGCGCGCGCGGCGTGCGCCATGGTTGGCCCACCTCCTCCAGCAGCCGCAGCGCCTCCAGCAGCGCCTGCTCGGCCTCGTCGAGCCGCCCCAGCCGCGCGGCGACGTCCGCCCGGTACTGGAGCGCGAGCGAGACCCGGTGCCCCATGCCGAACCCCGCCGCGGCCTGTCGGAACGCCTCGTTCTCCGCCTCGAACGCGGCGAGGGCCTGCTCGACGCCGAGCACAGGCGCGGGAACGGCCTCGGCAGGGTCAGCGGGGGGACGCTCCGCGCCGGACGGAGCCGTGGCCGTCCGCTCGGTCGAGCGCGCACGGTCCGCGGCGGCTGCGCCGTGCGCGGGCGTGTCCGAAGCGGCAGGGGCCGTGGCGGTGGCGGCCGACGGCTCGGTCGAGCCCGCACGGTCTGCCGCGCCCGCTGTCTCCGGGGCCTGGGGAGGCGTGTCCGGGTCGTCCGATGCGCGGAGGGCGCGGTAGAGGGCGTGGTGGGCCGCGTAGGTGCGGCTCTGGAGGACCGTGAGCAGGCTGTCAGGGTCGGCGTCCGGGTGCTCCGCGCGGAGGGTCTCCGCTGCGGCGCGCAGGCGGTCCAGGGACGCCCAGTCCGTGCGGCCTCCCTCGGGTTCGGCGTCGACGACGGCCAGGCGCGCCTGCGCGGCGATGCGGCGGTCCTCGCGTCCCGCCTCGGCGAAGTGCGCGACGGCGCGTTCCATCTCGATGCGGGCGGCGGCGCGGTCGCGGCGTTCCATCGCCTCGGCGGCGCGTTGCTGCGCGACCTCCGCGCGCAGCAGCGCGAGCGGGCCGATCCCGGCGTCCTCGGGGAGGACGAAGTCCTCGGCCTCGATCCGCTCGGCGACGCGCAGCCAGAGCAGGTCCGCGTCCGGGTGCCCGGCGCGGTACGCCTCGCGGGCCCGGCGCACCAGTTCGGCGAGGTCCTGCGGGACGTCGGCGGCGGGGCCCGTCGGGCGGACGGGCGCCGGGACGGGTGTCGGCGCGCCCGACCGCGCCCCGGGCAGGCCCGGCGTGCGCACGCCGAGCGCCAACGGCTCCGCCAGCAGCGGCTGCTGGCCGACCCGGGCGCGGACGCGCGCGCTGACGCCGTCCGTGCCGTTACGGGCGTCGAAGCGCCCGGCCAGCTCCTCGTTCAGCGTGCGGAGGTGCGCGAGCAGCGAGGCGACCGTCCAGTTGTCGCCGGGCGGTCCGCTGACCGGCAGTTCGCCGTGGCCGTCGGCGTCCAGGCGGGTCAGCAGCAGCTCCACGGCGGAGCGGAAGTTGAGCAGGCCCAGCGGATTGCCTTCGGTGGCCCACAGGTCGCGGTTCTCGGCCAGGATCTCCAGGCCGCGCGCCTCGTTGCGGGTCAGCGCGCAGAACTCGACGTGCAGGCCGACCTCGGTGGCCTGGCTGGTCTTGCCGCGGGAGAAGCGGTAGCCGACCAGGTGGCTCGAGCGCGCCTCGTCGAAGCGGCCCACACGGACGAACGGCAGCAGTGCGTGGGCGTGGCTGGACCACGGCTCCTCGCTGCAGGTGCTCTCGCCCTCCAGGACCGGCTTCCAGATCTCCAGCGCCCGCGCGTCCTCGCCGCGGTGGGCGTGGAAGTCGGCGCGGCTGCGCAACTCGCAGGCGACGCAGTCGCTGTAGCGGGTGCGGGGCCGCCCCGCCCACAGCTCGAAGGCGTCCTCGACGTCCGCGTCGGCCGCGCCGCCCAGATGCCAGGCGAGGTAGAAGCGCTGGGCGTAGTACGGCTGCAGGCCCAGCCCCGCCTTCACGTAGCGGGACCTCATCTCCTCGTCCCAGCGCCGCACCGACGACAGCGGCACCTCCGGCAGCCCGCGCAGCGCTGAGGCGACCCACTTGAACCGCCAGAACAGCTGCGTGCGCGCCCACTCGTTGAAGGCTTCGGGCTTGGCGTCCCACAGCTTCAGCACCTTGGCGAAGACCACGGGCGACTTCCGCTGTTCGGCGTCGTAGGTGTACGCCTCCTGAAGGTCCATCAGGGCGAGGACGAGCAGCTCGGGGTCGTCCAGCCGGCCGCGCTCCTGCAACTGCTCGGCGGCCTCCGCCAACTCCTCGGCGGTGACGGTGCGCTGCTTGCCGTAAGGACGCTCGTCGTTGGCGCGCAGCGCCTGGACCAGAGCCTCGGGGGTGTCCACGGTCACGACTCGTTCTCCGTCTCCGGGCCGTGCTGGCCGGACTCATGGCCCCGCTGTTCGTGCCCCAGCATGGCGTGGTCGAGCAGGCTGATGAAGGACCGGTTGAGCAGCGCGCTCTCGCTCGCCCGCAGCGGGCGGCGGGTCAGCAGCACCGCCTGCCCGTACAGGGCCTCGACGGCGGTGACGACCAGTTCCCGGTGCGTGATCGTGGCGGCGCGGCGCACCAGCGGGTTGAGGTGGTTGAGCACCAGCTGCGCGCGCGGGGCCTCGGCGCGCAGCGAGCCCAGGATGTCGGCCCACAGGCCGTCCGCCTCCTGGGCCAGCTGGGCGCGCGAACGCTCGTGCCGCGCCTCGCGGTTGTCCAGCAGCAGGGCGGGCGCGTTGGTCGGGTGGAAGCTGCGCAGCGCCACGTCGCAGTCGAAGCGCCCGACGACCTCCCGGGCGATCGCCAGGAACGCGGACGCGGCCAGCTCGGCGGCTGGGTCGACGGAGTCGAGGTGCGCGGTGACCGTACCCGGGTCGAGGTCGGCGACGGAGCTGCCCGGCCGGATCTCCGGCAGGCGGTGCACCAGGTCGCGGTCGTACGCGTAGCCGCCGTTGATCACCCCCAGCCCGGCGGCGCCGGCGACCGGCGCGACCTGGCGGAACTCCTCGACGGTCCGGGTCACCAGGATGACCGGGTGGGTGCGGGCGAACTCGTCGAGGGTGACGTTGCCGTCCGTGGTCTCGAACGGCAGCCACGGCAGCAGCATCCTCAGCAGCTCGTCGTCGTACCGGGCCAGCGACTTGACCGCCAGGTGGTGCACGGCGATGAACCGGTGCAGCAGCGCCGGGTCGGTCGCGGAGAGCCCCGTCAGCCACTCGCGGATCCGCGCGCCGAGCGCGTCGCGGACGGCGGCGAGCGTCTCGTCGGCGTACAGGCCCTCGCGGGACGCGGTCGGGCGCAGCGCGTCGGTGTCGACCACGCAGCGGACGAAGAAGGCCCACTCCGGCAGCAGTTCGTCGGCCTGGTCGGAGAGCAGCATGCCCTTCAGGTGCACCCGGTGCCCGGTGCGGCGCGAGGGCGGGGCGGCGTCCGGCAGCACGTAGGCGACGCCGCGCAGGCCGGCGACCGGCAGCTCCAGCTCGATCGTGTCGAGCGGGACGAAGTCGAAGGTGCTGCGGCAGAACTGCGCGTACGCCTCCCGGCGCGCCAGCGGGGAGGCGTGCTGCGCCGCCCACGGCGGGGTCTCGTTGATCCGCAGCGCGCCGCCGTGCGCGTCCTGCACGGTGACGTCGTAGCGCAGCAGGCTGCCGAAGTCCCTTGCAAGTCCCACCACTTGGTCGTGACGGGTCCACTCGCGCGCATCCGCGCGCGGCGCGAGGGTGACCGTCGTGCCCGGCTCGGGCCTCGCCCCGGAGGGCAGGGTGCGGATGGTGTAGCGGCCGTCGGAGTGGCCGCGCCACTCGATGACCGGCGCGTCCTTCGTCCTCGCCGAGCGGGTGACGACGGTGATCTCGTCGGCGACCACGAAGCAGGCCAGCAGGCCGATGCCGAACTGTCCGATGAAGTCGCCGCGGGCGCTCGCCAGGCCCGCGCCGTCGATACCGCCGTCCGCGCCGCGCTTGGAGCTGCGGCCGATCGTGGCGAGGAAGGTGTGCACGTCCTCCTCGGTCAGGCCGACGCCGGTGTCGGTCACCGTCAGGGTGTCGGCGGCGCGCACGGTGATGGCAGCCGGGGCGTTCGGGTCGAGCAGGCGCCGCGCGGAGATCGCGTCGACGGCGTTCTGCAGCAGCTCGCGCAGGTAGACGCGGGGGCTGGAGTACAGGTGGTGGGAGAGCAGGTCCACCAGGCCGCGCAGGTCGACCTGGAAGGTGTGCGCGGCGGCGTCCGGGGCGGTGTCGCCGCCGTTGCCGGGCCGTTCGTTGCTGGAGCGTTCGAAGAGAGGCACCGTGACGGTTCTTTCGTGGTCGCGAAGGCGTGGGGTTCGAGGGGACGCGGCTCGGGCCGCGACTCAGGCCGCGCAGCGGGCGCGGTGGGTGCGGAAGGACAGGGCGGGATCGCCGCCGAGGTAGGCCCAGGGAGTCTGGGTGACCGTGCCGTCCAGCGCCTCGAAGAGCGGGCGGGCGAGGTGCCGCTGACCGGAGAGCGAGAACGCCATCGCGAAGGTGTTGTGCACACCCCGCCAGGTGCGCTCGGCGCGGTACTCCGGGTGGAACACGGACCGCTGCGCGGCCTCCTGGAGCTCGGCCATCACGTTCGGCCCGCTCATGTAGGCGCGCCCCTGCGCGCCGCCGCCCAGATCCAGCCAGCGCTCGAGGTGGGCGCGCGCCACGAGCTCGCCCAGCGGGCTGCCGGGCGCGGCCTCGAGCATCGACGCCCGGGCGAAGGCATGCATCTCGGCGTGCGAGCCGCCCCACTTCTCGCAGACCTGCTGCAGGCGCTGCCGGTGCGAGGCGGGATGCCCCGGCGCACGCCGCAGCGCGGCCTCGAAGCGGTAGCGCGCCACGTCCTTGTCCAGCGAGGCGCCGCGCGCGCTCAGCTGCAGGAAGTACCAGGGCGCGAGCCAGGTCGGCTCGCGCTCGGCGACCTCCAGCAGCTGGCCTTCCGCGACGGAGAGACGCTCGAGGAACACGTCCCACTGGTCCCGCGTCACGTTCCGGGCGCGGGCGCCCGTGCGGGCCTCCCAGGCCCACATGACCTGCCGAGCGCCGGACAGCAGCAGCGGCAGCGGGTCGCCCGGCTCGGCGGCGACCGCCTGCGGCGCCCACTCCTCGACCCCGCCGACCTCCGCCGCGGCGGCGAGCAGCGTCGTCTGCTCCACCTGGTCCGCCGCACCGCGCAGGCTCTGCCGCAGCGCGGGCCAGTCCCGCGCCCCGGCCTGCGCGATCACGTCGCGCAGCAGCGGATCCCCGAAGGCGGGATCCAGAACGGGCGTGGCCTCCAGACCTCTCCCCGCAGCCCGCGCTCTCTCGGCGGCATCCTTCCGCCACCGCCCGAACAACCCCATCGTGCCTGGTCCCCCTCACTCGACCGCTTTCGCCGGAGTTCCTATCATGAGCCCCCGACACATCCGTGGCCGACCCGTTTTCGCAGCTCCGCCAGGGCGTTGGGGACGGGTGCTGATGAGCCGTTTCTCCGTCAATGTCCGCCTGTCGGCTCCGCCGCGGCACATGCGGAAGGCCCCGCCGCACCGGTGGGTGCGACGGGGCCTTCAGCGAGGGGTGCTCAGCCCAGCTGGGCCAGCGCCTCGTTGAGGGTCTTCGAGGGGCGCATGACCGCCGCGGCCTTGGCCGGGTCCGGCTGGTAGTAGCCGCCGATGTCGGCCGGGGAGCCCTGGACGGCGTTGAGCTCGCCGACGATGGTCGCCTCCTGCTCGGTGAGGGTCTTCGCCAGCGGGGCGAAGGCCTCGGCGAGGGCCGCGTCGTCGGTCTGCTTGGCCAGCTCCTGGGCCCAGTACATGGCCAGGTAGAAGTGGCTGCCGCGGTTGTCGATGCCGCCGAGCCGGCGGGTCGGGGACTTGTCCTCGTTGAGGAAGGTGCCCGTGGCGCGGTCCAGGGTGTCCGCCAGGACCTTGGCGCGGGCGTTGCCCGTCGCGCCGGCCAGGTGCTCGAAGGAGGCGGCCAGGGCGAAGAACTCGCCGAGGCTGTCCCAGCGCAGGTAGTTCTCCTTGAGCAGCTGCTGCACGTGCTTCGGGGCGGAGCCGCCCGCGCCCGTCTCGAAGAGGCCGCCGCCGGCGATCAGCGGGACGATCGAGAGCATCTTGGCGCTGGTGCCGAGCTCCAGGATCGGGAACAGGTCGGTGAGGTAGTCGCGCAGCACGTTGCCGGTGACGGAGATGGTGTCCTCGCCGCGGCGGATGCGCTCCAGCGAGAAGGCCGTGGCCTCGACCGGGGACATGATCTCGATCTGCAGGCCCTCGGTGTCGTGCTCCGGCAGGTACTGCTTGACCTTGGCGATCAGGTTGGCGTCGTGCGCGCGGGTCTCGTCCAGCCAGAAGACGGCCGGGGAGCCGGTGGCGCGGGCCCGGGAGACGGCCAGCTTGACCCAGTCGCGGATCGGCAGGTCCTTGGTCTGGCAGGCGCGGAAGATGTCGCCCTTGGCGACGTTCTGCTCCAGGACCGTGTTGCCCTCGGTGTCGACCAGGCGCACCACGCCGTCGGCGGCGATCTCGAAGGTCTTGTCGTGGGAGCCGTACTCCTCGGCGGCCTGGGCCATCAGGCCCACGTTCGGGACCGAGCCCATGGTGGCCGGGTCGAACGCGCCGTGCGCGCGGCAGTCGTCGATGACGACCTGGTAGACGCCCGCGTAGCTGCTGTCCGGCAGGACGGCCAGGGTGTCGGCCTCGTTGCCGTCCGGGCCCCACATGTGGCCGGAGGTACGGATCATGGCCGGCATCGAGGCGTCGACGATGACGTCGGACGGCACGTGCAGGTTGGTGATGCCGCGGTCGGAGTCGACCATGGCCAGGGCCGGGCCCTCGGCGATCTCGGCGTCGAAGGAGGCCTTGATCGCGTCGCCCTCGGGCAGCGCGTCGAGGCCGGCCAGGATGGAGCCGAGGCCGTTGTTCGGGTTCAGCCCGGCGGCGGCCAGGGTGGCGCCGTACTGGGCGAAGGTCTTCGGGAAGAAGGCGCGCACCACGTGGCCGAAGATGATCGGGTCGGAGACCTTCATCATGGTGGCCTTCAGGTGCACCGAGAACAGCACGCCCTCCGCCTTGGCGCGGGCGACCTGCGCGGCCAGGAACTCGCGCAGCGCGCCGACGCGCATCACGGAGGCGTCGACGACCTCGCCGGCCAGGACCTTGACCGTCGGGCGCAGCACGGTGACGGTGCCGTCGTTGGCGACGTGCTCGATGCGCAGGGTGTCGTCCTGGGCGACGACGGCGGACTTCTCACTGTGGCGGAAGTCGTTGACGCCCATGGTGGCGACGTTGGTCTTGGACTCGGCCGTCCACGCGCCCATGCGGTGCGGGTGGGTCTTGGCGTAGTTCTTGACCGAGAGCGGCGCGCGGCGGTCGGAGTTGCCCTCACGCAGGACCGGGTTCACGGCGGAACCCTTGATCTTGTCGTAGCGCGCCTTGACGTCCTGCTCCTCGTCCGTCTTCGGCTCGTCCGGGTAGTCCGGCAGCGCGTAGCCCTGCGCCTGCAGCTCGGCGATCGCGGCCTTGAGCTGCGGGATCGAGGCGGAGACGTTGGGCAGCTTGATGATGTTGGCGGCCGGCGTCTTGGCCAGCTCGCCGAGCTCGGTCAGCGCGTCCGGGATCCGCTGGGCCTCGGTGAGACGCTCCGGGAAGACGGCGATGATGCGCCCGGCGAGCGAGATGTCGCGGGTCTCCACGGTGACGCCGGCCGTGGAGGCGTACGCCTGGATCACCGGCAGCAGCGAATAGGTCGCCAGGGCCGGGGCCTCATCGGTGTGCGTGTAGATGATGGTCGAGTCAGTCACCGGGTACTCCCGCTTTCGCGTCTACCTTCACGTGTGGAACGTCTCGACATCAAGATACATGGTTCGGGTGACGATCTCGCGGGCCGAGGGCTACGGCTCCCTCGGGGGCGGCCGCAGGACGGCGGTGCCCCACCCCAGGTCGACGCCGGTGCCTGGCGGCGCGCCGGGCAAGCCCGCGGGGGTGGCCGTAGCCGACGACGACATGCCGCATCCCGGCCGCGCAGAGCGGCACGGTCACCAGCGCGGACGCGAGGAGTAAGCCGAGACCCATCAGATCGTCAGCGTGTCCGAGGAAGGCGCTCGGCCAGGGGCGCGCTCCTGGCGGTCGGCCGCCAGTCCCCCTTTACGCCAAGGGAGTTGGCTGCTGCGGCAGACGCGGCGGGCGCGGTCCGTCGGCCGCGCGCGGTGCTGGCGCGACGGGGCGGCGGGCCGCCATGCTGGGGGGCATGCCGATCACCGTGGAACGGGCCGAGAAACTGCTCGCCGAGAACTTCGCCCCCTGGGTGCTCGACCTCGGCCTGACCGTCGAGGAGACGGGCGAGTCCCACGCGGTGCTGCGCCTGCCCTGGTCCGAACGCCTGGCCCGCGAGGGCGGCGCGCTCTCCGGGCAAGCCCTGATGGCCGCGGCCGACACGGCCGTCGTGGTGGCCGTCGCCTCGGCACGCGGCGGCTTCGTGCCGATGACGACGGTCCAGCTCTCCACGTCCTTCCAGCGCCCGGTGCTCGGCGCCGACGTGCTGGTGACAGCCCGCCTCACCAAGCTCGGCCGCGCCCTCGCCTTCGCGGACATCGCCCTGACGACCGAGGACGCCCTGGCCGCGCAGGCCACGGCGGTGTACGCCTTGCTGGGCTGAGACCCAGCCCGGCGAGCCGGGCGGGTGCTACGCCCCTCCGCTGCCGGGGCCCTGGCGGCGGACTTCCTGGACGTGGCGGAGGGCGTCGCGCAGATCGCCCAGCCAGGCTTCGGCGTTGTCGCCGACCTGGCGGACGCACCAGGCGAGGGCGTCGCTGCGGCTGCGGGCCACGCCCGCCGCCACCAGCGTGTCCAGCACCTGGCGTTCCGGCTGGCGCAGCCGCGTCATCGCAGGGACGGCGAGGTGGGTGAACATCAGACGGCGGCCGTCGTGGCGGACGCCCCAGGACACCTTCTTCCCGAAGCGCTCCTCCGCCGCTCCGGCGACCCGCATGCGCTGGGCGCGGGTGCTCTCCCGGTACGCCGCGACGGCGTCCTCGACGGACACGGCCTCGTCGGACGCGGCGCCGGGCGCCGCGTCGGCCGGCAGGGAGCCGACGACCGTGATCTCCTCACGGTCGACGACCACCTCCGGCGTCTCCCCGAACAATCCCTCGGGCAGGTGCGCCGCGAACCACTCCGCGACGGACTCCCCGGTCGTGCTCTTGTTGCCCATGTATCGATGATTACACCATTACAAGATTGCGCAAGACCCCCGCGGCAGAAGGCCGCGGTAGCCGACATGCCGGGCACACGGGCGCCACCTACCCTGGCCCTATGGGAGCCATGGGAACCGTGGCCGCCGGATACACGGTCGAGCTGGAGCCGGAGGTCCGGGCCTGGCTGGAGCTGTTGCCGGGCCGGCTGTTCCGGCGCGTCGAGACCTACGCCGAACTCCTCGCAGAGCGCGGGCCCGACACGCCCTCGCCTTTCGCGCGGACGCTGCGCGACGGCGTCGCCGAACTGCGGCCGATGCTCGACGGCGTGGCGACCAGGGTCACCTACTGGATCAACCGGGACGAGCGCCGGATCGTGCTGCTCACCGTCTTCCGCAAGACGCGCACCCACGAGCAGGCGCAGATCGAGCGCGCGGTGCGCGCCAAGCTGGAGTGCGAGGCCGCGCACGGCGCGGCGCACGGGATCTTCGTCCGCGAGGGGGCCGGTGGCACGTGATGAACGGCGCGACGCACAGGGTGACCCCGGAGCACACCCGCTGGAAGCTGCCTGGGGAGTGGCGGCGGGTGGACGGGCACCGTGAGTCGCTGGAGCTGGAGCAGGAACGCCAGGAGCACCGGCTGACCATGGCGTTGGCCAAGGTGGTGCACGACCGCCGCGTCGCCCTCGGCCTGTCGATGGCCGAACTCGCCTCGCGGATCGGCATGTCGCGCGCGATGGTCGAGCGCGTGGAGGGCTCGGATGTCATCGTGACCCTGGCCCTGCTGACCCGGCTGGCCGCGGGGCTCGACGCCTCGCTGCGCTTCGCCGTCGACGCGCACGGCGCGACCGTCTCGCTCGTGGAGCAGGAGCCGATGCTGGTCTGACGGTCAGTCAACCACCGTTCAAGCCCTCACGCGCAGCATCCTCAGCGTGAAGCCCTGCCCCGTCGGGTCGATGCGGCGCGTCGCCTGCTTGAAGAGGTACTCCGCGCGCTCGTAGGAGAGGCGACGCCGACCGGTCTCCGGGCACAGGTCCGCCTCGGCCGGAGTGCGGGCCGGAGCCGGCCGGCGGGCGCTGAGGAAGAGCGGGCCACGGGCTCGCCCCTCGGTCAACTCGGCGACAGCAGAAGTGGTTTCCGGCCTCCAGCAGAGGAAGGACCGGCCCGAGCGCGCCCGGTCGTGCGCCAGGTCCACGTCCTCGACGTCCAGCGCCAGCACGGCGGCGACCGTCGCGCCGGACTCGTGCAGCACCCGCC
>NZ_BBPO01000005.1:13883-30802 GCF_000787815.1 Streptacidiphilus neutrinimicus
GTGCAGCACCCGCCACAGGGCGCGGTCGCGCACCGGGACGGCCGGATCGCGCAGCAACGCGCGCAGCTCGGGCCGGGACGGCGGGCTCCGGCGGGCGGCGGGCGGTGCCGCGCGCCGGGGGACCGCCTCGGCCAGGGCCTCCCGGCCGGCCCAGGCGGAGAACGAGCGCAGCGCGGCCCGGTGCCGGTTCCAGGTCGCGGGCGCGGCGTCGCCCCACGCCGTGCGGAACACGCGCGCCAACCGGTCGGGCGTCAGGTCGTCCAGGGGAGCGGCGTCGCCGAGTCCGCTGCGCAGGCGGCGCAGGGTCTGCGCGTACGAGCGCCGGCTGGAGACGTCCAACCCGGCCTGACCGAGGAAGGCGTCCGCCGCCGCGCCCAGCAGCGGGCCGGCGGGCGCGACGCCCAGCGCGTCCGCGCGGCGCAGCAGGAAGGCGCGTTCGGCGTCGTTGCGGGTGAGCCCGGCCGCACGCCGGAACTCCGTGCGCGCCTCCGCCGTACGGCCCAGCCGCACCAGCAGATCGGCGCGGACGCTGGGCAGCAGGTGGTAGTCCTGGAGCGTCGGATCCAGACGCAGCGCGTCGACCAGGTCGAGCCCGGCCTGCGGGCCCTGCGCCCGGCCCACGGCCACGGCACGGTTGAGCTGAACGACGGGAGTCGGCAGCAAGTGCGCCAACGCCTGGTACAGGCCCGCGATCTGCGCCCAGTCGGTCTGCTCGGCGGTCCGCGCCTGCGCGTGGCAGACGGCGATGGCGGCCTGCAGCAGATACGGACCGGGTCCCCCGACGCGCTCGCCCGTCGACCGGGAGGCGTCGAGCAGGTCGCGGGCACGGAGCATCGCCTCGAAGCCGCGGCGGATCAGCAGCGGGTCCCAGCGTCCCCGGTTCTGCTCGTGCAACTGGACCGGCTCGCCCTGGGGGCCGGTCCGCGCCGCCTGCCGGGAGGCCTGCAACTCCATGAGGGCGACCAGAGCGTGCGCCTCCGGCTCCCGCGGAGCGAGCCGGGCGAGCAACCGGCCCAGCCGCAGCGCGGTGAGACACAGGTCCGGCCGGATCAAGTCCTCTCCGGAGGTGGCGGCGTAGCCCTCGTTGAAGACCAGGTAGACGACCTCCAGGGCCGCCCCGATCCGCTCGCCCAGCTCCTGCGGTGCGGGCGTGCCCGTGAAGTCGACGCGCTGCTGCGCCAGGAGGCGCTTGCCCTCGGCGATCCGCCGGGTGACGGTCGTCGTGTCCAGCAGCAGGGCCCGCGCGATCTCCTCGGGTGTGAGGCCGCCCAGCAGGCGCAGGGTCAGGGCGATGCGCGCCTGGGTGGGCAGCGAGGGATGGCAGGCGAGCAGCAACAGCCGCAGGATGTCAGCCGGTTCGTCGCCCTGGTCGCCCTCGTCGCCGGTCGCCTCGTCGGCCCCGCCGCGCTGTTCGTCCCACGGCTCGGCCGTCCCCCGCTCGCGGGCCAGTTCCGCGTGTCCGCGCTCCTCACGTTCGGCCCGGCGGATCCGGTCCACGGCACGGCGTTTGGCGACGGTGGTCAGCCAGGCGGCGGGGTTGGCCGGGACGCCGGCGGCGGGCCACTGCTCGAGCGCCGCCACCAGCGCGTCCTGCGCGAGCTCCTCGGCCGCGCCGACGTCGCGCACGATCCGGACCAGCGCGGCGGTGATCCGCGCCGACTCCAGCTTCCAGACCGCCGACACCACGGCGTGCACGCCCGCGTGCGCGTCCCCCGCGCGGCCTACGGGCGCCGGGGCGGCCGTCCGGCCGCCCCGCGGGCCCGGCGCTGTGGTCACGGCCCGAAGACCTGCTGGACGATGCTCTCGCCGTCGCCCACGATCCGGCGGAAGCGCCGGGCCAGCTCGACGGCTTCCTCCTTGGAGCCCACCTCTACCAGCGCGAAGCCGGCCACGGCCTCCTTGGCCTCGGCGAACGGGCCGTCGGTGACGGTCAGCTCGTCGCCATGGGAGACCAGCCGCACGCCCTCGGGGGCGAGGCCGCCGGTCGCCAGCAGGATGCCGGCGGCGGTCATCTCCTCGACGAACGCGGCCATCTCCGTAAAGAGCTTCTCGTCCGGCGCGGGGGTGGTTTCGGTGCTGCGGGCGGTCATCAGGTAGCGCATGATCCCTGCTCCTTCTTCTCCCGGGCGCCGCCCTCCGCGGCGCCCTTCTGCCCCTACGTCGAACCCGGCCGTATGACAGGGAACGCCCGGCTGACCTGAGCATATCCGTTTTGGTCAGCTTTCTGACGTGTTGGGGTAGCCGGATTCACGAGGGGCAACGTAGCCTGGCCCTACCCGAGAGCCCCAGGGGAGCGCGGAATGGCACTACTGAAACTGGCAGCGATCCTCCTGGTGGGCGGCGCGACTCTGATCCCGGCCGCGACCGCGACCGTCTCCACGACCTCCGCCGAGCACGCGTCCGCGAACTCCGCGAAGTCCGGGGCCTCCGCGGCGCCCGCGCCCGCACCGGTCGTGCTGGACTGCGCGGGCAAGCCGCAGACGCGGCCCGCCACGTACGTGCTGGCGTGCGGGGACGGCAACAACTACCTCTCCGGCGCGAAGTGGTCGACGTGGTCGACCGGTTCGGCGACGGGGACGGCGACCGACCAGGCGAACGACTGCGTGCCGTACTGCGCGGCCGGCCACTTCCGCGGCTTCCCGGTCAAGGTCCGCCTCGACCAGCCGGTCCCCTGGACGGGGCACCCGGGCCAGGTCCGTTACACCCGCATCACCCTGGACTACCCCGGCGCCCGCCCCACCGGCATGCCCGCCCACTTCGTCTGGCCGCTGCCCCGCCCGGTGAACGCCGTCGCTGGGACCTGACCTCCGGCCCGCGTCGTCAGGCCCGGGTCACCCGGCCCGGGTCACCGCTCGCGGTGCGCGCGGATGATCTCCGCGTAGCGCTCGCCGCTGGTCTTCACCGTGCGCCGCTGCGTCGCGTAGTCGACGTGCACCAGCCCGAAGCGCTTCGCGTAGCCGTACGCCCACTCGAAGTTGTCCAGCAGCGACCAGTAGTAGAACGCCGACACCGGCGCTCCCGCCGCCGCCGCGCGGGCGCACGCGGCGACGTGCTGCGTCAGGTACGCGGCACGCTCGGCGTCGTCGACACGGCCGTCGGGGCCGACGACGTCCTCGTAGGCTGCGCCGCTCTCCGTCACCATGAGGTCCTGCGCGCCGTACTCGTGGGTGACCCGCAGCAGCAACTGCTCCAGGCCCGGGGCGTGCACCTCCCACGGCATCGCCGTCTGCGGCCCGGGGCCAGCGAGTTGGCGAAAGCCGGGCACCGGGCCCGCCGGGTCGTCGGCGACGATCTGGCGGAAGTAGTAGTTGACGCCCAGCCAGTCCAGCGGCTGCGCAATGGTCTTCAGGTCCTCGCCCTGGACCGGGAGCTCGACGCCGTAGAGGGCCACCATGTCCTCGGGATAGCCGAGCCCGAAGATCGGGTCCAGCCACCAGCGGTTGATGTGCCCGTCGGCACGGCGGGCCGCCGCGAGATCCGCCTCGCTGTCCGAGGCGGGCTCGATGGGGCTGAGGTTGTTGGTGATGCCGACGCGGATCGCGCCCGGAGCGGCCGCGCGCAGCGCCTGCGCGGCGAGACCGTGGCCGAGGTGGAGGTGGAACGAGGCGCGTACCGCCGCGGTCAGATCCGTGAGGCCCGGCGCCATCTTGCCTTCCAGATGGCCGATCCAGGCGCTGCAGAGCGGCTCGTTGAGGGTGGCCCAGTCGGTGATCCGGTCGCCCAGCCGGGCCCCGACCAGCGCGGCGTACTCGGCGAACGCCTCGGCCGTCTCCCGCGCGGGCCAGCCGCCGCGGTCCTGCAGGGCCTGCGGCAGGTCCCAGTGGTAGAGGGTGGCGTTGGGGCGGATGCCCGCCTCCAGCAGCGCGTCGGTGAAGCGGTCGTAGTGGTCGAGCCCGGCCCGGTTCACCGCGCCCGTGCCCTGGGGCAGGACCCGCGGCCAGGCGATCGAGAAGCGGTAGCCGCCCAGGCCAAGGGCGCGCATCAGCGCGATGTCCTCGGGCCAGCGGTGGTAGCTGTCGGTCGCCACGTCGCCCGTGTCGCCATGGTCGATCGCGCCGGGGACCCGGCAGAAGGTGTCCCAGATGGACGGGGACCGGCCGTCCTCGGCCACGGCTCCCTCGATCTGGTAGGCGGAGGTGGCCGCCCCCCAGAGGAACGCGGGGCCGAAGGCGGAGGTGTCGGGCGCAGGCATGGGTCTCCTCAGCACACGGTGCGGGTGAAGAAAAAGCAGGTGGAAGGGGGAGTTCGGCCGGCTACTTGACCGAGCCGGCCGTCAGTCCGGCGACGAGGTAGCGCTGCAGCAGCAGGAAGGCCACGACCACGGGAACGCTGACCACCAGCGAGGCCGCCATGATCTGGTTCCAGTACACGTCGTTCTGCGAGGCGTAGTTGCGCAGGCCCACGGCCAGCGTGCGGGTGGAGTCGTCGGTCATCACCGAGGCGAAGAGGACCTCGCCCCACGCGGTCATGAACGAGTAGACCGCGACGGTGACGATGCCCGGCAGCGCGGCCGGCACGATGACCCGGACCAGCGCGCCGATCGGCCCGTTGCCGTCGACCTTGGCGGCCTCGTCCAACTCCCTCGGGATGGAGTCGAAGTAGCCGACCAGCATCCAGATCGAGAAGGGCAGCGTGAAGGTCAGGTAGGTGACGATCAGGCCCAGCCAGGAGCCGTCCAACTGGACGCCCGTGGCGGTGCCGATGTTGACGTAGATGAGGAACAGCGGCAGCAGGAAAAGGATGCCGGGGAACATCTGCGTCGACAGCACCGTCACGCTGAACAGCTGCCGCCCCGGGAAACGGTGCCGGCTCACCGCGTAGGCGGCGAGGATCGCGATGACCACCGAGATCGCCGTCGAGCAGGACGAGACGACCAGGCTGTTGACGAAGTAGTGCCCCAGCGGCACCGTGCTCCAGATGTCCACGTAGGGGCGGAGCGTGAGATTCGCCGGGATCCAGCTCCATGCCGCCTGGACGTCCTTGAGCGGCTTCAGCGAGCCGCTGACCATGACCCACAGCGGCAGGAAGGTGAAGATCCCCAGCAGGGTCAGCACGATCCGCCGCGTCCACACGAAAGACGCGGGCGGAGCCAGCGGACTGCGCGGCGGCTTGGGCCCGCGCGACGGCCTAGGCATCCGCCTTCCCCCTCCGGTTGGTGAGCAGCAGGTACACCGCGGTGACCACGAGCAGGAAGAGCAGCAGCAGGACGGACATCGCCGAGCCCGAGCCGAAGTTCCAGTTCTGGAAGGAGGTGTCGTAGATCTGCACCGAGATCAGGTTCGCCTGCGGCGGCGGCACGTTGCCGAACAGCGTGTAGGGGGTGTTGAAGTCGTTGAAGTTCCACAGGAACAGCACCAGGACCAACACCTGGTTCACCGAACGCAGCTGCGGCAGCGTGATGGAGCGGATGCGCTGCCAGGTGCCCGCGCCGTCCAGCGCGGCCGCCTCGTACAGGTCACCGGGGATGTTCTGCAGGCCCGCCGTGACGACCAGGAACGCGAACGGCCAGGTGCGCCAGACGGCGGTGATCAGCAGCGCCCAGAAGGAGTTGCCGCCGATCAACCAGAACGGCGCGGTCGGGAACAGGTGCAGGTCGTGCACCAGCAGCGTGTTCACCAGGCCGGTGTCCCGCTGGAACATGAACTCCCAGGTGATCGCGGCGGTGTAGGCGGGCAGGGCGTACGGCACCAGGAAGTAGGTGCGCAGCAGCCCGCGGCCGCGGAACGGGTCCTGCATGAGCACCGCCGCGCCGGTGCCGAGCAGCCAGGAGAGGCCGACCGTGAGCACCGTGAAAGCGCAGGTGGTCCAGAAGGACTGGAGCAGTTGCCTGCCGATGGCGCCGTTGAAGTCCAGCGCGAAGCGGTAGTTGTCGATGCCCGCGGCCGGGGCGGCGCTCCAGTTGCGGATGAAGAACTCGGTCAGGTGCTTGAAGCTCATGTAGATGCCGGTGAGCATCGGCACGACGTGCACCAGCAGTTCGAACAACACCGCCGGCAGGAGGAGCAGGTAGGGAAGTCCGGCGCGGCGCACCCGAGCCCAGGAGCGGCTCGGGCGCGCGGGCGCCGGCGTGCGTGCCTCAGCCACCGGCCTGGAGCTTCTGCTGCGCCTGGTCGAGCTGGGCGGCGACGCTCTGGTCGGTGACGGGCTTGCCCGCGGCGGCGTCGGCGAAGAGGTTCTGCACCGCCGCACCGATCACCGTCTCGAACTGGCTCTCCGTGGCCACGGCCGGCATCGGCGCCGCCGAGTTCGCCAGCACGCTCTGCAGCGTCTTGACCGTCTGGGTCTGGAACGCCGGGTCGCCGTAGGCGTCACTGACCGACGGGAGCGAGCTGTACTGCTTGTTCAGGTCGAGCTGGGCCTGCTGGCTGGTCATGAACTTCATGAACTGGATCGCCGCGTCCTTGTGCTTGGTGTTCGCGAAGATCGAGAGGTTGATGCCGGCCACGATGGAGTCGACGTGGCTCGCACCGGACGGCGCGGCCGCGTTGAACGGCACCGGCGCGACGCCGTACTGGCTCGGCTGCATGCCGTACTGGGCGAGCGTGGCGTCGGCCGACTGCCACAGCAGCATCGCGGCCTTGCCGGTCGCGAAGTCCTTCACCGCCTCCGTGCCGTTGGAGTACTCGGCGTCGCTCGGGTTGGCGATCTTGTCCGCGGCCATGAAGTCCACGTACTGCTTGATACCGGCCACGTTCTGCGGGGTGTCGAAGGTCGGCTTGCCGGAGGAGTCGTAGAAGCTGCCGCCCTGCTGCTTGCTGAAGGTGAAGGCGTGGTGGGCGTTCTCGGGGGTCTGCGCGGCCTCGACCGAGACGCCCCACTGGCCGCCCTTGGTCAGCTTCTTGCCGTCGGCGATGAACTCGTCCCAGGTGGTGGGCGGTTGGGTGATCCCTGCGGCCTGGAACATCGCCTTGTTGTAGTACAGGCCGTAGGCCATCGAGTAGATCGGCACGCCGACCGGCGGCTGACCGGGCGCGCCGGTCGCGGCCAGCGCTCCGGGCAGGAAGCGGCCGGTGCCGTCGATCTGCTTCATCACGTCGTCGGAGATGGGCAGGAAGGCGCCGGTCGCCTGCAGCGAGGCCGACCAGGTGTTGCCGATGTTGACCAGGTCCGGCCCCTGGCCCGAACTGGCGGCTGCGAGGATCCGGTTGAGCAGGTCGTTCCAGCCGATGACCTCCAGCTTGACCTTGATGCCGGTCTGCTTGGTGAACGCGTCGAGCTCGGGCGTGAGCACCTTGACGTCCTGGGCTATCGAGCCGCCCTGGTCACTGGCCCAGTAGGTGAGCGTGGTCCCCGCGACGGAGCCGCCGCCCGAGCCGGAGCCGCCGGAGGAGGAGCAGGCGGAGGCGAGCAGCGCGGTGGCGACGGCCAGGGTCAGCAGTGCCGATCTGGAGGAGCGCATGAAGGGAGCCTTTCGGGTGGGGGCGGATCAGCGCGGCCCTTGAGGGGGTGCCCGGAGCGGACGAAGGCTTTGCTCATGACTTAGTTCGAGACGTGATTTAACCTGTGAGATAATCAACCGTCAACAGATTCGGCGGTCCTGGGCCCGTTGTCGGCCAGTAGGGTGCCGTCCGGAGCAGAGCGTGGAGGATGGGCCGGGATGACCGACGAGGGCCGCAGAAACGTCCGTGACCTGCGGCGCGCCAACCGCGCCCGGCTGCTGCGGCAGTTGTACTTCCACGGCCCGCTCAGCCGGCAGGACTTGATCCAGGCGACCGGCCTCAGCTCGGCCTCCGTCAGCAACGTCGTGGCGGACCTGCTCGACGCCGGGCTCGTGGTGGAGGCGGGGGCCGTCGAGTCCGAGGGCGGGCGGCCGCGCATCCTGCTGCGCGTCGACACCTCCTGCTTCGAGGTCATCGGCATCGACGTCGGCGAGACGCGTATCCGGCTGGAGCGTTTCGACCTCGGCCTCGCCGAACTCGCCGCGCTGGACCTGCCCGTGGTCGGCGGCTCGCTCGACCAGGAGGCCGTCGTCGCCGCGATCGCAGCCGGGCTCGCCGAGCTCCGCGCGGGCGCGGCCGCGCCGCTGCTCGGCGTCGGCATCGGCGTTCCCGGCATCGTGCAGCACCAGCCGTACGCCGTCGTGCACGGCCAGACGGTCGGCTGGGACGCCTTCCCGCTGGAGGAGCGGCTGCGCGAACACACCGGGCTGCCGCTGTTCATCGACAACGGCGCGACCACCATGGCCCAGGCCGAAATGTGGTTCGGCGCGGGCCGCGACGCGGACAGCGCCGTCTTCCTGCTGCTGGGCTCGGGTGCGGGCGCGTCCGTCATCGCCGACGGCGCGCCCTTCCGCGGCTCGACCACCAGCGCGGGGGAGTGGGGGCACCTCAACGTCCAGTACCAGGGCCGCCGCTGCCGCTGCGGCGCGCGGGGCTGCCTGGAGGCGTACGTCGGCGCGGAGGCGGTCATCGCCCGCTACGCGGAGGCGGCGGAGGCCGCGGGCGTGGCGGGCATCGACGCGCAGGACGAGGAGGAGACACTGCGGCTGATCCTGGCCGCGGCCGAGCAGGAGGGGCCCGCCGGGGAGCCGGCGCGTTCGGTTCTCGACGAGACGGCCGTCCGGATCGGCGTCGGCATCGCCAACGTCGTCAACTTTCTGAACCCGCAACGGGTCATCATCGGCGGCTGGGCCGGGCTCGCTCTCGCGCCGGTGCTGCTGTCGCGGATCCGCGAGGTCGTCCGCGAGCACGCGCTGCGCTTGCCCTACTCGCTGACCTCGGTCGACCTCGGCGCCTTGGGTGCGGACGCGGTCGCCCGCGGCGCGGCCACCCTTCCGGTCGCCCGTCTCCTGGAGGCGGGCGCGTAGCGCCCGGCGCGCCGTGAATGCCGCGCAGCTTCGACTTCTGTATTGACACCGGCTCGACAGGCCTCCACGATGCACCGCAGAGAGCGCTCTCTCGCCTCAACGGCAAGCCCCCTGCACCACTCCCACCCACCCGTGCCAGGAGTGCCCATGAGATCTGTCGTGATCGACCCCGGCGGCTATGGCCGCCGCTCCCGCAGACGCCCGCTGTCCGCCCTGCTCGCCGTCGTCGCCCTGCTGCTGGCCGCGCTGTCCGCGCAGGCCGGGGTCGCCTCCCGAGCGGCGGCCGCGAGTTGCGGCACCACCGACCTCGCGCAGAACCGGCCCGCCACCGCGTCCTCGCTCGAGAACAGCAGCTTCCCGGCGTCCAACGCCGTCGATGGCAACACCGGGACCCGGTGGTCCTCGGGCTTCTCCGACCCGCAGTGGCTCCAGGTCGACCTCGGCTCGACCCAGACCATCTGCCAGGTCGTGCTGAACTGGGAGACCGCCTCCGGCAAGGCCTACCAGATCCAGACCTCGAACGACGCGACCAACTGGACCACGATCTACTCCACCGCCTCCGGTCCCGGCGGGACCGAGACGCTGAACGTGTCCGGCTCCGGCCGCTACATCCGGATGTACGGAACGCAGCGCAACACCCAGTGGGGCTACAGCCTCTGGGAGTTCTCCGTGTACGGCTCCGGCGGCGGCACCCCGCCCCCGCCCACCGGCGGCAGCCTCGGCTCCAACGTCGTCGTCTTCGACCCGACCATGTCGCAGACGACCATCCAGAACCAGCTCAACTCCATCGCCAACGCCCAGGGCGGCAACGAGTTCGGCACCGCCCGCTACGCGATCCTGTTCAAGCCCGGCACCTACGGCTCCGCCGCCAACCCGCTGATCTTCTCCGTCGGCTTCTACGAGAGCGTCGCCGGTCTCGGCCTGAACCCCGGGGACACGGTCATCAACGGCACCGTGGACGTGTACAACCAGTGCAACGGCGGCGTGCAGACCCAGTGCTACGCCACCACGAACTTCTGGCGCTCCCTCACCAACCTGACGATCAACGTCACCGGCATGACCGGCTGCTACGCGGGTGACGACTTCTGGGCCGTCTCCCAGGCCGCGCCGCTGCGCCGGGTGCACATCAACGGCAACCTGAGCCTGATGGACTACTGCACCGGCTCCCCTGACTGGGCCAGCGGCGGCTTCATCGCCGACTCGGAGTTCACCGGCGGCACCGTCACCAACGGGTCGCAGCAGCAGTTCTTCACCCGCAACTCCAGCCTCGACGGCTGGAGCAACGCCGTGTGGAACCAGGTCTTCTGCGGCGACCCGGGCGCGCCCGCGCAGTCCTTCGCCTCCAACTCCGGTGACAGCGGCGGCCCCAACTCCTACACCACGCTGGCCAACTGCCCCGAGACGCGGGAGGCGCCCTACCTGTACCTGGACGCGAGCGGGAACTACCAGGTCTTCGTCCCCTCGCTGCAGACCAACTCCTCCGGCCCGACCTGGCTGAACGGCTCCACGCCGGGCGTCTCGCTGCCGCTGTCCACGTTCTTCGTGGTCCAGCCCAGTGCCACCACGGACCAGATCAACGCGGCGCTGGCGGCCGGTGACAACCTGCTCTTCACCCCCGGCGTCTACCAGGTGCCGAGTACCATCAGCGTGACGCACCCGGACACGAAGATCGTCGGCCTCGGCTTCCCGACGCTGGTGCCCAGCAACGGCAACACCACGCTGAACATCGCGGACGTGAACGGCGTGAACGTCACCGGCGTCATCTTCGACGCGGGCCCGGTCACCTCGCCGACGCTGCTGACCGTCGGCACGGCCGGCTCCGGCGTCAGCCACGCGGCGGACCCGGTGACCCTGGACGACGTCTTCTTCCGCATCGGCGGCGCCACGGCCGGCTCGGCGGCGACGGCGCTGGTCGACAACAGCAACAACTCGATCGTCGACGACGCCTGGATCTGGCGCGCCGACCACGGCGCCGGCGCGGGCACCTGGACCGGCGACCAGAGCGACACCGGTCTGGTGGTGAACGGCAACAACGTGGTGGCGACCGGGCTGGCCGTCGAGCACTTCCAGAAGAACGAGACGGTCTGGAACGGCCAGGGCGGCGAGGTCGTCTTCTTCCAGAACGAGAACCCGTACGAGGTGCCCAACCAGGCGTCCTGGATGTCGAGTTCGTCGCAGAAGGGCTACCCCGCCTTCTACGTCGCCCCCGGCGTCACCAGCTTCCAGGGCTACGGCATGGGCAGTTACTCGTACTTCGACCAGAGCCAGGACATCCACAACGCGATGGCCTTCCAGGCGCCGAACACCTCGGGCGTCCAGTTCCACGACCTGCTGACCGTGTTCCTCAACGGCAGCGGCGGGATCGACTCGGTGATCAACGGAACCGGACAGCCCGTCAGCTCCACCTTCGGCGGCCCCAGCGACGTCGTCAGCTACCCGTGACGACGCCGCTCCCGCCGGCTGAGGCCGGCGCGACGCCGGTGTGATCACCCGTCCCGCGCGCGGCCGCTCCTCCCCGCCGTCAGCCGCGCGCGGGACGCCACATGGTCGTGACGACGTGCCCGTCGGGCATGGTCAGCTCGCCGGTGGGCACGAAGCCGACGGCGGCGTAGCGCTTGTCGTTGGCGGGCGGGTTGCTCGACTCCAGGTACGCGGGCATGCGGAGCTCGTCGATGCGGACGAGGCTCTCGCGCAGCAGCGCCATGCCGAGGCCCTTGCCCCGGTGGTCGTCGTGGGTGCCCAGCAGGCTCAGGTAGAAGTGCGGCTCCTGGGGTCGCGCGGCCTCCATCGGCTCCAGGATCCCGAGAATCCCGTCGGCGGTGCGGGCGTCGGTGGTCGCGCGGAGGAAGTCCGCGAAGCCGTGCTCCTCCTCGTCCGTGAGCTCCGTGCCGCCCGGCGGGATCCACAGCGCGGCGGCCTCGACGCGCTCGGTCACCAGCAGCCACGGATACCGCATCCCGGAGGAGGCGAAGAGCCGCCACAGCGCGCCGGCCTGGGCGGCCCGCCGCCCGGGGTCGGGGAAGGCCGGGCCCCACACCGGGTCGTCGAAGAACGCGGTGGTGAGGGCGGCGACGACGGCGTCGACGTCGTCGGCGCGCGCGGTGCGCACGATCGGCGGCTGCTCCTGGCTGCTCATCCGGCCACGATAATCGCGCGCCCGCGGGGCGGCGAGCCCCTATCGTGTCCGCGCGTGGCCGTGTTCGTGCACCTCACCTCATCGGCGGAAGAGCGCCGCGTCCGTCGCGCCGGGCTGCGCGCGGGCGGCCACGGCCAGGACGGCGCGCGGGGGGTCTACTGCTTTCCTGTCCTGCCGTCCTATGCGCTGACCCACCAGTGGCTGCGCGAGCTCGCCCGCTTCGGTACGCGGGGCGCCCCGGTCGCCGTCGCTGTGCGTCTCGACGACGCACAGCCGGTGCTGGTCGGCCACTACCGCGACCGTGCGCGGAGCGCGCAGGCGACGCTCCCGGCGAGCGAGGCGGTCCGGTGCGTGGCGGCGCTGGGGCTCGGGCTCTAGGCCGTGCTGTTGGCCGCGTCGTTGCTGACCGTCTTCGGGTGAGGGTGCGTCAGTCCGTGACCAGCTCCACCCGGATCGCGTCGCCGTCGCGGACGGTCGCGAGGGCCTTGGGGTCGCCGTCGAGCGCACCGAGCAGGTTGCAGGGGCTGGCCAGGCGGCACTCGTCCGCGCGGGAGATCGGCGTGGGCCCGAAGGGGAGCGCGAGGCTGTCGCCGTCGGTCCAGAAGGCGACCGTTCCGGGCTCGACGACCTGCCGGGCGTCCGGCTCGACCGGGCGGCTGACGGGGGTGCGGAAGTAGACCTCCTTGCCCCAGGTGCTCGCCGTCGACTGGATCGGCAGGGCGGCGCGCAGCGCCTCGCTGGTCGGGGTGGGGCGCAGGGTGGCCGTCGCGGTGCCGGCGGGCCAGATGATGCGAATCTGCATGGCAGCAGGGAAGCGTGAGCTTCAACATTTTGTCAATGTCGTCTCGGATACCGTCACCGCGTGGCCAGCCCGTACGACGTGAAGATCGAGGCCGCCCGGACCGTCGCCCCGTTCTGGGCGGCGCCGCACGCTCAGGTGTACGGCGCGGTGCGGGGCGGGCCGCCGCGCGCGGCCCCGGGGCGCGGAGGGACCGCGCCGCCGGGGCCGGGTACGGCCTCAGCGGGTCTCCAACTCCAGCCCGAACGGCAGTGGTTCGGTGTGCAGCACGCCGAGCCGCTGGGTGGCGCGGGTCAGCGCGACGTACAGCTCGTTGGCCGCGAAGCCGGTCGGCTCCACCACCAGCACCGTGTCGAACTCCAGGCCCTTGGCCTGCGCGGGAGCGAGCAGGACGACAGGGCGGGTGAGGTCCGGCGCGGGGCCGCTCGCGGCCTCCGGCAACGCCGCGATCAGGGCGTCGAGCTGGGGCTCCGGTGCGATGACCGCCAGCCGGCGCTCGGGGGAGGTGTGCTCCCCGACCGCCTTCGCGACCGCGCCCGGCAGCTCGTCCGGAGCGGGGACGGCCTGGGCCCACGGCCGCACGCCCGTGCTCCGCACGGAGCGTGGCGGGGTGAACGACGGGTCCGTGGCGCGGTGCACGGCCGCGGCCGCGTCCATGATCTCGGCGGGCGTGCGGTAGTTGACGTCCAGGACGACACGCTGCCAGCGGTCCTGGACGTGGGGGCTCAGCGCGGCGTCCCAACTGCCGCAGCCGCCGGGCTCGCTGGTCTGGGCCGGATCTCCGACCAGGGTCATCGAGCGGGTCGGGCACCGGCGCATCAGCAGCCGCCACGCCATCGCGGACAGCTCCTGCGCCTCGTCGACGATGACGTGACCGAAGGCCCAGGTGCGGTCGGCCGCGGCGCGCTCCGCCGCCGATCGGTGGTCGAGCTCCTCCTGGCGGTCCGCCAGGCGCTCGGCGTCGATGAGGTCGTGGGCGGCCAGGTGCTCGGACTCCTCGTCGTCGCGGTCCTCGAACTCCTGGGTCCGCGAACCGTAGGAGAGGTCGAGCACGCCCTGCGCGTAGGCGATCTGCTCCTGGCGCAGCGCCTCCTCCGCCGCACGCCGCGCCGCGTCGTCCTCGCCCAGCAGCTCGGCCGCCTCGTCCAGCAGCGGGACGTCCGCCGCGGTCCACTCCCAGCGGGCCGGGCGCTCGGGGCGGGACGCGTGCACGCGCCGGATCGTCTCGGCGTCGGCCTCCGGGAGGTGGGTCGGGTCCTCCAGGTAGTCGGCGAGGAACTGCTCGGGGGTGAGCTGCGGCCACAGCTCGTCGATCGCGGCGTGGACGGCAGGGCTGACGGCGACGGCCTTGCCGATCAGCGCCTGGTCGTCCGGGCCGAGCAGGTTCGGACCGCCGTAGGGGTCGTGGCCGAGGCGCTCGACGAGCTGCTGGGTGAGCGCGTCGATGACGGCGAAAGCGAAGTGCGGGCGGGCCAGGTTGTGCGGCAGCCGCGTCGAGCGGGCGCGCTCGCGCGCGGCGGCGGCGATCTCGCGGTCCAGGATCAGCACGCCGTCCTCGTGCTCGATGACCAGCGCCGGGTCGGGCAGCGCCTGCCGGTCGCGCAGGTGGGCGGCGAGCGCGTCGGCCATCGCGGCTCCGCCCTTGACCGCGGCGGCGGCCGGGGTGTCGACGCCGGTGGCGCGCACGCCGGGGAAGAGCTCGGCCGGGGTGGCGAGCAGCACGCCGGTCTCGCCGAGCGAGGGCAGGACCTGGCCGATGTAGGCGAGGAAGGCCGGGTTCGGGCCGACGATCAGCACGGCGCGGCGGGCCAGCAGCTCGCGCTGGGCATAGAGGAGGTACGCGGCTCGGTGCAGCGCGACGGCGGTCTTGCCGGTGCCGGGACCGCCCTCGACCACCAGCACGCCCTGGTGCGGGGCGCGGATGATCCGGTCCTGCTCGGCCTGGATGGTCTGCACGATGTCGTGCATGCGCCCGGTGCGCGCCGCGTCGAGCGCGGCGAGCAGCACGTCGTCGGCGTCGGAGCCCTCGAAGCCGGAGCGCTCGGCGTCGGCGAGGTCGAGGAGCTCGTCGTGCAGGGCGGTGACGCGGTTGCGCTCGGTGGTGATGTGGCGGCGGCGGCGCAGGCCCATCGGCTCGTAGCCGGTGGCGAGGTAGAAGGGCCGGGCGAGGTCCGCGCGCCAGTCGACGACGAGCGGGGTGCGCTCCGCGTCGTCGGCACGGATTCCGAGCCGCCCGATGTGGTGGTCGGCGCCGTCGCGGAAGACCAGTCGGCCGAAGCAGAGGCCGTGCTCGCCGGAGGAGTAGGCGGCCAGCAGACCGGAGTTCTCGGCGACCAGGACGTCGCGTTCGAGACGCGTCTGAGCGTTGGTCACCTCCTGCCCCAGCGCGGCCTGGACGGCGGCCTCGGCCCCGGCCTCCAGCACGGCGAGGCGTGCACGGAGCAGGTCGATGAATTCCTGTTCCTCGCGAATTCCGTCGTTTGACAAAGCCGCTCCCGCTCGGATATAGTGAACCCATAAAGATTCCTCGCTCATTGGTGTTTCGTCGGGCCGCAGAGCAGGGGAATCTCTCAATATACGAGCGAATTTGCCGGGACGCAATCCCGGCCTTTTTGTTTTCCCCTGGTCCCGGGTCGTGCCTCAGCTGGTGAGCAGGACGCCCACGTAGGAGACGGCCGCGATCAGCACCCAGGAGGCGAGCCCGACCAGCAGCGCCTTGCGGCCGGTGCGCAGCAGGTTCCGCACGTCGACGGTGCTGCCCAGGGCGAACAGCGCCGCGGCCGTCAACAGCTCGTCGACGGTCCCGGCCGTGTTCACGAAGCCGGCCGAGAGCACGCCGGTGCTGCGCAGCGCGACGCAGGCGAGGAATCCGACGAGAAAGAGCGGGATCGGCGCCGGACGGTTCTGCCCCGCCGCGCGCCCGCCCGCGCGGCGGGACCGCATCAGCGCGACGCCGGTCACCAGCGGCGCGAGCAGCGCCACCCGCATCAGTTTGACCACGACCGCCTGCCCGAGCGCGCCGGCGCCGGCCGTCTGCCCGATCGCGACGACCTGACCGACGTCGTGGACGCTCGCCCCCGTCCAGCGGCCGAACTGCAGGTCGGTCAGCCCCAGCGGATGGTGCAGCAGCGGCAGCACACCGATGGCGAGCGTGCCGCAGAGCGTCACCAGGGCGACGGCGGTGACGGTGTCCTGCTCCTCGCTCTCCGTCACGCCGTTCATCGCCGCCACGGCGGAGGCGCCGCAGATGGAGAAGCCCGTCGCGATCAGCAGCGGCTGGTCGCCGGGCAGCCCGGCCTTGCGGCCGAGCCACTGGGCGCCGAAGAACGTCGCCGCGACGACCAGGCAGACCAGCACGAGGCTCGGCCAGCCGAGCGCGAGGATGTCGCTCAGCGCGAGCTTGAGCCCCAGCAGGACCACGGCCAGCCGCATCACCCGCTTCGCGGTGACGCCGAGCCCCGGTCGCGTCGCGGCGGGCAGCAGCCGGGCGTCGCCCCTGCGCAGGTTCCCCGCGAGCACGCCGAGGGCGACGGCGGCGGTCATCGGCGAGACGGACGGCGCGAGGTGGTTCACCACGGCGGCCATGCCCGTGGCCGCCGCCGCGACGACCAGCCCCGGCGCGTTCCTGCGCAACGGCGCGCCCAGACGCGCCGACGGGCGGGCGAGACCTGCGGAGGGAGGGGTCTGCACGCTGCCGCGCCGGTCAGGGCGCACGGGGGTGATCGTCACCCGACCACTCTTGGGCGTCCGCCGTAGGGGCGGTAGCCGCAAAGCCGCGCCCACGTCATAGGGTTTCCCTATGACCGAACGGACGAGGGGGACGGCCGCCGGCACGGACCCTGCCCGGCGCGCGAGGACGGGGCGCGCCGGGCCGGTGGCGGTGACCGGCCGACCGAGCGTTGCGGGTGGGCCGGTCGACGACGGCGCGACCGGCGAGCCGCCGGACGGGGCCGGCACTGCGGGTGCCGGAGTCATGGCGCGTCGCCGAGGGCCGGCCGCGCGTGGCGGGGGCGGGGCGGGGGCGGCGAAGGGCGGAGCGTCAGGGAGGAGCGAAGACGTGACGGAGGCCGGAGAACACGGCAGACGGGCCGCGGTCGAGCGGGAGCGGGAGGGAACCGGGCAGGCGAGGTTGCCGGCGTCGAGGCGGTTGCCGATCTGGGGAGTTGGAGGCTGCTGGT
>NZ_BBPO01000005.1:30969-73488 GCF_000787815.1 Streptacidiphilus neutrinimicus
GGAGCGGGAGGGAACCGGGCAGGCGAGGTTGCCGGCGTCGAGGCGGTTGCCGGGATCTGGAGACGTTGGAGCTGCTGGTCGCGGTCGCCGACACCGGGAGCATCGGGCGGGCCGCCGCGCAGCAGCAGATCACCCAGCCGGCGGCCAGCGCCCGTCTGCGCACGCTGGAGCGCAAGCTCGCGTTGCAACTGCTCGACCGGTCGCGGCGCGGCTCACGGCTGACACCCGCCGGGCTGGTCGTCACCGACTGGGCGCGCGGGGTGCTGGACCAGGCGCACGTGCTGGCCGAGGCGCTCGCCGCGCTCCAGGCGCAGCAGCGCGGGGAGCTGCGGCTCGCCGCCAGCCTGACTCTCGCCGAACAGCTGCTCCCCGGCTGGCTGGTGAGTCTGCGTCAGGTGAGCCCCGCGACGCACGTGGGGCTGCGGGTCACCAACAGCCACCAGGTGATCGAGGCGTTGCGCCACGGCGAGGCCGACCTCGGCTTCATCGAGGGACCCTTCGTCCCGCGCGACCTGCGCTCGCTCGCCGTCGGACGCGATCGGCTGGCCGTCGTCACCGCGCCGGACCACCCCTGGGCGCAGCGCGGCACCCCCGTCTCCGGCGTGGAACTCGCCGAGACGCCGCTGCTGCTGCGCGAGCCGGGGTCCGGCACGCGCGAGACGCTGGAGCGTGCGCTGCGCCCCTGGGTCGGGCCCTCGGTGCCCGCGCTGGAGCTCGGCGCGACCGGACCGCTGCGCAGCGCGGCCGCGCAGGGCGCCGCGCCCGCCGTGCTCTCGCTGCTCGCGGTCACCGACGACCTGGCGGTGGGCCGCCTGGTCGAGGTGCCGGTGGCGGAGGAGGTCGCGCTCACCCGCGTCCTGCGCGCCGTCTGGCGTGCCGACACCGAGCTGCCGCCCCCGGCCCGCCTCCTCCTCGACGTCGCCCGCCGGGCCGCCGGAGGCAAGCGGTAGCCGGCGGCGTCCCGGCGCGGGTCAGATCACGGCGGGGAACTGGTCGTGGCGGGCCCACAGTTCGAGCCACTCCTCGTCCGAGAGCTGCCGGCCGGAGGCGGCGATCTCGGCCAGCGACGCGAAGTAGGCCTCGCGCGGGGCGCCGGGGGCGAAGAGGATGAGCATCGAGGCCGGGGCGCCGGAGTCGTTGCTGAACGCGTGGATGCCGCCCGGCGGCACGTGGAGGAAGTCGCCGGAGGTGGCGTCGACCCACCTGTCGCCGTCGTAGAGCGAGACGGTGCCGTCCAGCACGAAGAACGACTCCGACATGGTCCGGTGGAAGTGCCCGCTCGGACCGCCCTTCGGCAGGGCCGCCATGTCCCAGCGGTAGAGCCCGAACTGACCGTCCGTCGAGGCGCCGGTGGCGAGGTGGTGGACCTGCGTCCGCTCGCCGATCAGCAGGTCAGGCCCCGCGTCGGCGGCGCGCAGCGTGGCGCTGACCTGGCCGGTCTCGTCGAGGTAGCGCGCGGGAGGGTACGACATGAGGGGCTCCTTCGGCGTCACGGTCGGTCGTTCACCGACAGTCTGGCTTCCGGCCGGAACCGGCCGGAAGATCCAATGCCGGCCGGTCGGCCTGGTCCACTCGGTCCGGTTCACTCGGCGGCTGCGACGCGGGACGGCGCTACGCCAGACCCGCGTGGCGGCGGGCGACCTCGGCCAGGACGGCCCAGTCGCGGTCGCCGTCGCCGTGGGCGACCGCGTCCAGGAGCGCGTCGCGCAGCACTCCGCCGAGGGGGAGCGGGACGTGGGCCTCCGCACCGGCCGTCAGCGCCAGGTTGACGTCCTTCAGCCCGAGCACGGCCCGGAACCCGGCGGGCTCGTAACGGCGTTCGGCGATCATCGCGCCGTAGCCGGAGTGGACCGGCCCCGGCAGGATGCTGTCCGTGATCACCCCGATCAGGTCCTCAGGTCGGCCGCCGACGGCGTCGACGAGGGCGGACGCCTCCGCCATGGCCCCGATCGCACAGACGATCAGGTAGTTGGCGGCGAGCTTGTGCGCGTTGGCGACGTACGGCTCGTCGCCCAGCCGCCAGGTTCTGCGGCCCAGGACCGAGAGCAGCGGGTCGGCCCGGTCCAGCAGGTCAGGCCGCCCGGCGGCGAGGATCGTGAGCTCGCCCGCCTCGGCGACCGGCGGCCGTCCCAGCACCGGAGCGGCGACGTAGCCCAGGCCGTGGTCGGCGTGGACCGCGGCCGCGCGCTTGGCGAGCTCGACGGAGATGGTGGCCATGTCGACGTGGACCAGGCCCGGCCGGGCCGCGGCCAGCAGGTCCGGTTCGAGCAGCGGCGCGACCGCGCGGTCGTCCGCGAGCATCGACACGACCACGTCCGCGTCGAAGGCCCCGCGCAGGTCCGGCGCGGCGTCGGCGCCCTGCGCGACCAGCTCGGCCACCGGGCCGGGCGAGCGGTTCCAGACGCGGACGCGATACCCCGCCCGCACCAGGTTCCCCGCCATGGCGCGCCCCATCGCGCCCAGCCCGACGAAGCCGACCGTGAGCTCCTGCGTCATTCCTGCGCTCCCGTCACCGTGGGTCCACGTCCGTCCGGGCGCGGACCTTCGTCACGCTAGCGGACGGACGCCCACGAGCCCCGTCGTGCGCCGGAGCGGCGCGTCTCAGCCGCGGCGGCCCGGCTTGCCGCGACGGGAGGCGGGCTTGGAGCCGCGGGCCGGGGGCTTCTGCTGGCGCTGCTGCTTCTGGGGCTGCTGCCCCTGCTTGCGTGCCGCGGGCTGCTGTCGCTTCGGCGCCTGGTTCGCGGCGGCCGTCGCCGTGCTGCCGCGCGAGCTGTTGACCGTGCGGCCGCGCACGATGCCGATCATCTCCTCGATCAGCTCCGAGTCGCGCTCGCGCAGCCACGCCAGGGCCACCTGCGACTGCGGCGCCTCGCCCTCGGGGACGGGGCGGTAGGTGAGGTCGCGCCGGTGGTGCAGCCGGGCGAGCGACTGCGGCACCAGCACCACGCCGACGCCGGCCGCGACCAGCTCCACCGCGTCCTTCGTCGTCCGCGGCCGCTCCTTCGCCGCCTCGCCGGGCGGCTGCTCCGGCCAACCGAGGACGTCGTCCTGCGGGTGCAGCACGAGCTCCTCGGCGAGCTCGGCGAGCGGCACCTCCGGCGCCTCGGCCAGGCGGTGGTCCTTAGGCATCACCACGACGGTGGTCTCGGTGTAGAGCGGGATCGCGTGCAGCTGGTCCTTGTCGACCGGAAGGCGCACCAGGCCCGCGTCCGCGTCGCCCGCCCGGAGCGCGGGCTCGCTCTCGCCTGCCTGGACCAGGACGAGGTCCAGCGGCGTCTCCGGAAGCCGCTCGCCCCAGACCCGGGCCCACTTGGACGGCGTCACACCGGGCACGTAGGCGAGACGGAAGGAGGAGGGAGCGGGCGTATCGGTCACGCGGCCACAGTACCGGTGTGCGCACGACCGGTGCGCGGCGTGGCGGTGCCCGTGGGAGCAGCTGTGACCAGGCGCGTCGCGCGCTCGCTACCCTTGAGCCATGACTTCGAGCAAGCCCAGGACGACCCAGACCATGAAGCCCGCCACGGCGGCGAAGAAGCTCGGCGTGTACCTCGGGGCCACCCCGGCCGAGTTCCAGGAGGGCGTCGTCTCCCGGGACGAGTTCAACGCCATGCAAGCGAACCCGCCGCAGTGGCTCGCCGACCTGCGCCGCAACGGCCCGCACCCGCGCCCGGTGGTCGCCGAGAAGCTGGGCGTCTCCGTCTCCGGCCTGGTGCGCAACGGCCTGAGCGAGCCGCTGACCACCGACGAGATCGAGGCCATCAAGGCCGAGAACCCGCGCTGGCTGCAGGTCGAGCGCGACACCCAGGCGGAGGTCCGCAAGGAGAAGGTGCGGATCAAGGAGAAGCACGCCGCCGACGCCGCGCGTCGCGCCGCCAAGGAGGCGTGATCCCGGGATGACCCAGCCCGCCGCTGCCGCACTGATCGTTCCGCCGCTTTTCAACGGCCCGCCCGGTTCGGCCAACGGCGGGTACTTCGCGGGCGCGCTCGCCGCGCTCCTGCCCGGGGCCCCTGCCTCCGCTGTGGTGACCCTGCGCAAGCCCCCGCCGCTCGGCGCCGCGATGCGTGCCGTCGTGACCGACCAGGGCGGCGTCACGCTGCACCACGAGGACGTCCTGGTCGGCGAGGGCGCGCCCGCCGACCTGGCCGGCCTCGGCACGCCGGAGCCGGTCTCCTTCGAGACGGCCAAGGCCGCCGAGCAGGCGTACCGGGGCCTGGCCCGGCATCCGTTCCCCGGGTGCTTCGTCTGCGGCACGGGGCGGGGCGACGCGCCGGGCCTGCACCTGTCCGCGGGCGCGGTGGCCGACGGTGACGGCCTGCATGCCTGCACCTGGACCCCCGACGCCGCGCTCGCCGTCGCCGACCCTGACGCGGCGTCGAACGGCTCCGACGGGTCCTCCCCGCACGTGCGACGGGAGTTCGTCTGGGCGGCCCTGGACTGCCCCGGCGCGTGGACGATCGACCTGGAGACCCGCGACGTCGTCCTCGGCCGGATCACCGCACGCGTGCTCGGGGCGCCCACGGTGGGGGAGCCGTGCGTCGTCACGGCCCGTCTGATCGCTCAGGACGGCCGGAAGCACACCACCTGCACCGCCCTCTACGGCCGTGACGGCCGGTTGCTGGGTGAGGCCGAGGCCCTCTGGATCGAGCTGCCTCCCCGCGCCTGACCTCCTCGCGCCTGACCTCCCCGCGGCCGACCTCCCCGCGCCCGACTTCCCTGCGACCGACCTCTCCCGCCACCGAGACCGGCGGAGCCGAAACCGATGTCGGCGATCCGGCGGGCCCGGCCCCCGTGCGGGCCCACCGGTGCCGCTGCTCGGCGGCGCCGCCGCCTCGACGGCGCAGCGGAGGGCGGTGATCCGCAACCGCCCGACTCCGATCCTGCGGCACCGGCACGCGCTGGTCCAGCCCTGTCGGTCAGGTGGCGGTTTTCTGGGACGGCAGGGCTCTGAGCTGCTGAGACGTCGTCCCATGCGGACAGTCGGCCGGGACTCTGAGTCGGCGTGTACAGTTCATTTCGGCGGCCGGACAACACGCCTCCAGCCGCATCTTCAGGGCGCGTGAGACGCCTGTTCGACCAGGGGTGGGTAGTTGTGGCTCGTTGGAAGGCCCTGCCGGAGGGACTCGATCCCGCAGTGGTCCGGTTCGTCGCCGAGTTGCGCCGGTTGAAGGACGAGACCGGCCTGAGCGTGGTTCAGGTCGCCGAGCGCACCGGATACAGCGAGGCGTCCTGGCAGCGCTACTTCGGCGCCCGGTCGCTGGCGCCGCGTGAGGCGGTGGACAGGCTGGTGGAGTTGGCCGGGGCCGGGGCCGCCACCGTCTCGGCGCTTCAGGACGCCGCACAGGAGGCGTGGAAGTCCGTCGGATCCGCGGTCGGGCCGGAGGAGTCTGCGGAGGAGACCGACTCCGACGTGCAGGACCCGGAGCAGGGACCGGAACCGGGCTCCGCGCCGGTGGCGGAGCCGGTGGGCGAGCCGACGCTGACGCGAGAACCGGTGCGACGCCGGGTTCCTGACACGCGGACGGTGCTGACGTCCGTGTTCTCCGCCCTGCTGGGAGCCGCCGTGACGCTGGCGATCACCCAGCCGTGGAGCACCGCGACCGCCTCGGCCGCTCCGGCGGCCGCCGCCGTCAAGCCGCCCGCGAAGTCCCCGGTGGCGTACCACTGCACGTACGAGCAGTCCGGCGGGAAGTGGTTCGCGGGCAACAGCGCGACCGGCAGCGATCTGGTGATGGACGGTCAGGCCGGTCCCGAGGTCGCCGAGGTCCAGTGCCTGCTGCAGCATGCCGGCATCTCGCCCGGGGGCGTCGACGGCGCGTTCGGCCCGATGACCCTGCACGCCGTCATCCAGGAGCAGTTGGCCCACCACATCGACGTCGACGGCCAGGTGGGTCCGCAGACCTGGGCGGCTCTGCGCGGATGAGCGGGACGCCGGCCGCGTGCGCCGTCCTGGCCGCGGAACTGCAGCGCCTGCGGACCCGCCACGACCTGAGCCTGGCGGCGCTGGCCGAGCGCACCCCGTTCAGCCAGTCCTCCTGGGGCCGCTACCTCGGCGGCAAGGCGCTGCCGCCGTGGCAGGCCGTCCAGCACCTGTGCGCGCTGGTGGACGAACCCGAGGAGCGCTTCCGGGCGCTGTGGACCGTCGCCGAGTCCGCTCCGTCCCGGAGCCCTGACATGCCCGCCGACCCGGACACCCTCCGCCCGGCGCTGCGGCGCGGCGCGGTCCACCGTGCCGCCATCGGGGTCGGCCTCTGGCCCGTCGTGCTGGCCGGCCCGTTCGCGCGATGCCTCGCCGGGGACTCCTGGAGTTCGGCGGTCGACGCGCTCGCCTTCGTGGCCCTGGCCGCGATCGCCTACTTCGGGCTGGGCGTCCCCGTCCCCGCCACGGTGCCGCGCTGGGAGCGCTGGTGTGTCGGGGCCGTCGGGGCCGCGGTCGTCGCCGACGTGGTCGCGCGCGCTCCGCGCCTGCGCGACGACCTCTCGCTCGCCGACGCCGTCGTCCCCGCGCTGGCCCTGGCACTGGCGGTGGTGGCGGCGGCCGACCGGCTCGACGGGCCGGGGGCGCGCAGCAGCCCGCTCAACTGGCCTCTGGGCGAAGGAGACTGGCAGATCGTCGAGGGCGACGGCCGCCTGCTGAACCACCACTGGAGCGTCCCGGCCCAGCGCGGGGCACTCGACATCGTGGGCCGCTCACGCGGCGGCCGCTCCAGCCGCCCGCTGTTCCCCCGTCGTCTCAGCGACTACCCGATCTACCGCGTCCCCGTGCTCGCCCCGGCCGCGGGCACCGTCGTCAGCGCCCGCGACGGCGCGCCCGACCACCCCACCGCCGGGACTCACCCCGCGGGCAATCACGTGGTCATCGACACCGGCCGGGAGCGCATCCTGCTCGCCCACCTGGCACCGGGTTCGGTCAGGCCGGCGCGGGGCGAGCGTGTCCGCGCGGGGCAGCCGGTCGGCCTGGTCGGCTCCTCGGGCAACTCCACCGAGCCGCACCTCCACGTCCACGCCGTCCGCGACGGCGAACCGCTGGCGCTCGTCTTCCACGACGCCCCCGGCGGCCACCGCCGGGGCGTGCGGGCGCGCGTCCGCCGTCGTCCGGCCGACGGAGCCCGGGGGGCTTGACCCTCGGGCGACGCGAGACGGCACAGTCGGAGCCGTGGACGGTGCCGCGAACAGGAGAGACCTGCTGCCGATCGAGCAGTTCTCACAGGCCGTCGGCCGGCGACCGGGCCTAGTCCGTCAGGGCGGACTCGGCTGCCCTGACTGCGGCGGCGCGGGTGGCGGGGGCGAGTCCGACGCGGGTGCGGCGGTCGAGGAGGTCGGAGGCGTCGAGGGCGCCCTCGTGGCGGACGGCGTAGCGGAGTTCGGCCGCCGTGGTCTGCGTGCCCGGGGCGATAGGGCGCAGCAGCTCCGGGTCGCCGCCCGCCTCGGCGAGGACGTCGACGGCCTCGGTGCCGTAGCGCTGGACCAGCCGGAGCGGCGCCTTGACGTGGGCGAGGGTCGCGCGGTCGGCGGCGCCGACGAGGGGGAGGGAGCGGGTGCGGCAGGGGCCCGCGCTGCGCCCGTTGGCGGTGAGGACGGCGTCGAGGGCGTCCTCGGCCATGCGGCGGTAGGTGGTGAGCTTGCCGCCGACGACGGTGACCAGGCCGTCGGGCGCGGTGAGCACCGCGTGCTTGCGGGAGACGTCGGCGGTGCGCCCGGAGCCGGTGTCCAGCAGCGGGCGCAGGCCCGCGAACGCGCCGATCATGTCCTCGCGCGAGAGCGGCGCGCGCAGCGCGGTGTTGAGGGTGCGCAGCAGGAAGTCGACCTCCGCGTCGGTCGGCTGGGGCTCGTCCGGGATCGGGCCGGGGGCGTCCTCGTCGGTGAGGCCGACGTAGACGCGGTCGTCGGGCGCCGGGAGGGCGAAGACGAAGCGGTTGGTCTCACCGGGGATCGGGATGGTCAGCCCGGCCGTCAGCCCGCCGAAGGACTCCTGACGGAACACCAGATGCGTGCCCCGGCTGGGACGCAGCGTGATGCCGGTGGTGACCTCGCCCGCCCAGACCCCCGCGGCGTTCACCACCATGGCGGCCCGCAGCGGGAAGCTCTCGCCCGTCAGCTCGTCCGTGAGCGTCGCGCCGTCGCCGGTGGCCTCGCTGACGGAGCATCGGGTGAGCACCTGCGCGCCGTGCGCCGCGGCGGTGCGGGCCAGCGACGTCACCAGGCGGGCGTCGTCGGTGAGTTGGCCGTCCCAAAAGACCAGGCCGCCGCGCAGTCCGGCCGCGTCGACGGTCGGCGCGTAGCGCAGCACTTCCGCAGGGGAGAGGCGGCGCGAGCGCGGCAGCGTGCCCGAGGAGGTGCGCGCGGCGATCCGCAGCGCGTCGCCGGCGAGGAAGCCGACGCGCACCAGGGACGCGCCGGAGGCGCCCGTCCCCGGCAGCAGCGGGACGACCTGCGGCAGGGCGCGGACCAGGTGAGGGGCGGTCCGCTCCATCAGCACACCGCGCTCGACCGCGCTCTCGTGGGCGATCCCGACCGCGCCGGAGGCGAGGTAGCGCAGGCCGCCGTGCACCAGCTTGGAGCTCCAGCGGCTGGTGCCGAAGCCGAGGTCGTGCTTCTCGGCGAGCACCACGGACAGGCCGCGCGAGGCCGCGTCCAGGGCGACGCCCGCGCCGGTGACGCCGCCGCCGATCACCAGCACGTCCACGGCCGGTTCCGGCCGGCCCACGGCCTCGCGCAGCGTGGCGAGTTCGCGCGCCCGGCGGGCGGCGTTCAGGGAGGCGGAGTAGCTGTGCTGCACGTTCACGCGGGTGTCCTGTCTGCCGGGCCGGGTCGGGGAGGCCGCTGGGTGAGGGTCAGGGGGCGAGATAACGGTCGAGCATGCGCGCCAGCTCGGCGTCGAGCCGGTCCATCTCCGGGCCCGTGCCGTCGGCGGACCCCGCCAGGACCGGCCCGGTCAGGGTGAAGGACCAGGTGGTGAGCAGCACCGAGCGGGCCAGCAGCTCGGGATCCTCCGGGCGCACCGAGCCGTCGGCGACACCCGCGGCCAGCGCGAGCTCCAGCAGGGCCAGCTGGTGGTCGGTGTTGGTGCCACGCCGCTTGAGCAGGTAGGGGGTGAGGAACTCCGGGTCCGTCGCGATGATCGTCCGCAGCAGCTCGTGCGTGCGGATGCCGCGCGCGAGCGTCACCACGCCCTCGACGATGCGGGCGCGGGTGACCTCCCCCCGGGCGCCGGGCGGGAAGGCCTCCTCGGCGAGCTCGGTCCAGGCGCGGATGGTGAGCGTGGCCAGCACCTCGCGTACCGAGCCCCAGCGGCGGTAGAGCGTGGCGCGGGAGACGCCCGCCTGGCGGGCCAGGTCGGCCATGGTCATCCGCTGCGGGCCGATGCTGAGCAGCAGGCGGTAGGCCGCGTCGAGGATCTGCTCCTCGGGAATGGCGTTCGCGGCCCTCAGCTCGCCCGTGCTGTTGATTCGCTGCGACATCACATGTAGAAGTGTATCAGCGGGCGCAGAGCCCGCCACGGTGAAGCCACAGCGAAGCGACCGAGGAAGCCGATGACCGAGCCCGCGTCCGAGAACGACCTGCCCGTTGTGGCGTTCCACCCCTTCCGCTGGGGCGACCCCGCGCGCGCGACGCACCTGCCCGCCGCGGCCAAGGAGACGCTCGCCGCGTTCGGCGTCAAGCAGCCCGCGCCCGCCCTGGAGCCGGACGAGATCACCCTCCCGGACGTCGCCCTCGACGCCGCCGTGCTGGCCGAGTTCGCCGCCGTCGTGGGCGAGGAGCGGGTCAGCTCCGCGCACGAGGCCCGGCTCGCGCACACCCGCGGCTGGTCCACCCCGGACCTGCTGAGGCTCCGCTCGGGCGACGCCTCCGACGCGCCCGACGCGGTCCTGTACCCGGGCTCGCACGACGAGGTGGTGGCGCTGCTCCAGCTGTGCTCCCGTCTGGGCGTCGCCGTCGTGCCGTACTCCGGCGGCACCTCCGTCGTCGGGGGTCTGGCTCCCGCCCGCGAGGGCTTCGCGGGCGTCGTCGCGCTCGACCTGAGCCGGCTCAACGCGGTCGTGGCGATCGATGCGGTCTCGCGCACCGCCACGCTCCAGGCGGGCATGCGCGGCCCCGCCGTCGAGGCCGCGCTCGGCGCCGAGGGCTTCACCCTCGGCCACTTCCCGCAGTCCTACGAGGGCGCGAGCATCGGCGGCTACGCGGCCGCCCGGTCCGCCGGTCAGTCCTCGGCCGGGTACGGGCGCTTCGACGAGATGGTCGTCGGCCTCACCCTGGCCACCCCGCGCGGCACCGTCGTCCTCGGCACCGCGCCCAAGTCGGCGGCCGGGCCGGACCTGCGGCAGCTGGTGCTGGGCTCCGAGGGCACCCTCGGCGTGATCACCTCGGTGACGGTCCGGGTGCGCCCCAGGCCCGAGGTCCGGGTCTACGAGTCCTGGCGCTTCCCTGACTTCGAGACCGGCGCCGCCGCGCTGCGCCGTCTGGTCCAGGACGGCCCGGAGCCGACTGTGCTGCGGCTGTCCGACGAGGCCGAGACCGGCATCAACCTGGCCGACCCGTCCGCCATGTTCGGCGGCGGCCCCGGCGGATGCCTCGCCGTCACGGGCTACGAGGGCACCGCCGCCGACGTCGAGGCGCGCCGCGCCGGCGCCACCGCCGTGCTGCGGGAGGCGGGCGGCGAGCCGCTCGGCCCCGAGGGCGGCGAGGCCTGGCGCCACGGCCGCTACCGCGCCCCCTACCTGCGCGACCCGCTGCTCGACGAGGGCGTGCTGATCGAGACGCTGGAGACGGTCACCTTCTGGTCCAACCTGCACGCGCTGCGCGCCGCTGTCACCACGGCCCTCACCGACGCGCTCACCGCGCAGGGAACGCCGCCGCTGGTGCTGTGCCACATCTCGCACCTGTACGAGACCGGCGCCTCGCTCTACTTCACCGTCGCCTGCGCGCAGACCGGGGACCCGGTCGCCCAGTGGGAGCTCGCCAAGTCGGCCGCCAACGCGGCGATCCGCGCGAGCGGGGCGGCGATCAGCCACCATCACGGCGTCGGCACCGACCACGCGGCCACCTACGCCGACGAGATCGGGCCGCTGGCCGTCGACGTGCTGCGCGCGGTCAAGCGCGCGCTGGACCCGGCCGGGGTGCTCAACCCCGGCGTGCTCATCGAGAACCTCCCGCTGCGTGCCGACGCGGCGGTGACCGAGTGACGGCCGCCAGGGCCTTCACCGCCGTCGTCAACCCCATCTCCGGGGGCGGCCACGGCTTCGAGCAGTGGCAGCCGGTCAGCGACCTGCTGCGGGCCGGCGGGTCCACCGTCCTCACCGTCCCGACGCAGAGCCGGGAGCACGCGATCTCCGTGGCCCGGCAGGCCGCCGAGCGCGGCGACGTCGTGGTGGCGGTCGGCGGCGACGGCATGGTGCGCGACGTGGCGGACGGCGTGGTGCGCGCCGACGGCACGATGGGCATGGTCCCGGCCGGTCGCGGCAACGACCTCGCCTGGCGGCTCGGCCTGCCGACCGACCCGGCCGGGCTGGCGCGGCTGCTGCTCAAGGGCGAGCCGCGGGCGTTCGACGTGCTGGACGTCAACGGCGTCATCGCGCCCGGAAACGTCTACATCGGCATCGACTCGCTGGCCACGCAGATCATCAACGCCAACCGGCGGCTGCCCGCGCTGCTGGTCTACCGGCTCGCCCCCGTCCGGGCGATCCTGCGCTGGCGGCCGGCCGGCTACCGCCTCGACCTCGACGGCGAGCGCACCGAGGTCCGCGCGCACACCGTGGTCGTCGCCAACTCCGGCGCGTACGGGCACGGCCTGCGGATCGTCCCGCCGGCCGAGCCGGACGACGGGAAGCTGGACGTGATGGTGGTGGGCGACGGACCGCGCCGCCAGGTGGTGAGCTTCATGGGCCAGGCCAAGAAGGGCACGCACATCGAGCGTCCCGAGGTCATGCTGATGACCGGCACCTCGATCACCGTCGACGCGGACCGGCCGGTGCCGGTCTGCGCGGACGGGGACGAGGTCACCACGCTCCCCGCCCGGATCACCCTGCTGCCGGGAGCGCTGAAGCTGCTGGCGTGATCGTCCCGATCACGTGAACAGCCCTCCGTCCTGGGAGAGACCACCATGGACGGAGGGCTGGTCGCCTGCGCGAGACCGGGCCGAAATCCCGGCCCGATCGGCTGAACCGGCTTGGGATCAGTAGCCGTTGGTGCCGTAGGCGATGTTCTCGAAGGCGCCGTAGGTGGCGTTAGCGTAGCGGACCGCGGCGACGATGTTGTCGACCGGGTTCCAGATGTCGGTGTGACCCGGCAGCGCGTAGGTGTCGAAGGTCGGCACGATGGTCTGCATCAGGCCCTCGGACGGGGTGCCCGCGAGGGCGTTGGAGTCCCAGTTGTTCACGGCGAGCGGGTTGCCGGAGGACTCGGTCATGGCGCGGGCCTCGATGGCGGCGGCCGGCGGGACGTGGTCGCCGTGGGCGGCCAGGATCGACTGGGCCTGCGCGACCCAGCCGCTCAGGTCGTTGCCGTACGTGGGGGTCGCGGCGTTCGCGGTGGCGACGGAGCCGAGAACGGCCCCACCGGCGATGGCGCCGGCGACGGCGAGACGGGTGGCCAGACGAGCCTTGCGGTTCATGTCACTCCAGGGACAGGGAACGGCAGCAACGGCGTGGGAGGCCGTGTTCTCGTGCCGATCGATTGAGGCGCAGACGTGTTCGACCGTGCGTTGCGGCTGCACAACCGCGAGGAGCGCGATCTGTCTGCGTGGCGGTGTCTTCCCGCCGTTGGGGCATCCGGCCCCGGTCCGCGGCCGGGAGGGGCTGCGGGAATCGTCCCTGGCGAGTGGCTCGCCGCGGTTCGACCTCAAACACGGAAACACGGCGCGGATCGGACGGGCAAGGAAATCGGACCCGAAAGTGGCCGAGAGCACAGTTTGATGAACAAAACGGACCAAAGGAGCAGGTCAAGCGTGACCGGCGGCACAGGACGTGCCGTCCGACCACGGACGGCACGCCCTCTCCGGCACGCTCAGGCGCTGGTCAGCACGACGAGCTGCCGGGTCGCGCGGGTCATCGCCACGTAGCGGTCGACGGCCCCCTCGACGCCCTCGCCGAACGCGTCCGGGTCGACGAGCACGACCAGATCGAACTCCAGCCCCTTGGACAGCTCCGGGGTGAGCGACCGCACCCGCTCGGTCTCCCGGAAGCCCGGATCGCCGATGACGCACGCCACGCCCTCGTCGTGCTCCGCGAGCCAGGCGTCGAGGATCGCGTCCCGCTCGGCGGCGGACCCGTGTACGACCGGGAGGCCGCTGCTGCGGATCGAGACCGGCACGTTCGCGTCCGGCAGCGCGGCCCGGACCACCGGCTCCGCCTCGGCCATGACCTCCTCCGGCGTACGGTAGTTGACGCTCAGTGAGGCCACCTCGATCCGGTCCAGGCCGACCCTTTCGAGCCGCTCCCGCCAGGACTCGGTGAACCCGTGACGGGCCTGGGCGCGGTCGCCGACGACGGTGAGACTGCGGGACGGGCAGCGCTGGAGCAGCATCTGCCACTCGGCGTCGGTCAGCTCCTGCGCCTCGTCGACGACGATGTGCGCGAACGGGCCGGCCAGCCGGTCCGGGGCGGCGGTGGGCAGCGCGCCGCCGTCGATCAGGCTGTCCTGCAGATCGCGGCCGTGCAGCATGGTCACCGCGCCCTCGCCGTCGTCGTCGGCGGCGAGCACGTCCTTGATGACGTCGGACATCCGCGCGCGCTCGGCCGCCACGGCCGCGTCGTGGCGGCGCTTGCGGCGCTCGGCCTCCGGGTCGCCGAGCCGGCGCCGGGCGGCGTCCAGCAGGGGCAGGTCGGACACGGTCCAGGCCTGGGCGTCCTCGCGCTGGAGGAGCCGGACCTCGTCGCGGCCGAGCCAGGGCGCGCAGTGCCGCAGATAGGCGGGCACCGTCCACAGGTCGCCGACCAGGTCGGTCGGCTCCAGCAGCGGCCAGGCGCGGTGGAGCGCGGTGACCAGCTCCTCGTCCAGCTGCAGCGAGCGGCGGAACAGCTCGGGGGTGATGTCGCCGTCCTCGTCCAGGCCGAGCCGGTCCATCAGGATCGCGACCAGCTCCTCCCAGATCTGCTCGCGGGCCTCGTTGTGGGGGGTGCCGGGGCTCGGCGCGGCGAAGGCGTCCGCCCAGTCGTCGGCGGTCAGCCGGACGTCGGCCCACTCGGTGGAGACGGTCATGCCCTTGGTCGGCGGCTCCTCGTAGATGCCGACGGCCTTGTCGACCGCCTCGACCATGCCGGCGGAGGACTTCAGGCGGGCCACCTCGGCGTCGGCCTCGGGCCGGGCGGCGGCCCCCTCGGCGACCAGGTCGCGCACGGTGCAGGTCTGCACGCCCTCCTCGCCCAGGCTCGGGAGCACGTCCGAGACGTAGTTGAGGTAGGGCTGGTGCGGACCCACGAACAGCACGCCGCCGCGACGGTGGCCGAGCCGCGGGTCGGAGTAGAGCAGGTAGGCGGAGCGGTGCAGGGCGACGACGGTCTTGCCGGTGCCCGGACCGCCGTCGACGACGAGCGCGCCGCGCGAGCCCGCCCGGATGATCGCGTCCTGGTCCGCCTGGATCGTGGCGAGCACGTCGCGCATCTTCGGCGAGCGGGTGCCGCCGAGGCTGGCGATGAAGGCGGACTGGTCGTCGAGCGCGGCGCGCCCCTCCAGGCCCTCGGCGGTGAACACCTCGTCCCAGTAGTCGGTGATCCGCCCCCGGGTCCAGCGGTAGCGGCGGCGGCTGGCCAGGCCCATCGGATTGGCGTGGGTTGCGGCGAAGAACGGCTCGGCGGCCGGGGAGCGCCAGTCGAGCAGCAGGCGGCGGCCGTCTCCGTCGGTGAGACCGAGCCGCCCGATGTAGACCGGCTCGGCGTCCTCGGCGCTGACGATGTGTCCGAGGCACAGGTCGAGCCCGAAGCGGCGCAGCGCGCGCAGGCGGCCGGTGAGCCGGTGGACCTCGGCGTCCCGGTCCATGGCCGCCCGGCCGGCGCCGCCGGGGGCCCTCAGGGCGTCGTCGAGACGGTCGGACACGTCGGCGACCGCCAGCTCGAGGCTCTGCGCGACGGCCGCGAAGTGCTTCTCGTCGGCGCCGATCAGGGCCGGGTCGGCCTTGGGGGAGAGGCGGTCGGAGAGAGCGAAAGCGCTGGTGCTGAGGGGTTCCATGTCTCCCGTTTCGGCAGGGTTTCTGGCCTGGGCCGTCGATTGTGCGGCACCACCAGGGCCTTTCCGCAAGGCCCCCCATGCGCTATAGGTTGTAAGTGGCGGGGAGTGGGCGTTGAGACCACTCCTCTTTTTCATGCCTCGGCTTTCGCGCCTCCGCGCGTTTCACGCCTCCACCCGCTGGAGCAGTTGCTCGCGGGTGATCGGGGCGTGGGCCGTCGAGGGGACGGTACAGGCGTGCGCCCCCGCGACGGCACCGTGGTGTGCTGCGCGCAGGGCCGGCTCGCCGGAAAGCCAGGCGTGCAGGAAGCCCGCGGCGAAGGCGTCGCCCGCCCCGTTGGAGTCGACGACAGGGGCCGGCGGGGCGGTCGGCGGGATGTGGTGCAGCGCGCCGTCCACGAGCAGGTGGGCGCCCTCCGCGCCGGCGGTGGCGACCACGACGGAGGCGCGGCCCCGCTCCGCGATGCGGCGCAGCACGGCCTCCGGGTCGGCAAGCCGGATGGCGGAGAGGAACACGATGTCGCTCGTGTAGGCGAAGGGCTCGTGGTACGGGTTGACGCCGTCCCAGTCGTGGAGGTCCGTCGAGAGCGTGACCCCGCACTCCCGCAGCACGGGCAGCGCCGACGCGCACGGATGGGTGATGCAGACGTGCGCGTGACGGCTCGCGGCGGCCAGCTCGCGGACGAGGGACTCCGGCAGGCGGTCGTCCGGCGCGGAGCGCGTGTCGTCGTAGAGCGAGAGCCGACGACCGAGCGGGTCGACGAGGTTCACCGCCCGCTTGGTGCCCGCGGGTTGGGGGATCGCGGTGAGCGGTATGCCGCGTTCCGCGTGCAGGGCCCGGACCAGGCCTCCTTCGACGTCGTCCCCCAGCAGGTCGAGGTGGTGCACGCGTCGTCCCAGGGCATGCAGCCCGAGGGCGACGAAGTCGCCGGTCTGTCCGGCCCTGGTCTGTATTCCGGGTCGGATCATGTAGCTGTCGGCGAAGGGCAGGGGGAGCTCGGGGACGTGGACGACCGTGTCCACCCCGGCCCCGCCGAGCACCAGCACGTCGGTCTCCGTGCTCATCGCACCCTCCTCAACTGCGCTTTTGCGCCCGAGTGGCGCGAGTGAGGGAGAGTCAAACAGCCGCGAGAGGAGCCTGCAAGGGCTTTCTTGATCTTGCGCAAGCTGCGAGTCCCCTCGTCCCGGAGGGGTCCCTCCCTGCAACCCCGTAGTACCAGGGAGCTACGCCGCAGGTGCGTCCCCCGGCGGGACGCCGACCACAGGCCCCGATTCCTAGCTTCGGTACCGGAACACCGCGCCAGCCAGGGCGTGGAACGACCCGGTAACCAGAAGGAGTTGGGTCATGACCTCCCGCCCGAACGTGGTCCGGCGGCTCCGCCGAGGGCTGCTCGCGGCCGTCGTCGCCGCGTCCGTCGCCGTGCCGCTGGCCGGCGCGGCCCGGCCGACGGCCGTACCGGCCCCCGCGCCCGCCGCGCTGGGACCGCTCACGGCAGGCGGTGGAGCGGCCGAGCTGACGCAGCGATACACCGCCAACCGCGCCGACATCGTGGCCGCCCGGCGACTGGCCACGCGGTACGGCGACCGGCAGCGCGCCACCGAGCTGGCCGAACTCTCGCAGCCGGAACGGCGGTTCCTCTCCTTCGACGGCCGCGACGGCGGCCGCACCGTCGAGGTCTTCGGCGACCTCGCCACCGCCCGCACCGTCGCCGTCTTCGTCCCCGGCTCGGACACCAACCTCGGCACCTACGACCGCTTCGCCGCCGGCGCGCAGGCGCTGGAGCGACAGCTCGGCGGCGACGCGGCACACGCGGCCGTCGTCGCCTGGCTCGGCTACGCCACGCCCGACACCGTCAGCCCCTCCGTGCTGACGGACGGCCGCGCCGACCAGGCCGCGCCGCAACTGCAGGACTTCGTCGGCCGGTTGGAGGCCTTCCGGCCACAGGCGCGGACCTCGGTGATCTGCCACTCCTACGGCTCCACCCTCTGCGCCCGTGCGGCGAGCGGCCTCGACGTCGCCGACATCGTCCTGTTCGGCAGCCCCGGCGTCGGCAGCGACCTCCCGAACGTCTCCGGCCTGCACACCAAGGCCACCGTCTGGGCCGGACGCGCGAGCGGCGACTGGATCGCAAACGTCCCGCACGTCCGCGTCCCGGCCCTGTTCACCACGCTCGGTCTCGGCACCGACCCGGTCACGCCGGGCTTCGGCGCCCACCTCTTCGCCGCCGGCGCCGGCGGCCACAGCGACTACCTGAGGCCCGGCTCCGTGCCGCTGCGCAGCATCGCCGCGATCGTCTCCGGCGCCGCGGACCGCGCGACCTCCCACTGCTGCGACCTCCCACCGACAAGCCGCTTCTAAGGAGAATCCCGTGCGCCCCACCACCTCCCTGCGCCGGCTCGCGGCGCGCATCGACGCCGCGACACCACCGGAGCGCGACCGCGCCGTCGACGCCCTGCGCGCCTTCGCCATCCTCGGCGTGGTGCTCGGCCACTGGCTCGTCACCGCCGTCGTCGTCGACAGCGGCAGCGTCCACGTCGTCAGCCCGCTCCAGCACCTGCCGGCGTTCACGCCGGTCTCCTGGGTCTTCCAGACCCTCGCCGTCTTCTTCCTCGTCGGCGGCCAGGTGGCGACCAAGAGCTACGTCTCCGCCAAGGCCCGCGGCACGAGCTACCCCGCATGGCTGCGGGCCCGCCTGACGCGCCTGTTCCGGCCCGTCCTCGCGGTGCTCGCGGTGTGGACCGTCACCGCGTCCGCGCTGCTGCTCGCCGGGGTCGACTTCGGGACGGTCGAGGCGCTGGTCAAGCTGGTCCTGTCGCCGATGTGGTTCCTGCTGGTCTTCGCCGCGCTGACGGCCGCGACCCCGCTGGTCCGCCGACTGCACCCGCTGTGGCCGCTCGCGGTCGTGCTGCACGTCGACCTGATCCGCTTCGCCTTCGGCGGCCCCTCCTGGCTCGGCTGGCTCAACCTGCCCGCGGGCTGGCTCGTCCCCTACTGCCTCGGCGCGGTGTGGGCCCGCGAGGGCCTGCGCGGCAGGATGACCGGCTGGGTCCTGCTGGTCGGCGGCGTGGCCGCCACCGCCCTGCTGATCACCCAGGCCGGCTACCCCGCCTCCATGGTCGGCGTCCCCGGCGGCAGGATCTCCAACCTGAACCCGCCGACGCTCGCCGCGGTCACCTTCGGCCTCGCCCAGTGCGGCCTCGCCCTGCTCCTGCTGGGCCCGCTGCGCCGCGTGCTCGCCAGGCCGGCGGCGTGGGCGGCGGTGGCACTGGTCAACCTGTCCGCGATGACGATCTTCCTCTGGCACCAGACCTCGATGATCGTGGTCACCGCGCTCGGCCTGCTGGCCGGCCACCCGCTGCTCGGCCTCCACACCACGCCGGACACCGTCTCCTGGATCCTCGCCCGCCTCGCCTGGCTCCCCGTCTTCGCCACCGCCCTCACCCTCTGCTGGCTGGCCTTCCGCCACCACGAGCAGGGCCGCCGCCGCTCCCACGGCCCCACCCTCCACGTCGCCTCCTCCGCCGGCGCAGAACGCCTCCAACCGGTCCGCTAGTCGCACTCTCCTCAGGGGGCGCGGGGAACGGCGCGAGCAGCCGACGACGTGCGGATGGCCCTGCTCGTTCGGGGACTCACCGCACAGGGTGGCCTGCCGCGCCCACGGGGCGGAGCCGCAGATCAGCAGAGCCCCGCGCCGCTGGGAAGTGCAACTGAGTCCGCGCGCAGAAGTCCTCGCGCCCCTCAAACCCATAGGGTGGTCCCGATGAGCGACGACGGGGGTCCGAGCGTGAGGCGTCCAGGCGCGGTGTTGCGCGCTGCCGCGCGCAGTGTGCGGGAGGACCTGGTCGGTGGCGCTCTGCGCGAGCAGCCGCGGACGAGGCGGGTGTCCCGGTGGCTGCTAGTGCCGCTGACGGCGGTCGCCTTCGGGCTGTTCTTCCTCAACGTCAACCAGTACGCGTTCTCCTACGGCCTCGGCGTACCCCTGGGGGGAGTCTTCGCGGGGGTCCAGTCCATCGCGCTGGTGGGGGCGCTGTGGCGCCCCCTGCGGGCCTGGTGGGCCTCGATCCTGGCGATGCTCCTGGGAGCATGGACGGCCACCGCGCTCGCGCCGGGGCGCGGGATCGTGTTCGCGTTCACCGACCCGGGTCGGTTCGTGCAGGCGGGGTGGACGCCGGCGACGATCTCCCTGCACGCCGCCGTGCTGTTCCTGCTCGCGCTGCAGGTCCGGGCCAGGGTCGCGATCGAGGCGTTCGGGCTGAGCCTGTTCGCGGGGTTCCTCGCCGAGCTGTACAAGCCGCAGCAGCAGGTGTCCGCGATCGGCTTCGCGGTGATCCTCTTCGCCACCGTCACGCTGCTCGGCGTCTCTGTGCGGGCCGGCCGCGAGGCGCGGTCGAAGCTGGTGGAGCAGGAGGAGTTGACGGCGGAGGAGCGGGCCCGCCGCACCCTGCTGGAGGAGCGCAACCGGATCGCCCGCGAACTGCACGACGTGGTCGCGCACCACATGTCGGTGATCTCCATCCAGGCGCAGGTCGCGCCGCACCTCGTGGAGAACCCGCCCGAGGAGCTCGTCGAGAACCTCGCGGAGATCCGCGCCAACGCGGTCGAGGCGCTCACCGAACTGCGCCGCGTGCTCGGCGTGCTGCGCTCGGAGGAGCCCGTGGCCGACGGGACCTCGGACGCGCCGCAGCCGACCCTGGACCGCCTCGGGGAGCTGCTGGAGAACGTGCGCGCGACGGGGCTGAAGGTCGAGCTCGTCACCGCGGGCGAGCAGCGGACGCTGCCGCCGGGCGTGGAGCTCTCCGGCTACCGCGTCGTGCAGGAGGCGCTGAGCAACGCCATGCGGCACGCGCCCGGCGCGGCCGTGCACGTGCAACTGGACTACCGGGCCGCGGGGCTGGGCGTCCGCGTCACCAACTCCGCGCCCGCGCGGCCGCCCGCGCCCTCGCCCGGCGCCGGGCACGGGCTGCTCGGCATGCGGGAGCGCACCGCGATGCTCGGCGGCGAACTGGCCGCTGGGCCGACCCCGGACGGCGGCTTCGAGGTGTTCGCCGTCCTGCCCACCGACGTGCCCGCCGTGGAGGACCGCGCATGACCATCAAGGTGATGATCGCCGACGACCAGATGATGGTCCGCCAGGGCTTCACGGTGCTGCTCAACCTGGAGCCGGACATCGAGGTCGTCGGCCAGGCGGTCGACGGGCTCGACGCGTTGGAGAAGGTCGCCGAACTGCGCCCGGACGTGGTGCTGATGGACGTCCGGATGCCGCGCCTCGGCGGCATCGAGGCGACCCGCCGCATCACCGGCCCGGCGGAGAGCACCGTCAAGGTGCTGGTGCTGACCACCTTCGACCTCGACGAGTACGTCTACGAGGCGCTGCGCGCGGGAGCCAGCGGGTTCCTGCTCAAGGACGCCTCGGCGGCCGAACTCGCCCAGGCGGTCCGGGTGGTGGCGGCGGGCGAGGCGCTGCTTGCGCCGACGGTGACCAAGCGGCTGATCGCCGAGTTCACCCGCCTCCCCGGCGCGCCGCGCACGCCGCTGAAGGAGCGGGTGGGCGACCTGACCGAGCGTGAGACCGAGGTGCTCTCGCTGATCGCGCACGGCCTGTCCAACGCGGAGATCGCCGCCAAGCTCGTCGTCGCGGAGCAGACGGTGAAGACCCATGTCAGCCGGATCCTGGTCAAGCTCGGCCTGCGCGACCGCACCCAGGCCGCCGTCTTCGCCTACGAGACGGGCCTGGTGCGGCCGGCCGGCTACTGACGCGCGCCGTTCACGTCCGTTTCAACGCGCGCGGCCCGGCGCTCAGTTCGATCCGCAGGCCGTCGGCGTCGACGCGGACCGAGGTGGCGCGCAGGCCCAGCGGGTAGGCATGCTGCGCTCCTTGGCCCATGCCCTTGGTCAAGCCCGCGAGGCGCGCGGGGGCCAGGGCCTGGCCGAGGATCTGCGCCGAGACAGCCGCGATCTGGACCCGCCCGTCGACCACGCTCGGGCGCAGTGTCAGCTGGGCCGCGCCGCCGAACCCCAGGGCGACGGTGACGGTGCCGGCCTGCGGGTCGGCGGTCGCCCCGTCGACCGCGACCGAGGGCGCGGCGGCCTGCACGGCGTCCGCGACCGCCGACAGCGGGACGGTCACCTCAGCGGTCGCACCGCCGACGGTCGTCGCCCGGCCGCCGAACCGGACATCTTCCAGGCGGACCTGGACGTCCACCGGCCCGAGGCGTCCCAACGTGGCGTCGTCACTGGACAGGTCGAGCTGCGGGATCTGCTGCCGGGCCAGGTCCCACAAGGCCGAACCCCCGGCGCTGACGGTCAGATCGGCGCCCAGGCCCGGCGCGGCCGCCGCGATCCGGTCCCGGAGCAGGCGCCCCGCCGCCCACTCGCCCGTTCCGGCGGCCGTCAGCCCGGTGACGGCGAGGACGGCCACGACGGCGACGAAGCGTCGGCCGCGGGGGAGCCGGCGGCCCAGGACGCCGGAAGGTCGGGGTGTCACTGGCCGTCCCCCTCCGGGTCGAGGTGCGGCAGCAGCCGGTCCAGCCAGCCGGGCAGCCACCAGTTGGCACGCCCGAACAGGTACATCGTCGCCGGGACGAGCACCAGCCGGACCACGGTCGCGTCGATGACCACGCTGACGCCCAGTCCCAGGGCCAGCATCTTCACCACGACGTTGACCGAGAGCAGGAAGGCGAGGAAGACGCTGGTCATAATGAGCGCCGCACAGGTGATCACGCGCGCCGTGGCGGCGAGGCCGGTGGCGACCGCGCGGTGGTTGTCGCCGTGCCGCAGCCACGTCTCGCGGATCCGCGAGAGCAGGAAGACCTCGTAGTCCATGGAGAGGCCGAAGACGATGGCGAACATCATCATCGGCACGTAGGACTCGACGGGCACCTTCTCCGTCACCCCGAACAGCGAGCCGCCCCAGCCCCATTGGAACACCGCGACGACCACACCCCAGGCCGCGCCGATGGACAGCAGGTTCAGCAGCGCCGCCTTGACGGCGACGAGCAGGCTGCGGAAGACGGTGAGCAGCAGCAGGAAGGCCGCTCCGACCACCACTCCGACGATCAGCGGCAGCTTCGCGACGAGCTGGTCGGTGAAGGCTAGGCCGGACGCGGTCACGCCGGTCACGTAGCCGGTCGCGCCGCCCCCGCCGTCCAACGCGTGGGGGAGGGCGGTGTTCTGGAGCGTGTGGAACAGGTCGGTGGTGGCCCGGTCCTGGGGGCCGGTCGTCGGGGTGACGGTGCTGATCAGCAGGACGTGGTCGGTGCTCGCCACAGGAGGCGTCACCGAGGCGACGCCGGGCACGGCGGCCAGGTCGCTGTGCAGCGTCGTCGCGAGCCGCTGCCGCGCGGACGCGTCGGCGACCTCGTCGCCGTCGAGCTGCACCACGACGGTCAGCGGGCCGTTGGCCCCGACCCCGAAGCCCCGCGCGATCAGGTCGTAGGCGCGCCGGTCCGTCCGCGAGGCGGGCTGGGCGCCCGCGTCGACATGGCCGAGGTGCATCGACGCGACCGGCGCGGCGAGCACGGCGAGCAGCGCCACGCCGCCGGCCAGGAAGAGCGACGGCCGCCGCCCCACGCGGGCGGCCCAGCGGTGCCAGACGTCGCCGTCGCCGGTCGGCTCGGCGACGGGCCGGCGCACGTGGAGCCGGTCGATCCGCCGGCCGAGCAGGCCCAGCAGCGCCGGGGTGAAGGTCAGCGACGCGCAGGCCGCGACCACCACGGTGATCCCGGCTGCCGCGCCGAGCGCGCCGATGAAGCCGATCCCGGACGCGTACAGGCCGCCCAGCGCCATCGCCACCGTCGCCGCCGCGACGAGCACGGCGCGCCCGCTGGTGGCCACCGTCCGCCCCACCGCCTCGGCCGGGTCCAGCTCCTCCTCGGCCCGCAGCAGCGCCCGGAACCGGGTGGCCAGGAAGAGCGCGTAGTCGATGCCGACGCCCAGCCCCATCATCGCCGCGAGCGTCGGAGCCGCCTGCGCGAAGCTCGCGTGCGCGGCGATCAGCCCGAGGCCGCTCAGCCCGACGCCGAGGCCGAGGACCGCCGTGAGCAGCGGCAGCCCGGTCGCGGCGACGCTGCCGAAGCCGATCAGCAGCACCAGCAGCGCCACGCCGATCCCGATCGCCTCCGAGACGGCGTCGGCCGACTTGGGCTCGGCCAGCTGACCGAGCGGATCGCCGTACTCGACGGTGACCCCGTCCGCGCGCAGCGGCCGCACCGCCGCGTCGACCCCGTTCAGGTAGGAGCGCTCGAAGCCGGCCGGGTTGCTGGAGAAGCGCACGGTCACGGTCCCGATCGCGCCGCCCTTCGCGACGGCGCCGGGGGTGGTCAGCGGATCGGTGACGGAGAGCACATCGGGGAGGCGGCGCAGGGCGCCGACGGCGGTCCCGATCGCTGCCTGGTGGCCGGCCAGCGTGCCGTGCCCGGCGTCGAGCACGAGGGGCGAGGAGACGCCCGAGGAGCTGGCGTCGCCGTGGGCCTTGAGCAGGTCGGTGCCGGTCTGCGCGGCCGTGCCCGGCAGCGAGAAGCTGTCCGCGTAGGTGCCGCCCCAGCGGTGGTTCGCGACGCCGAGCCCGACGATGAGGACCAGCCACGCGGCGACGACGCGCCAGGCGTGGCGGGCGCACCAGCGCCCGGTCCGGTGCAGCAGTCCGGGCTCAGCGCCCGCTTCGGTGATCATGGGCCCCACTGTGGCGTGGCGCGGTGAGCGCTGTGTTGGCGGAATGTTCGGGGAGTGTACGGGCGGGCGCGCGGACCGGGTGGGGCCGGGGCGCCCGGTTAGCATCGGGCCTGTCCGCGATCCCGAGAGGCCACCCGCATGAACCTCCCGCACCCTGCTTCCGGCGCTTCCGGCGGGGCGCCGTCCGACGGCGCCCGGTCCAACGGCCTGGTGCTGGTCGTGGAGGACGAGAAGCACATCGCCGACATCCAGCGGCTCTACCTCGCGCGTGAGGGCTTCGGCGTGCACGTCGAGGCGGACGGCGCGGCCGGACTGGCCGCCGCCCGCCGGATGCGTCCCGTCGCCATCGTGCTCGACATCGGCCTGCCGGGCGTGGACGGCGTCTCCTTCTGCCGCACGCTGCGCGACGCGGGCGACTGGACCCCGATCCTGCTGGTCACCGCGCGCGGGGAGGAGGCCGACCGGATCCTCGGCCTGGAGCTCGGCGCGGACGACTACCTGGTCAAGCCCTTCTCGCCGCGTGAGCTGGTGGCCCGGGTGAAGACCGTGCTGCGACGCGGGCCGGCCCGGGGCGTCGAGACGGTCGTCCGTCTCGGCCGGCTGACCCTCGACCTGGCGGCCCATCGCGCGCACTGCGACGACGAGCCGGTGGAGCTGACGGCCACGGAGTTCGGCCTGCTGGCCCACCTGGTCCGGCACCCCGGCCGGGTCTTCACCCGCGACCAGCTGCTCGCCCAGGTCTGGGGCTACCCCGGCTACCGGGACACCCGCATGGTCGACGTCTTCGTCAGCCAGCTGCGCGCCAAACTCGGCGACGCGAGCCCGCTGCGGACCGTGCGCGGCGTGGGCTACAGCGCGGCGGACCCCGGCGCGTCCGGGGCGAACGGCGCAGGCGGAGCGAACGGCCGGACGGGCTCCGGTCGGTGAGCGCCGAACGCAGGCCGCGCGCCCGCAGGACCCTGGCGGGCAGTCTCGTCCTGCTCACCACCGTCGTCGCGGCCGTGGCCGCCCTGGTGACCGGGCTCGTTGCCTGGCAGTCCGCCGCGCACGCCGCCGAGCAGCGCGAAAGGGACACCCTGACCCGGCAGGCGACGCTGCTCAGCCGGCTGCCCGTGATCTCCCCGGTCCTCTTCAGCGGCGCGGAGCGGCTGGCGGGGCCGAACGGCGAGCAGTTCGCCGTCATCGCGCCGGGCGGCGGCGTCTCGGGCGCCGCGGCGCCGGCCGTCGACCTCGCCTCCAAGTCGGCGCTGCTGAACGGACGGTCCGTCTCGGCCCGGAGCATCCTGGGCGGCCAGGACGTGCTACTGGTCGGCGCCCCGACGGCGCGCGGCGGCGCGGTGGTGCTGACCGAGCCCTACGCGACCGTCGACCGGGAGGCCGGTCAGGTCCGCCGGGACATCCTTCCGCCGCTGCTGGTGGGCCTGTTGGGCGCGGCTCTCGCGGGCGGACTGCTGGCACGGCGGATCGCCCGGCCGCTCACCGCGTCGGCGGCCGTCGCCCACCGTCTGGCCGAGGGCGAACGCGGCCTGGCCGCACCCGACGCCGGACCGCGCGAGGCCGCCGAGATCGGCCGCGCCCTCACCACGCTCGACCAGGCCCTGGCCCGCAGTGAGAACCGCCAAAGGGAGTTCCTGCTCTCCGTCTCGCACGAGCTGCGCACGCCGTTGACCGCGGTTCAGGGCTACGCCGAGGCGCTGGCGGACGGCCTGATCGAGCCGGAGCAGGTGCCGGAGGTCGGCCGCACCCTCGCCGAGGAGACCCGCCGCCTGGACCGCTTCCTCGCCGACCTGCTCGACCTGGCGCGCCTGGAGGCGGACGACTTCCGCCTCGAACTCGCCGACACCGAGGTCGGCGCGGTGGTCGCCGAGACGGCGGCGTTCTGGTCCGGCTCGTGCGAACTCCAGGGCGTGGAGCTGCGGGTGGAGCGTCCCGACGCTCCGCTGACGGTCCGGACGGACCCTTTCCGGGTCCGGCAGCTCCTCGACGGTCTGGTCCAGAACGCCCTGCGGGTCACCCCGGCGGGCGCTCCGCTGGTGCTGGCGGCGCGCGCCGGGGAGGACGGCGGCAGGGTGCAGATCGAGGTCCGCGACGGCGGTCCGGGGCTCAGCGAGGACGACCTCGCCGTCGCCTTCGACCCGGGCGCCCTGCGGGACCGCTACCGCGCCACCCGTCCGGTCGGCACCGGCCTCGGCCTCGCCATCGCCCACCGCCTCACCACCCGCCTCGGCGCGACCATCACCGCGCGCGGCCACGGCCCGGAGTCCGGAGCGTGCTTCACGGTGACGCTGTAGCCGCCCTCGGGCGCGGCGAACCTGTGCAGAAGCTGTGAAGTGCGCTAGGTTGAGGTCTGATTGGTGCATGACAACTTCGGGGATCGTCCGTACGACGAGAGGAAGTTCCATGATCCGCTCCATCGGCAAGGCCGCCGTCGCCACCGCGCTGCTCGCCACGTCCCTGGCGGCCACCGGCTCCGTGGCCCACGCCTCAGGGCGAGACGTGCCCCCGCCCGGCGGCTTCACCATCGGGCTGGTGAACGCCAACGGCTCCGGCTGCCCGTCCGGGACCACGGCGGCCACGGTCTCGCCCGACGCGACCGCTTTCACCGTCACCTACAGCAACTACCTGGCCCAGGCGGGCGGCAACTCCCTGCCCACCGACTTCCGCAAGAACTGCCAGCTCGTCGTCCAGATCAACGCCCCGCAGGGCTTCACCTACGCCATCGCCGAGGCGGACTACCGCGGCTACGCCTACCTCGCGCCGGGCGCGAGCGGCATCGAGGCGGCGAACTACTACTTCCAGGGCCAGGCGCAGACCGGCACCCTCAGCCACGCCTTCAACGGGGCCATGTCGGACGACTGGCAGGCCACCGACACCGCGTCGGTCGCCTCGCTCGTCTGGGCCCCCTGCGGCGAGACCCGCGACCTGAACATCAACACGCAGCTCCTGGTCCGTGCCGGCTCCCAGTCGCCGGGCCAGACCAGCTTCATGACGATGGACTCGACCGACGGCAGCCTCACCACCATCTACCACCTCGCCTGGGAGCAGTGCCCCAGGCGCTGACAGGCGCACCACCTGGGGGCGCGAGGCTCTGCCGATCTGCGGCTCCGCCGCGTGGGCGCGAGCAGCCGATCGCCCACACAGAGCCCCGAACGCGCGGGGATGTCCGCACGCCGGTGGTTGCTCGCGCAGCTTCTCGCGCCCCTAGAAGAGCTACTCGCCGCGGACGAGGCCGAAGCGGCCGTCGAACCGGCGGTAGAGGAGGCGGCCGCGGCCGGTGCTCGGGTCCGCGTAGAAGAGCGCGGAGAGCGCGGACTGCTCGCAGCGCTCGACCGCCTCGTGGTCCGTCAGGCGCGGCGCGGGGCGGGGGCAGAGGGTCAGCAGGGACGCGTTGTAGCGCGGAGCGCGGGGCGGTGCGCTCTCCGGCGCCGTCGAGGCCAGGCGGTAACCCGTGGGGCCGGCCCGGTAGACGACCGAGTCCTGCTCGGTGGAGGGGTCCGTGAACAGGTGGGCCTGGTAGTCCATCGCGTCCAGCGTCCGGACGGCGACCTCGGGGGCGCACCAGACGAGCAACGGCTCCTTGATGCGGGCGATGGCCGGCAGCATCGCGCGGCCCGCGCGCTCCGCCCAGCCGACGGTCGCGGGGCGGACGTCCTCCCGCGTCGCCGCGGGCAGCTCCTCGGGAGCGTCGGCGCGGTCGGTCCAGGGGCGGGGGCGCCATTCGAGGGAGACCTCGGCGATCCGCTGCCGCAGGCCCTCGACCAGACGGTCGCCCGCCAGGCGGGCGTCCGCGGCCAGGCGCTGAACGCGCACGCGGCGTCCGTCGACCTCCGCGTCCACCTGACACAGCGTCTGTTCCGTTTCCTCGTCGTGGGTGCGGCTCAGCCGCACCCGCAGCGCCTCGACCAGCGAGTCCGTCCCGCTGACCAGATCGCCGACCCGCCGCCTCACCTCGTGGGCGAGATCCAGCGCCACCCCGTCGGCACGCATCAAGATCGCGTCGTTCACGAGCCCAAGCCCTCCGCAGTTCGCCTCTCCAGCCGCCGGGGACGGTCCCCGTGCAGCCGATATTCCACATCTGTCAGGAAGAGTGTCCAGTGCCGAAAGGTACGAATCGACGCCGGGGTGCCCACTGACTCGAGTGTTGCTCAGTTCTGATCAATTGCAGAGTCAGCGTGCAGAAGTGCGCACAGATGTCTATTCAATCGCGCAGTCCTTGCCTAGCATCTGAGCCGACGCCGCACCCCATGCGAGTGTGCCTCCACTCATGCGCGCCCCCACGCGCGTGACGCGGCGTCATCCACTTCTCCCGAAGGGACAACCGTGCCCCGCTCCGGAACGAAGACCGCCCACGGCCTGGTCGCCATGCTGGCCGCCGCCGGTGCCGCGTTAACGCTGAGTCTGGCCGCGGTTCCGCAGGCGGCCGCCTCGCCGACCGCGACCTCCGGCTCCGCGCTCGCGCTGACACCGCCGATGGGCTGGAACGACTGGGCCCACTTCCAGTGCGGCTACACCGAGTCGACGATCCTGGCCAACGCCCGCGCGCTGGTCTCGACCGGCCTCGCGGCGAAGGGCTACAACACCGTCACCACGGACGACTGCTGGATGCAGACCTCCCGCGACGCCAACGGGAACCTGCAGGCTGACCCGAGCCGCTTCCCCGACGGCATGGCCTACGTCGGACAGCAACTGCACGCCCTTGGCCTGAAGTTCGGCATCTACGAGGACGCGGGCACCTCCACCTGCGGTGGTTACGCGGGCAGTTGGGGGCACTGGCAGCAGGATGCGAACCTCTTCGCCTCCTGGGGTGTGGACTACCTCAAGCTCGACGGCTGCAACGTCCTCTCCGCGGCCGGGCAGAGCTCCGAGCAGACCTACCAGAGCGCCTACCAGCAGATGAGCCAGGCACTGAAGGCGACCGGACGCCCCATCGTCTTCTCCGAGTCCGCGCCCGCGTACTTCGAGGGCACCACCGACTGGAACACCGTGCTGGGCTGGGTCGGCCAGTACGGCCAACTCTGGCGCGAGGGCTACGACATCGCGACGTACGACGCGAGCAGGCCCAACACCAGCCGCTGGAGCAGCGTGCTGACCAACTACGGCTACAACAACCCGATCCACCGCTACGAGAGCCCGGGCAACTGGAACGACCCGGACTTCCTCATCGCCGGTGACGGTGGCCTGACCTCCGCCGAGTCGCGCAGCCAGCTCTCGCTGTGGGCCGAGATGGGCGCGCCGATGATCCTCAGCGACGACGTGACCCAGCTCAGCGCGGCGTCCGTCGCCGACCTCGGCAACAGCGACGTCATCGCCGTCGACCAGGACTCCCTCGGGCATCCCGGCTACGTGGTCTCCCAGAACGGGACGCTCGACGTGCTGACCCGCCCGCTGGCGAACGGCGACCGCGCCGTGGCGGTCCTCAACCGTTCGGCGTCGACGGTCACCGCGAACACGACCACCACGGCCGCCGGCTTCGCCGGAGGCAGCGGCTGCACGTTCGGGGTCAAGGACCTCTGGTCCGGCGCGACATCCACGACCAGCGGCGCGATCAGCGCCTCCGTTCCCGCGCACGGAACCGCCCTGCTGCGGATCACCCCGAGCGCGGGCTGTGGCACGACCGTGCAGAGCGGTCAGGTGACCGGCATCGCCGGTCAGTGCCTGGACGATTCCGGTTCCGGCACCGCCGACGGGAACCCGGTCATCGTCTACGGCTGCACCGGCAACCCGAACCAGCGGTGGACACTGCCGGGGGACGGCACCGTGCGCACCCTCGGCAAGTGCCTCGATGTGCCGGGGTCGGCGACCACCGCCGGGACCTACGTCGACCTGCGCGCCTGCAACGGGTCCGCGGGGCAGCAGTGGAGCTACGCCCAGGCGGGCAACCTGGTGAACCCGAACTCCGGCGACTGCCTGGACGTCTACGGGGGCGGCTCGGCCGACGGCACGAAGGTCGACATCTGGCCCTGCGGCCAGAACCAGTTCAACCAGACCTGGTCGCTGCCGCAGTAGCGGGCGGTCAGCGTGATCGTCCGTCGGTGGCGCCCGCCCGTTGCACAGTCCTGAGCAGTCTCCCTATAAAGGACACAACTTCGAGCGCTGCACCACCGGGGGAGGAACGGCCGTGATGGGAACCCGTGAGGGGGTCGTCCTCGCACTCGACGCCGGCGGCAGCCGGATCAGGGGCGCGGTGCTCGCGCCCGACGCCACCGTGCTGCACCGTGCGAGCGCGGACACCGGCGTCGAGCGCGGTCCGGACGCCGTCGTCGAGACGCTGCTCGACCTCGCCGGGGAGCTGGCGGCCGAACACCGCCCGGTGGCGGCGGGCATCGCCGTGCCCGGCATCATCGACCAGGCCGCCGGAATCTGCACCTTCGCGGCGAACCTCGGCTGGCGCGAGGTGCCGATCCGGCAGTGGGCGGCCGAGGAGCTGGGCATCCCCGTCGTGCTGGGCCACGACGTGCGGGCGGCGGCGCTGGCCGAGGCGCGTCTCGGCGCCGGACGCGGCTGCCGGTCCTTCCTGTTCGTGCAGATGGGGGCCGGCATCGCCGCGGCGCTCGTGCTGGACGGGCGCATCCTGCTCGGCGGCCATGGGTCCGCCGGTGAGATCGGGCATCTGACGGTCCGGCCGCGCGGACGGCTCTGCGCCTGCGGCAAGCGCGGCTGCCTGGAGACGGTGGCCTCCGACGCGGCGCTGGCCGCCGCGTACAGCAGGGCGACCGGCGAGCAGGTCGGCGGGGAGGAGCTGTGGCGTCGCGCCCAGGCCGGCGACGACGTCGCCGAGTGGCTGTGGGACCGCACGGTCCCCGCCCTGGCCGACGGGCTGGCCGCGGCCGTCGCGCTGTTCGACCCGCGCCGCATCGTGGTGGGCGGCGGCCCGGCACAGGTGGGGCGGTCCTGCTTCGACCCGCTGCGGGCGGCGCTGGAGAAGCGCCTCGCCTTCCAGACCACACCCGAGATCCTCCCAGCGGGGCTGGGCCGGGACGCGGGCTGCGTCGGCGCGGGCCTGCTGGCGCTGGAGCAGCGCCCCGCGCGCGTGCGCGTCGGCGCCCCACCCCGCCCCCACGCCCGCCTCGCCGCGCGGCGCTGACCGCCTGCGCGGGGGGACCCGTCGCCAACGCCGCCAGCGGCCAACTGCTCGGCGTGGACTCGGCGAAGAACGCGGGCCGGGCCTGGGACGCGGCCGCGAAGCTCGGCAAGCCGGGCGCATAGGGGCCGACGGCCGGTCAGCAGTGGTCGATCCAGGCCCTGGTGCGGTCCCCGGCGGGCAGCGGGTCCTCCACGCCGACGGCGGCTACCGCCTGGTCAACCGCTGCAGCGGCCTCGCCCTCAGCCTGACCGGCGGCAGCGCGGCCGTCGCGAGGGGGCCCCGCAGCGCGGGTGGAACAACCCTGGGACGGCCGGGGACACCCGCCCCGTCTCCGCGCATCCGCTCGCCTTCACCGCGGCGGCCACCCCGTCGCCGGCCGCAGGGGCCGCCCTGCGGCGGTGGACGGTCGGCTGAGGCCGACGGGCCCGAGGGAGCGGCGCCGCCGGGACGGAGCACCCCGTCGGCGCCGCTTCGCGCAGCTCCTGCCGCGCGGGCCCGCCGCATCTCAGAGGCGGCGTGTATAACTCATGCATGCCGAAGAAGCCCGCAGCGGACGTGGTCACACTCGTCGATGTCGCGAAGGTCGCCGGTGTGTCGCGCGCGACGGTCTCGCGCGTGGTGAACGGAAACGCCTCCGTCGCCCCGGCGCTGCGCACGGCGGTCGAGAAGGCCGTCGCCGCGACCGGCTACACCCCCAACCTCGCCGCCCGCTCGCTGGTGACCCGCACGACCGGCTCCATCGCCCTTGCGGTCTCCGACATGAGCGCCGGGCAGATCTTCGCCGACCCCTTCTTCGGCCGCGTCGTCAGCGGCGTCACCCAGGCGGTCCGGCCGCGCGGCGTGCAGCTGGTGCTGGCGATCGTCGACGACGAGCCGTCCCGGCGACAGTTGATCAACTTCCTGCGGCAGGGCCACGTCGACGGCGTCGTGCTGGTCTCCACCCACACCGACGACCCGCTCCCCGCGGCGCTGGCCGACGCCAGGGTCCCGGCGGTCCTGTTCGCCCGCCCCAGCGAGCCGCTGCCGATCAGCTTCGTGGAGCTGGACCAGCGGGCCGGGGTCTTCCTCGCCGTCGACCACCTCGTCGGGCTGGGACGCCGCCGGATCGCGACGGCGTCCGGCCCGCTGGACACGCCGGCCGGCCGCGAGCGCCTGGACGCGTTCCGTGAGCGCCTCGCCCATCACGGCCTGGCCGAGGAGGGCTGCGTCGAGGGCGACTTCACGCAGGCGGGCGGCGCGACCGCGATGCGCGAACTGCTGGCGTCCGCGCCCGACGCGGACGCGGTGTTCGTCGCCTCCGACCTGATGGCGCTGGGCGCGGTCGCCGTCCTGCACCGCGCGGGCATCGCGATCCCCGAACGCATGGCGCTCGTCGGCTTCGACGACAGCAGCGCCGCCATCACCTGCGATCCGCCGCTGACCACCGTCCGGCAGCCGGTCGAGTCGATGGCGGCGCAGATGGCGGAGCTGCTGCTGGAGCAGATCGCCGCACCGGAGCGCACCCTGCAGTCCCGGGTCTTCCAGCCGACCCTCGTCCGGCGCGAGAGCGCCTGACGAGAGCCGGCCGGATCACGCCGGTTCATGGCTGTCGCCTTTCGGGGGGAGCGCGGTCGCGAGGCTCCCGAAAGCGGCAGCTCCGGCTCCGTTAGTCCATCGCGTCGGCCGTGATCGCCGAGCCGAGCGTCAGCCCGCCGGACAGCGGCAGGTTGCGCGACGAGTCACCGACGAGGATCTGGTAGTTCCCCGCCCCCGCGACCCAGTGCCCGCTGCCGGTGTCCCACGCCGCCAGGTCGTGAGCCCTCACGGTGAAGGTGACGGTGCCGGACGCACCGGGGTTCAGTGTGATCCGCTGGAACCCCTTGAGCTGGTGGGGCGGTTCACCGGCCGAGGCCGGATCGCCGACGTAGAGCTGCGCGACCTCCGTCCCGGCCCGGCCGCCGGTGTTGGTGACGGTGGCCGTCACCGTCGCCTGGCCGTTGTTCAAGGCCCCCACCTGCAGGTTGCCGAACGAGAAGCTGGTGTAGGACAGGCCGAAGCCGAACGGGAACAGCGGCGTGACGTTGTTCGCGTCGTACCACCGGTACCCGATGTCGAGCCCCTCGGAGTACTGCACCGTGCCGTTGACGCCCGGCCACTGCGCGGGCGTGTTCGCCGGCACCTGCGTGAGCGAGGTCGGGAAGGTGATCGGCAGGCGCCCCGAGGGGTTCACGTCGCCGAACAGCAGCGCCGCGATGGCCTGGCCGAACTCCTGGCCCTGGTAGAAGCCCTCGAAGACGCCCGCGACCTGGTTCAGCCACGGCATCAGGATCGCCGAGTTGTCGTTCAGCACGACGATCGTGTTCGGGTTGGCCGCGGCGACCGCGGAGATCAGCGCGTCCTGGTTGTTCGGCAGGTTGAGCGAGGTGTTGTCGGACTCCTCGTGCCCGTAGTTGTCGGCCGCGAAGACGATCGCCACCTTCGAGGACCGCGCGAGCGCGACCGCGGAGGCCTGGTTCGAGCCGTCGTCGTAGGCGACCGTGACGTTCGTCCCGGCGGTCCGCTGCTGGATGCTGTAGAGCGGGTCGTAGGTGCCGGTGCTGGTGGCGCTGCCGCTGCCGGCGCCACCGGTGATCGCCCCCGAGCTCGCGTCGGTGCCGATCACCGCGATGGACTCGCCGCCGTTCGGGTCGAGGGGCAGCACGCCGTTGTTCTTCAGCAGCACCGTGCCCTCCTCGTCGCCCCGCAGCGCCACCGCCCGGTGCGCGGGCGTGGCGACGATGGCGGTGGTGGAACCGCTGGGCGCCTTGTCGAACATGCCGAAGCGGAACATCTGGGTCAGCACCCGGGACACCATCGTGTCGAAGGTGGCCTGGGTGACCTGGCCCGCCGCGACGGCCTGCTCCAGTGAGGCGGCGAAGAACCCGCCGAAGGGCATCTCGACGGTCTCCCCGGCGTTGGCCGACGGCACGGTGGAGTGGATGCCGCCCCAGTCCGAGGTGATGAAGCCCTGGAACCCGGCCTGCTGGTACATCGGGACGTTCTCGATGGCCGGGTTCTGGCAGGAGTAGTTGCCGTTGACCATGCTGTACCCGCACATGAGCGCGGCCGCGCCGCCCTTCTCGACGGCGGTCTGGAAGCCGGGCAGGTAGATCTCCTGCAGGGTGCGCGGGTCGATGATCTCGTTGCCGGGCGCGGACGGCTGCTCGATGTTGTACGCGGCCGCGTGCTTGACCTCGGCCATCACGTCCTGGCTCTGCATGCCCTGGACGTCGGCGCTGACGATCTGACCGGTGAGGTACGGGTCCTCGCCGAAGGTCTCGTAGGCACGGCCCCAACGCGGGTCGCGCACCATGTTGATGGTCGGGCCGAGCGAGACGTTCACGCCCTTCCCGGCGAACTCCTGGCCGACCGCGACGCCGAAGCTGTGCTCGTAGTCGGTGTCGAAGGTGGCCGCGGAGACCTCTCCGTCCGGGAACTGGGTGACCCCGCCCAGACCGTCGCCGACGCCGCTGGGCCCGTCCTCGAGGTTGACGCTCGGGATGCACAGCGAGGGCTGGGCGGCGATCTGCCCGATGTAGACGTTCGAGCCGTCGCCGTAGAGCATCGCGTCCTTCTGGTCCTGCGTCATCGCGCCCATGAGCTGGGCGACGCGGGTCGGGACGGCGACGTTCGGCTCGTTGAGCCAGGGGCAGCTGCCCGGAGCCGGCTGCGGCGGGGGCGGCGGGATGGTGACCGTCTGGTTGCCGACGGTGTAGACGGAGAACTCCCAGAGCGAGTACCCGTAGCCCGTCCCACGCGCGGTGCCGTACATGCGGACGTAGCGGCCGGTGCCGGTGACGTTCAGGGTCTGCGTGCCGCCGGTGCCGGTCGTCGTGGTGTAGATCGGCGTCCAGTTGGTGTTGTCGGTCGAGGTCTGGATCTGGAATCCGGACGCGTAGGCGTTCTCCCACTGGAGCACCACCTGGCAGATCGGCAGGCTCCCGCCGAGGTCGACCTCGATCCACTGCGGATCCGAGGACGCGCTCGACCAGCGGGTCAGCGTGCTGCCGTCGGTGGCGTAGAAGGGGTCGTACGCCGGGTTGCCGTCCTGGATCGAGGACGCGGTGGCCGGGTGCCCCAGGGCGGCGTTGGTGGTGCCGCAGTTGCCCGTGCCGCCACCGGAGTTGCCGCTGCCGCCGGTGAGGACCTGCATCTCCCACAGGGAGTAGCCGTACTGGGTGGCGCGGGCGGTCCCGTACATGCGCAGGTAGCGCCCGGTGCCGGTGACGTCGAGCGTCTGGGTGCCGCCGGTGCCGGTGGTGGTGGAGTAGACGGTCGTCCAGTTGGTGTTGTCGGTCGAGGTCTGGATCTGGAAGGCCGTCGCGTAGGCCGTCTCCCAGTCCAGGACGACCTGGCAGACCGTCAGCGTCGAGCCCAGGTCCACCTCCAGCCACTGCGGGTCGCTGAACTGGCTGGACCAGCGCGTGCCGGTGTTCCCGTCCACGGCCGCAGAGGCCGGGGCGCCGGCGTTCTCGGTCGAGGAGGCGGTGGCGGGCTGGTCCAGCGCGGCGTTCTGCGTGCCGCAGGAGGAACCACCCGTGCCGGCGGTGCCGTAGACCTGGAACTCCCACAGGGAGTAGCCGTACTGGGTGTTGCGCGCGGTTCCGTACATGCGGACGTAGCGGCCGGCGCCGGACACGTTCAGCGTCTCCGTGCCGCCGGGACCGCTGGTGGTGGAGTAGACGGAGGTCCAGTTCGAGCCGTCCTCCGAGACCTGGATCTGGTAGGCCTTGGCCGACGCCGTCTCCCACTGGAGCACGACCTGGCTGATGGTGGAGCTGGCGCCGAGGTCCACCTGAAGCCACTGCGGGTCGCTCCAGGCGCTCTCCCAGCGCGTGCCGGTGTCGCCGTCCACCGCGTTGGCCGCCGCGTTGCCGGTGTTCACCGAGGAGGCGGTGGCGGTCTTGCCCTGCGACAGCAGTGTCCCGGCCGCGCGCGCGGCCGGCGCGCCGGCGGTGAAGAGGGCGGTGAGCAGGGCCAGGACGGCCAGAGCCGCCGTCCACATCGATCTGACGGTGCCTCGGGTGACCGGGGTGAACCCCGGGGAGCGTGCGTTCATGGCATTCCTCGCTCTGTCGGGGTCGCTCAGTAGCCGACGGCCACTTCGAGCCATTGCGGGTTCGCGTGCGAGATGTACGAGGACTGGCCCGCGTAGTCGTCGTAGGGGAAGCCGTAGGCCAGCCCGTTGATCGCGTGGTCGTGCCAGAACTTCGCGTAGTAGTTGGCGGGCGCCGCCTGGTAGTACTGGCTCGGGTCGGACCACTGGGCCTGCGGCAGCGTCGCCACATGGCGGTTGAGCGCCGCGCACTCGGCGGCGTCGCTGGCGAGCGTCCCGGCGCAGCCGAAGATGTTCGAGGTGCTCTCGTTCACGCCGACCGAGTTCGCGTACGCGGTGAAGTAGTTCGCGTTCACCCCGCCCGTCTGGAAGCTCGGGTCGCTGCCGGGCGCGATGATCCGGTAGGGAGCCTGGGTCTGCGCCAGCACCTTGAACTCCTGCGGCACGGCGTTCTGGAAGTCCGTGAACACCTGCGCGCGGCTCTCGTCGAAGACCTGCTGGGTGTCGCCGACCTGGACGTCGTACCCGTCGGCGGCGTGCAGCCGCATCGCGATCGGCAGACCCCAGGCGTCGACGCGGGTGGTGTTGCCGTTGAACACGCCCGCGCCGACGGTGAACTCGATGAAGTCGAAGTACTTGCCGGTCGGTGAGCCGAGGTAGAAGTACATCCGCCCCGAGGAGTTGGCGGGCATGTCGAGGTACGGCTGCTCGGCGATGGAGTGCGTCTGCCCGTCGAAGCTCCAGTACACCTGGCTGTCGGGGTACGCGCCGTTGGTGCGGTTCAGCACCTTGACCATCAGCACGTTCTGCGCGGGCGGGATGCTGCTGGTGTCACCCCAGAACGGGTCGCCGGTCCCGCCACCGGAGCCGCTGGAGCCGGTGGTGAACACCTGGAACTCCCACAGGGAGTAGCCGTACTGGGTGGTTCGGGCGGTGCCGTACATCCGGATGTAGCGGCCGGTGCCGGTGACGTTCAGGGTCTCGGTGCCGCCCGCTCCGGTGGTGGTGGCGTAGACCGTGGTCCAGTTGGTCGCGTCGTCGGAGACCTGGATCTGGTAGGCCTTTCCGGCGGCGGTCTCCCACTGGAGCGTCACCTGGCAGATGCTCTGGCTGCTGCCGAGGTCGACCTGGAGCCACTGCGGGTCGCTGAACTGGCTGGACCAGCGGGTGCCGGTGTTCCCGTCCACGGCGGAGGAAGCCGGGGTCCCGGCGTTCTCGGTGGACGAGGCGGTGGCGGGCCGGTTCAGCGCGGCGTTCGTGGTGCCGCAGCCGCCGGTGGCAGCGGGCGTCCCGTAGACCTGGAACTCCCACAGGGAGTAGCCGTACGGGGTGGCGCGGGCCGTGCCGTACATCCGGACGTAGCGGCCGGCGCCGGTGACGTTCAGGGTCTCGGTGCCGCCCGCTCCGGTGGTGGTGGCGTAGACCGTGGTCCAGTTGGCGGCGTCGTCGGAGACCTGGATCTGGTACGCGGTGGCGTACGCGGTCTCCCACTGAAGGACGACCTGGCTGATGTTCGCACGCGCGCCGAGGTCGACCTGGAGCCACTGCGGGTCGCTGAACTGGCTGGACCAGCGGGTGCCGGTGTTCCCGTCCACGGCGGCGGAGGCGGGGTAGGCGGCGCTCTCGACGGACGAAGCGGTGGCGGTCCTGCCCTGCGACAGCAGGGTTCCCGCGGCGTGGGCGGACGGCGCCTGGGTGAGCGCCAGCAGCAGACCGGCGAGCAGGGCGGACACGGCGAGAAGCGCGCGAAGCGCTCTCCTGCGGGGGAGGGTTGGCGAGGGCGATCCTGGCATGCGGCGACTCCTCAGGCGCGCGTGAGTGAAGGTGGGTGGGACGCGCAGCGAGAGTGAGGGGAGCGCCTGAGAGAGCGCTCTCTCGCACGAGCAGTGTGGGCAGCCGCGCAGGGCATGTCAAGGCCCGAGAGCGTTCTCTCCAAGGTTGTGCGGCCCGCGAGTTGTCGGTCCGTCAGCCCGTTCGCCCCGGAGGAGCGGAGCCGACGTGTTCGGGCGCGGGAGCGACCGGGGCCGCACGCGCGACGGACGCGCGTGCGGCCCCGGCCCGGTCAGGCGCGGCAGTCCGGACTCACCTCAGGTGCCGGTCGTAGAAGCGGCTGCCGTCCTCCAGCTCGAAGGCCGGGGTGCCGACGTGCCCGCCCAGGTTGGCGTGCAGCGTCTTCTCCTTGCTGCCGAAGGCGTCGAAGAGGTCCAGGGCGCGCTGCCGCGGGTTCCCCTCGTCGTCCCACTGGAGCAGGAACAGCAGCGGGATGGTGATCTGCCGGGCCTCCTCGCGCTGAGCGAGGGGTACGTAGCCTCCGGCGAAGAGACCGGCGGCCGCGATGCGCGGCTCGACCGCGGCGAGCCGGATGCCGACGGCGGTCCACCCCGAATAGCCGACCCGACCGTTGATCTCGGGCAGGGAGAGGAGGGCGTCCAGGGTGGTCCGCCAGTCCGGCACGGCGTTCTGGACCAGCGGGCCGATGTAGGTCTCGAAGACCTCGTCGCTTCGCTCGCCGGCCTGCATCGCCCGGCGGAAGTCGGCGCGGGCCTGCTCGTCGGCGGCGGAACGGGGCCGGTCGCCGCACCCGACCGCGTCGATGGCGGCCACCGCGTAGCCGTGCGCCGCGGTGTGCCGGGCCCGGGCCACCAGCCGGGGTTCGTTCTTGGGCAGGGCGTTGTTGTGGGCCATCAGGATCAGCGGGGCCGGCGTGGACGCGGGCGTCCACAGGGTGCCGGGAATCCGGCTCTCGGGATCCGCGCCGAGGGTGAACTCGCGCTCGACGACGCCGTCGTCGTGGCGTCGCTCGGAAGTGAACTGCATGGTCGTGTCCTTCGGGAGTGCTCTGACGGCGCTCCCGGACGACCTATCGCCCGACCGTGACCCCGGAGGGGAGCACCCATGTCGAAACTGCGTTCACGGGTACCACCTCCTCGTTCTCTCGCACGGCCTCCGGAAACGTAGCAGCGGCCACTGCGGTCCGCAAACGGGTTTCCGCGGGCCGGGCCGTTGCCACGTGCCGGCGCCGCTCAGTAGTGCGCGGTCAACTCCCGGGCCGGGCCGTCGACCGTCAGCAGGCCGCCGTAGGGGAGCACCAGTTGGGGGTCGGTGTGCCCGAAGTCGACGTCGAGGACGGCCATGGTGTCGGGGGCGTACTCCGTGAGCGCGCGCAGTACCGCCTCCCGCTGGTCCTTGCGGTAGGCCGCGCGCTGGGCGGAGCCGAGCCTCTGATCGAAGTTCCACGCCTTCGCCCGGGCCATCAGCAGCGCGGGAAAGCGGCGCAGCAGTCCGCGCTCGCCCATGCTGCGCAGGACGCGGTAGACCTCGGCCGCGCTCGGCATCTCCTCGGAGGTCTCCAGCAGCAGCACGCAGCCGTCGTAGGCGTCCGGCGGCAGGATCTCCCGGTCCGCCATCAGCAGCCAGGAGAGGATCTCCAGGTTGCCGCCCCAGGTCGGGCCCTCGACGCGCCGGTCGGCGCGGTGCCAGAGCCACGGCTCGGCGGGCTCGCTCTCCGGCTCGCGCGCGAACGTGCCGGGATCGGCCCAGTCCCCGGTCACGGAGTCGACCCGCCGCGGCTCGGTCAGCACGTGCGGACCGGACTCGAAGAGCGCGGCCCGCAGCGTGTCCGCGGTCTGCGGGTGCATCGCGCACGGCCGGCCCCACTGCGTCATCACCGCACCGCCGTGGTAGCCGGGGACGCCGAGGTTCCACAGCAGCACGAGCAGGTTGGTGTTGTCGCTGTAGCCGAAGAACGGCTTGGGGTTGGCCCGCAGCAGCTCGCGGTCCAGGTACGGCAGCACCCGGATCTGGTCGTCCCCGCCGATGCTGGCGAAGACGGCCTTGATCCGGGGATCGGCGAACGCCGCGTGCAGGTCCGCCGCGCGCTCCTGCGGCGTCGCGCCCATGGTCCGTGTCGTCGGGTACTCGACCGGCACCAGCCCGAACTCCTCCGCCAGCCGCCGCAGGCCGAGCTCGTACGGGGCGGGGAACAGCCCCGGCAGCCCGGCGGAGGGCGACACGACGGCGACGGCGTCGCCGGGGGCGAGCTTGGGCAGTCGGCGCAGATCGGATCGCATGCGCAGGATGCTACGAGAACCGCCGCAGCCCGTCCCACCGGGTTTCCGGGCCCCCGCGACGCGAGGTCACCGCCGTCAGGCCGCGCGCGAGGTCACCGCCGCCGGGCCACCAGCACCGCGTCGTGCAGGGTGATCTCCTCGCCCTCCGGGTTCCGCGCCCGGCGGGCGCGGGTCTCCGCGCGGATCTCCCAGTGGGCCGGGTCCAGGTCGGCTGCTGCCTGCTCCGGGGTGTACATCATGTCGAGGTACACCCCGGGGCCGCCGCCGTCCCGCTTGTCCTTGGGGTGGTGGCCGACGATCAGCAGGGTGCCGCCGGGGGCCACCGCGTCGGCGAGGGCGGCGAAGAGGGCGCGGCGCGGTCCCGTCGGGAGGTGCATGAACTGCGCCGTGACCAGGTCGTACGCACCGGCTGTCGGCGGGGCCTCGCGCAGGTCGGCGTGGGACCAGGTGATCCGCTCCGCGATCTCCGCCCCGGCGGCCCGCGCGTGCTCGGCGGCCCGGTCCAAAGCGACGGTGGAGATGTCCGTTCCGGTGACCCGCCAGCCGCGTGCGGCGAGCCAGATCGCGTCCGCTCCCTCGCCGCTGCCGACGTCGAGCGCGCGGCCCGGAGCCAGGGAGGCGGCCTCGGTGACGAGTTGGGGGTTGGGGTGGCCGCTCCACAGCGTGGGACGCGAGCGGTAGCGCTCCTCCCAGGCGTCCTGCTCGAAGTGGGTGCGCTGCAGCTCGCGGTAGGCCTCGACGGCGTCGCGGGTGTCCGCGGCGACGAGGTCGGCGTTGATCATCGCGCCGGCCCGCAGGCCCGCCGCCGCCGAGACCACGACCTGGGCGCTGACGTCGGCGACGTTGCCCGCCACCCAGAGGCCGGGCACCTCGGTGGCCCCGGTCGGATCGGCCGCGACGCGGCTGCCGACGACCTCGCCGCCGAACTCGACGGGCTCCGGCCGCAGGCCGAGCGACTCCAGCAGCTCCGCCCGCGCCGTCATGCGCGGCGCCACGACGAGGGCGTCGAGCGGGACCAACTCGCCCGAGGCCAGCCGGACTCCGGTCAGCCTGTCCTCTGCCGCCTCGACCGCCGTGACGGGACCGTCCGCCACGTGGATGCCGCGCGCGGCCAGTCGCTCGGCCTGCGCGGCGTCCGGGGCCTCGACCCCGTGCCGCAGCACGATCACGTGCTCGCTCCACTGACGCCACAGCTCCGCGTGGTGCCAGGCGAGCGGGCTGGTGGCGAGGACGCCGACGCGACCGCCGCGGACCTCCCAGCCATGGCAGTACGGGCAGTGCAGCGCGTCCCTGCCGAAGCGCTCGGCCAGGCCCGGCACCTCGGGCAGTTCGTCGGCCAGGCCCGTCGTCACCAGCAGGCGCCGCGCCCGCACCTCGCGCGCAGCGCCGTCCGGCGACTCGACCGTGACGACGAACCCCTCGCCGTCCTTGGCCGCGGAGGTGACCGTCCCGACGGCGAGCCGGCCGCCGTAGCCGTCCAGTTCGGTGCGGCCTGCCGCGATCAGCTCGCCGGGCGGCGTGCCCTCGCGGCCCAGGTAGCCGTGGACGTGCCCGGAGGGCGCGTTGCGCGGCTGCCCGGCGTCGACCACCAACACCGAGCGTCGCGCCCGCGCGAGCGTCACCGCCCCGCTCAGTCCGGCCGCCCCGCCCCCCACCACGACCACGTCGTACGCCTCGTCCACCGGGATCTCCTCTCGCCGTCGGTTCCGGTGCCACCGTGCGCCGGGCCGGGCCGATCGGCAAAGTAAACTTGCCGATATGGCAAACGACGACGCCGAGGTGCTGGCGCTGGTCGGCCCGCGGTTGCGCGAGCTGCGCCGTAAGCGCGGCACGACGCTCGCGCGGCTCGCGGACACCACCGGCATCTCCGTGAGCACGCTGTCCCGGCTGGAGTCCGGCGAGCGGAAGCCGACGCTGGAGCTCCTGCTGCCGCTGGCCCGCGCGCACCAGGTGCCGTTGGACGAGTTGGTGGGCGCGCCCGAGGTCGGCGACCCGCGGGTCCGGCTGAAGCCGGTGCAGCGGCACGGCGCGACGATCATGGCGCTGACCCACAACCCTGGCGGCGTCCAGGCCTTCAAGATGATCGTCCCGCCGGAGCGCTGCGAGCCGGACCTTCGCACCCACGAGGGCTACGAGTGGCTCTACGTCCTCGCGGGCGAACTGCGGCTGGTCCTCGCGGACCACGACCTGGTGATGAAGGCGGGCGAGGCCGCGGAGTTCGACACCCGCCTCCCGCATTGGTTCGGCAGCACGGGCACCGCGCCCGTCGAGGTGCTCAGCCTCTTCGGCCCCCAGGGCGAACGCATCCACGTCCGCGCCCAACCCCGCAGGGCCGCGGAGTAGCCGCGGCCCTGCGGGGCTCGGAGCGGACCCTGGCACGGCCGTTCAGCCCGGCGGCGCCGCCTGGCGGGTTCCGCGCGGGAGGGCGGGCGGAGGGGCGGGAGCCCGGGCCCGGTGTCCGGC
>NZ_BBPO01000005.1:73707-84204 GCF_000787815.1 Streptacidiphilus neutrinimicus
GGGTTCGCGGGGGAGGGCGGGCGGAGGGGCGGGAGCCCGGGCCCGGTGTCCGGCTCCTCGCGCCTTCCCGGTCGCGGTGGTTCGGCCTGGCGGCCCCGCCTGGCGGGCTTGACGCGGCAGAGCGGGCGGAGGGGCGGAATGTCGGCCGCGAGGCCCGCATCCTCGCCCCGCCCCGTCAGGACACGATGTCCTTGGCGCGGAGGTGGCGGAAGGCCAGGGCGGTGAAGACCAGCGCCAGGGAGACCGCGATCGAGACGCCCTCGATCATGCCGGTCCAGTCCGGGTTCGGTTGGAGGGCGTCCACCCAGGCGTACATGCCGTGGGTGGGCAGGAAGCTGCGCAGGGAGCCGAGCGCGGTGATGTTGTCGAGGATCCCGGAGAGGATCGCCAGGCCCACCGCGCCGCCCACGGCGCCCAGCGGGGCGTCGGTCAGCGTCGACATCCACAGCGCGAAACCCGCGATGGAGAGCTCGCAGACGAAGAGGTAGACCGCGATCAGGGCCAGCCGGCCCGTCGCCGTGCCCGCGGGCAGCGAGCCGGCCAGGCTCAGGTGCAGGTCGCCCCAGCCGTACGCGGCCGAGCCGACGCCCAGCGCGACCAGGGGCAGCACCAGCACCGCCACCGCGCTGAAGCCCAGCGCCACCGCGAGCTTGGCGAGCAGCAGCCGCGCCCTCGGCACCGGCGCGGCCAGCAGGTAGCGCAGCGACGACCAGCTCGCCTCGGAGGCGATCGTGTCGCCGAAGAAGAGCGCCACCGGCACGCTGAGCAGGAAGCCGCTGGCCATGAAGAGGACCGCGAAGGCGAAGTTGACGCCGGAGGAGGTCGCGGCCTGGATCAGGGACGGGCTTCCGTCCCGGCCGGAGGGCGTGCCGCCGACCGCGAACGCGGCCCAGACGATCACCGGCAGCGCCACCATCACGCCGAACACGACGGACGTGCGGCGGCGCGACAGCTGGCGGCGCGCCTCGACGCGCAGCGGCAGCGTCCGCGAGGGGCGGTAGCCCGCGGCCGCACCGGACGGGCCGGACGCGGCCGGCGTCGCGGCCTCGGTGGGAACGGTCTCGGTCTCGGTGCTCATGCGCGCTCTCCGGTGAGGGTCAGGAAGGCGTCCTCGAGGCGGCGGTGCGGGCCCACCCGCTCCACCGGCACGTCGAGGCGCAGCAGCTCGGCGAGGAGCTCGGGGACGGCGAGGCCGTCCAGCCGGACCAGCAGGCCCGGCTCTTCGGTGGCGGCCGCGACGGCGGCGACGCCGTCGAGGGCCTCCAGCTTGGCGATCACCGCGTCCCGCGTCTCGGTGCTCATCTCGCCCGTGCCGACCAGCAGTTCGTCGTCGTTGCCGGTGATCTCCGCGACCGGGCCGGCCGCGAGCAGCCGGCCCTGGGTCATCACGACCAGGTGGGTGCAGGTCTGCTCGACCTCGGAGAGCAGGTGGCTGGAGACGATCACCGTGCGGCCGCCCGAGGCGTAACGGGTGATCACCGCGCGCATCTCGCGGATCTGCTGGGGGTCGAGACCGTTGGTCGGCTCGTCCAGGATCAGCAGGTCCGGCAGGCCGAGCATGGCCTGGGCGATGGCCAGGCGCTGCCGCATGCCCTGCGAGTACGTCCGCACGGGACGCTCCAGGGCCTCGCCGAGGTCGGCGATCTCCAGCGCCTGCGCGACGTGCGCGTCCTTCGCGGGGCGACCGGTGGCCTGCCAGTACAGGTCCAGGTTGGCCCGGCCGCTCAGGTGGGGCAGGAAGCCCGCGCCCTCGACGAACGCGCCCACCCGCGACAGCACCGGAGCGCCCGCCTCGACCCGCTGCCCGAAGAGGTGCACGCTGCCCGCGTCCGGGCGGATCAGGCCCATCAGCATCCGCATCGTGGTGGTCTTGCCCGCGCCGTTCGGGCCGAGCAGGCCCAGCACCTGGCCGCGCTCGACGCGGAACGACAGGTCCTTCACGGCGTAGCGGTCAGTCGAGCCGTGGTAGCGCTTGGACAGCCCGGCCACCACCAGCGGCGGCGTCACCGCGTCCGGGTCCGGCGCCTGCCCGGGGCGGCGGCGACGGCGCGCGCCGACGCCGGTGAGCACCAGGGCGGCCGCGACCGCCGCGGCGAGCAGCGGCAGCAGCCACACCCACACCGGCAGCGGCGTCCGGGCGTTCCGCAACGCGGTGTCCATGGGCAGCGTGAGCGGATCGGCGGCGGGCAGCGAGACCCGGTACGTCGCCGGTGCGGCGGGCGAGGAGTAGCCGAGGTCGGTCGTGGCCAGGACCAGGCGCAGCCGGTGGCCGGCGGCGAAGTCGTAGTCCACGGCGGGGAGCCGCACGTCCACCGTGCCGGAGGAGGTGACCCGCAGCGGGGTGACCAGCTGGTGCGGCAGCACACTGCCGCCGTCCGGCGAGACGTCGTAGAGCTTGGCGAACAGGACCGCCGGAGCCTGGCCGTCGGTCGTGACGGTGACCTCGACGTTGGGCGCGCCGGTCAGCTGCAGCGCGCTGTCCAGCGGCGCGGACTCGAACGCGGCGTACTGGCCCGGCATGTCCGAGCTGAGCGGCAGGCTCCCGCCGGTCAGCCCGCCGAGCTGGGACAGCGCGCCGCCGAGGCCGGGCACGGACGACACAGCGGGCGGCATCCCGCCGGCCGGGTTGGCGACGGTCTGCGGACGCCCGGTCAGTACGACGGTGCGGTGCGAGGTCCCGGTGAGGGGCGGGTAGCGATTCGCGCTCGCTCCGTACTGCACCACCTGACCGGCCGACACCGAGATGCCGCCGGTGCGGGTGACCCGGAACGCAGGCCCGGTGTCCACACTCTTGTCGTGCTTGAGGTACCGGTCGAACCAGGCCAGCGTGCGCGCCTGGGTCCGGGCGCTCTCCTGGTCGCCGCCGTCGTGGCCGCCGGAGAACCAGTCCACCGAGACGGGCGCGCCGTTCGCGGCGATGGCCCGCGCCATCTGGTCGCCCTGGCTCAGCGGGAAGAGCGAGTCGTTCTGCCCCTGCGTGATCAGCGTCGGCACCCGGATGCTGCCCGCGACCGAGTCCGGGCTGGACTGCCTCAGCAGCGCCAGCCCGGCCGGATCGGCCGTCCCGGACAGCGCGGCGCGCTGGTAGAACTGGCAGAGCTGGGCCGTGAACCGGCACTCGCTACCGCCGCCGCTGGTGAAGAAGACCCCGGACCAGAGCTTCTTGAATACGCCGTTCGGGAACAGCGCCTGGCCGAGGTCCCACCAGGTGATCTGCGGCGCGATGGCGTCGACCCGCTTGTCGTGACCGGCCGTCAGCAGTGCGATCGCCCCGCCGTAGGAGCCGCCCGCGATCCCCACGCGCGGGTCGTCCGGCCCGTCCTGCAGCACGTCCGGGCGGTGCCCGAGCCAGTCGATCAGCCGCTGCACGTCCGCGACCTCCCGGTCGGGCGCGTCCAGGCCGATCGCCCCGGTCGACCTGCCGAAGCCGCGGGCGGACCAGGTCATCACCCGGTAGCCGTGCTGCGCGAGGTAGCGGGCCTCGCCGGCCATGTCGTCCTTGTTGCCCCCGAAGCCGTGTGCCAGCAGCACGGCTGGCCTCGGGGTGCTGTCACCGGTGGTGAAGTACGCGGTGTCGATGCTGACGGTCTGCGAGCTGTCGGGCGTCTCGGGCATCGAGAACACCCGGTCCTGCTCCCGGACGGTCGGCGCGCCGCCGCCACCGGCGGCGACGGCCGTCCCGCCGCCCACGACGATCAGCGCGGCCACGACCGCGGCGGTCCACCGCCGCGGCATGGGGGCTCTCAGCGGCACGAGCAGGTCCCTTCGGCTCCAGGGCGGGCACCGACCGCGCCGCCGCCAGGCATCGTAGGCACAACGATCACCGCCGCGCGGACGTGCCCCTCCCTGCCGGGGCCGCGGGGACCTCAGTCCTGCGCGTCGAGCTCCGTGAGGAGGTCCAGGGCGATGGCCCAGGTCCGTTCCGCCGCCTCCGCGTCGTAGTCCGGGAGGTCGGGGTCGGTGTAGAGGTGGCCCGCGCCGCGGTAGCGGTGGATCTCGGTGTCCGCACCCGCGCGGGTCATCCGCAGGTACCAGGCGTTCAGCCAGTCCTCCGTCTCGTAGACGTCCGGCTCGGCGACGTGGAGCTGAACCGGGATGGAGGTGGCCGCGTCCTCGGGGATGTCGGAGGTGCCGTGGAGCAGCAGCAGGCCGCGGGCGCGCCCGTCGGCGAGGGCGAGGTTCTGGGCGATCGCGCCGCCCAGCGAGAAGCCGGCGTAGACCAGGCCGGGACCGTCGGCGGTGAGCAGCGGGCCGACCGCCGCGACCGCGCGGCGCAGCAGTTCCTCGCGGGTGATCTCGTCCCCGTAGGCCAGGCCCGACTCGACGTCGTCGAAGGTCCGGCCGTCGAAGAGGTCCGGGGTGTGCACGACGTGGCCGGCGGCGCGCAGGCGCTCCGCTGCGGCGTGGACGGCCGGGCGCAGGCCGTAGGTGGAGTGGAAGAGGACGATCTGGGCCACGGACGGCTTCCTTCGCAGGCTGGACGGGTGCCCGTCCATCATCGCCGATCCCGTCGCGAACGGGACGTCACGGCGTCGCCGGGCTCGGCGGCCTCCTGGGCCGGCCGAAACCGTCGCGGATCGGGGCGTCCGGCGGGTTCCACGCGCGCCGCCGCGCGTGCGAGGCTCCTACTCCGCAGCGCCCAGCGCTTCGCAGCGCCCCACTGTGCTCCGCCGACGACGAGGGGGACCCGCATGGGCCCGTACCTGCCCGACGCCGTACGCCACCACGCAGCGCGACGCCCCGAGGCGCCCGCCGTCACCGAGGACGAACGGACCGTCAGCTACGCCGAGTTGGGCGAGCGCTCCAACCGCCTCGCCCAGGCGCTGCTCGGCGAGGGCCTGCGGGCGGGCGCCCGCGTCGGCTGCCTGGCGCGGCCCGGTGTCCTCGCGGCCGAGCTCCTGCTCGCCTGCGCCAAGGCGGCCCTGGTGGCGGTGCCGCTCAACTGGCGTCTGGCGGCACCCGAGTTGGCGGCGGTCGCCCGGGACGCAGAGTTCGCCGCGGTGGTCACGCAGGAGGAGTTCCTGCCGGGCGCGCGGGCGATCCGGGCCGTGCTGCCCGAGGCGCCGGTCCTCGTGGACGGCACGCCCGGCCCCGACGAGCTCGGCTACGAGACGCTGCTGGCCGCCGCGTCGGAGGCCGATCCCGGGTGCGGCGGCGCGGGCGAGGCGGATACCGTCTGCCTCCAGCTCTACACCTCCGGTACGACCGGGCAGCCCAAGGGCGTCCGGCTCACGCTCGGCAACCTCGACGCCGGCGACCACCTCGTGCGTGAACTGGGCTGGGACCAGTACTCGGTGAGCATGAACGCGATGCCGTTCTTCCACATCGCCGGGGCCGGGTGGCTGGTCCAGGCCCTGGTGGCGGGCGCGCACACGGTCGCGGTGCCGGACCTGGTCCCGCAGCGCGTCGTGGAGCTCATCGAGCAGCGGCGGATCAGCCACACCTTCTTCGTCCCCGCCGTCCTGCACATGCTCACCTCGCTGCCGGACATCGCCACCCGCGACTTCTCCGCACTGCGCCTGATCGCCTACGGCGCCTCGCCGATCACGCCCGTGCTGCTGCGGCGGTCCATGGCGGTGTTCGGCTGCGGCTTCCTGCAGATCTACGGCCAGACGGAGACGGCCGGCAGCGCCACCCGGCTGCTGCCCGAGGACCACGACCCCGACGGCGCCAGGGCCCATCTGCTGCGCTCGGCCGGGAACACCCGCCCCGACGTCCAGGTCCGCGTCGCCGACCCGCTCACCGGCGAGCCGTTGCCGGCCGGCGCGGTGGGTGAGATCTGCACCCGCTCCCACTACGTCACACCCGGCTACTGGCGTCGTCCGGAGGAGAACGCCCGCCTGTTCACCGAGGACGGCTGGCTGCGCACCGGCGACGCGGGCTACCTCGACGAGGAGGGCTACCTCTTCATCACCGACCGGATCAAGGACATGGTGATCACGGGCGGCGAGAACGTCTATCCAGTCGAGGTGGAGGCCGCGCTCGCCGAGCACCCGGCCGTCCTGGACGTGGCGGTCTTCGGCACGCCCGACGAGCGCTGGGGTGAGGCGGTCACCGCCGCGGTCGTCCTGCGGCCGGAGGCGGGCGAGGTGAGCCCGGCGGAGCTGATCGCCTTCACCCGTGAGCGGATCGCCTCGTACAAGAAGCCCCGCATCGTGCTCTTCCTGGACGAGCTGCCGCGCAATCCGACCGGCAAGATCCTCAAGCGGGTGCTGCGCGAGCGATTCGCCGAGGCGTAACTTGGGGCCTCCGCGCGGGGTCGCCGCGCGGGGTCGCTCGAAAGAATCAAGCACCATTGATTTTTTCCCAGGGCGGTGCCATCGTCGCTTGCGACCCCGAAGGGAGGCGACGAGGTGGTGGACGCCGCCGCGGCGGTCCTCGCGGACCTGCACGCCGAATCGCAAGCGCTCGACGACCTGGTGGCCCGGGGCGATCTCGACTGGGCCGCCCCGACTCCCGCTGCCGGATGGACGGTGGCGCACCAGATCGGCCATCTGGCCTGGACGGACGAGAAGGCGCTGGTCTCCGTCCGCACCCCCGCGGCCTTCAAGGACGAACTGCTGCGCGCGCTCGAAGGAGGCGCGGACTACGTCGACGCCGCTGCGTGCGAGCAGGCCCGCAAGCCCGCCGAGCGGTTGCTCGCCGAGTGGCGCACGGGACGCGCCGCGCTCGCCGACGCCCTGGCGCAGGCTGAACCGGGCGCCAAGTTCCCCTGGTACGGGCCGCCGATGAGCGTCGCGTCGATGGCCACCGCCCGGCTGATGGAGACCTGGGCGCACGGCCTCGACGTCCGCGCGGCGCTCGGCCTCGTCCCCGAGCCCAGCGAGCGGCTGCGACACATCGCCCGACTCGGCGTCCGCACCCGGGACTTCGCCTTCGGCGTGCACGGACTCACGCCGCCCGCCGCCGAGTTCCGCGTCGAACTGAGCGGGCCCGCGGGCGAGCTGTGGGCGTTCGGTCCCGAGAACGCGGAGCAGCGGGTGAGCGGGGACGCCCTCGAGTTCTGCCTCGTCGTCACCCAGCGCCGCGACCACCGCGACACCGCGCTGCTCGCCGTCGGGCCGGACGCCGCCGCGTGGCTGCGCATCGCGCAGGCCTTCGCGGGGCCGCCCGGCAAGGGACGCGGGAGCGAGAGCGGCGCGACGCCCGGGGGGACGGCGTGAGCGAGCCGCCCGAGCGCGCGCAACTGCGGGAGACCGTCCGGCGCTTCGTGCGGTCGCAGGTGCTGCCGCATCTCGACGGATGGGAACGGGCCGGGGAGCTCCCACGCGAACTGCACCGCTCCGCAGCCGCGTTGGGCCTGCTCGGCGTCGCCCTGCCGGTCGGGGTCGGCGGCGGGGGAGGGGACCTGCTGGACGCGCTCGCCGTCACCGAGGAGATCCTCTACGCGGGCGGCTCCGGCGGTGTGGTCGCCTCGCTGCTGACCGGCGGAATCGCCCTCCCGCACCTCGTCGCGGCGGGCGATCCGGAGCAACTGGACCGCTTCGTGAAGCCCGTGGTCGCGGGCGAGTCGATCGGCGCGCTCGGCATCACCGAACCCGACGCGGGCTCGGACGTGGCCGCGATCCGCACCACGGCCCGCCGGGACGGCGACCACTACGTCGTCAACGGCGCCAAGACCTTCATCACCTCCGGCTGTCGCGCCGACTTCGTCACCACCGCCGTGCGCACCGGCGGTCCCGGCGCGCACGGGGTCTCGCTGCTCGTCGTCGAGCGTGGTACGCCCGGATTCACGGTCACCCGGCGGCTGGAGAAGCTGGGCTGGCACTGCTCCGACACCGCCGAGCTGTCGTTCGCCGACGCCCGGGTGCCGGCGGCGAACCTGGTCGGGCCGGAGAACAGCGGGTTCCTCCAGATCGCCACCCAGTTCGTCACCGAGCGCCTGGCGTTGGCCGCCCAGGCCTACGCGACCGCGCAGCGCGCGCTCGACCTGGCCGCCGACTGGGCGCGGCAGCGCCACACCTTCGGCCGCCCGCTGATCTCGCGTCAGCTGGTCCAGCACACGCTGACGGAGATGGCCCGCCGGATCGACCTGGCCCGGGTCTACACCCACCACGTCGCGGCCCGCCACGTCGCTGGCGAGGACGTCGTCACCGAGGCATGCTTCGCCAAGAACAGCGCGGTCGAGACCGCCGAGTGGGTCGTCCACGAGTCCCTCCAACTCCACGGCGGCACGGGCTACATGCGCGAGTCGGAGATCGAGCGGCATTACCGCGACGTCCGCATCCTCGCCATCGGCGGCGGCGCGGACGAGATCCTCACCGGTCTCGCCGCCCGGCGCCTCGGCTACAAAGCCTGAGGCGGCGGCCGGGAGCTTCGCGTAGCGTGGCCCGCGACCCGGACGGATCCGCGGAGGAGGAACGTCGATGCTGCTGGCCACACCCCGCCTCACGCTGCGCCGGTTCCGCGAGACGGACGCGCCGGAGCTCGCGGCCTACCGCTCCGACCCGGACGTCGCCCGGTACCAGGGGTGGAGCGCGCCGGTGACGGACGAGGCCGCGCGCGCCTGGGTGCACGCCTTCGCGGCCGGCTCGCCGACCGAGCCGGGCTGGTTCCAGTACGCGGTGGAGCTGACGGCGGAGCGGCGCCTCATCGGCGACATCGGCGTCCACCTGCACGAAAACCGCCGCCAGGCCGATCTGGGCTTCACCCTGGCCCCCGCCTGGCAGGGGCACGGCTACGCCACCGAGGCGGTGCGCGCCGTCCTGGCCGACCTCTTCGAGAGCCACGGCCTGCACCGCGTCTCCGCGGAGTGCGATGCCCGCAATGCGCGCTCCGCCGCGCTCCTGGAACGCGTCGGCTTCACCCGCGAGGGCCTCCGCCGGCAGGGCACCTGGATCAAGGGCGAGTGGACCGACGACCTGCTCTACGGCCTGCTGGCCGCCGACCGGGCGTAGCCGGGCGGGGCCCGCGACCTGCCAGGAAGCGGCGGCGGACCGTTGCCCCCGCCTCCGGCGTTCGTCTACCGTGGGCTTGAGCGGTGCGGATTCAGTGCCGTTTATGCCACGGCAGGACGAAAACGGTTGCCTGAGAGGGCTCGACATGTCAGAAATCGCAGTCACGGACCGGACGCGCCATCGGCGCATGCGGGAGAACGGCAGCACCCGCAAGGAGGACCTGGACGCGGTGCTGGCGGCCGGGTTCGTCTGCCACCTCGGCGTGGTCGTCGACGGGGCCCCGATGGTCGTGCCCACGTGCTACGGCGCCACCGCCGACACCCTGTACTTCCACGGCTCCGTCGCCAGCCGGAGCCTGCGGCAGGACCCCGGCGCGGAGGTATGCGTCACGGTCACCCACGTGGACGGTCTGAGCTTGGCCCGCTCGGTGTTCGAGCACGGGATCAACTACCGCTGCGCGATGATCTACGGCACGCCGCGGCTGATCGAGGACGACGAGAAGCTGGAGGGCCTGCGCGTGCTGACCGAGCAGTGCGCGCCCGGCCAGTGGGAGTACGCGCGGCAGCCTAACCGCAAGGAGCTCGCCGCCACCGCGCTGCTCGCCCTCGACCTCGCCGAGGCGTCCGTCAAGGTCTCCGCGGGGCCGCCGGAGGACGGTGACAGCCCCGACGCCGAGCTGGGCCTGTGGGCGGGCAACGTGCCGATCCGCCCGCTCTTCGGCGCCCCCGTCCCGGCCCCCGACCTGGCTCCGGGCATCGCGCTCCCCGCGCACATCGCGGCATTGCAGACCGGCTGACCCGACCTCTGCGTCGCGTCCGTCGCGTCCGTCGCGTCAACATCAGGGGGCCAGGCGTCAGGAACGCGTCAGGAGCGGCTCTCGGCCTGTGAGCAGCGGGAATGACCGGTCTAGCGTCGAATGCGCACCGGGTTCCGCGGCATCCGCCGCAGTGAACCGGTGGTTGACGACTGGTCACGCTCACGCGCGTCGGAAGGATGCCGGCAATGACTCGGTACATGGACGGGGACGACCCGGAGCCCGCAGCACGCGTCCCGGCCGGACGGCTGCTGGTCCCGGTCCGGTCGGGCCCCGCAGGGGATGTCCTGCGACTGTTCCGCACGCCGCTGGGCGCGCGGACGGCGGTCGGGTTCACCAGCATGCGGCAGCTGGCCGCGGTGCTCGGCCGCGAGCAGGGCGCCGTGGAGATCGCCGAGACCGCGCTGCGCGCCATGGCCGCCACGCTCGGCGTCACGGAGCTCACCGTCGACCCCCAGCTGGCCGCGGCTCCCGCCGCGGCGCTGCACGGCCCAGACGGCTGGCACCCCTGGCGCGCCCACAGCCCGGCCGCCCCCGACCTCGTCGCCCCCGTGGCCGCTGAGCGCGTCCGGAACGGCGCGGGCACGCCCGGTGCCCGGCGCGGCCCGGGCGTCGCGGCGGCCACCCCGGGCGGCTCGGCCCCCGCAGGAGCGCCCGTCACCTCCGGGAGGTCGGTCACCTCCCGGGCACCGGCCCCCTCCGGGACGTCGGGCGCCCATCGCATCCTCGGCGCCCCTGCCGCTTCCGCCGGCGGCCCGCCGGCCCGCGTTCGTCGTCGCCGCTGCG
>NZ_BBPO01000005.1:84533-88976 GCF_000787815.1 Streptacidiphilus neutrinimicus
CGTCGTCGCCGTTGCGACCCGACGCTGAGGTGGAGGCCCCGATGACGACCACGCTGCTTCGCCCGCGCCCGCCCGAGGCGGACGCGCCCTGGTTGCCGGTGTGGCCCGCGTCGACGCGGCCCGCGGCGGACGGGGACCTGACGGTGGGCGGGGTCTCCCTCGCCGACGCCGCCGAGCGGTTCGGCACGCCCGTCTACCTGGTCGACGAGGACGAGGTGCGGGCTCGCTGCCGCGCCTACCGCGCGGCCTTCCCGGAGGCCGAGATCCACTACGCGGCCAAGGCGTTCCTGTGCCGGGCCATGGCGCACTGGGTGGAGGAGGAGGGCCTCGGCCTCGACGTCTGCTCGCGCGGCGAGCTTGAGCTCGCCGTCACCACCGGCTTCCCCGCCGAGCACATGGTGCTGCACGGCAATGCCAAGAGCCCGGACGAGCTGGAGGCCGCGCTGCGGCTCGGCGTCGGGCGGATCGTGATCGACGGTGTCGCCGAGATCGCCCGGATCGCGGCGCTCGTCCCGTACGGCGCGCGACAGCGCGTGCTGCTGCGGATCGCGCCGGGCATCGCCGCCGGTGCGCACCCGGCGGTGCGCACCGGCACCGTGGACCAGAAGTTCGGGCTCTCCAGCACCGACGGCACCGCGCAGCTGGCGATCGCCCGGGTGTTGGAGCAGCCCCGGCTGGAGCTGGTGGGCCTGCACTGCCACCTCGGCTCGCAGATCGACAGCGCGAAGCCGTACCTGCAGGCCGTGCGGCGCATGGTCGCGCTGATGCACGGGACCCGGCAGGCCCACGGCGTGGTCCTGCCCGAGCTGGACCTCGGCGGCGGCCACGCCATCGCGTACCGGCCGGGGGAGGACGCCCTCGACGTACGGGCGCTCGCCGCCCGCGTCCGCGCCGAACTGCGCTCCGCCTGCGCGACGGTGGACTTCCCCGAGCCTCGGCTGCTGCTGGAGCCCGGCCGCGCGATCGCGGGCCCGGCGGGCGTCGCCCTGTACCGGGTGCTGACGGTGAAGCAGAACGGGCGCCACGCCTTCGTCGCCGTCGACGGCGGCATGAGCGACAACCCGCGTCCGGCGCTCTACGGCGTGCGCTACGCCCCGCGCCTGGTCGGCCGCGCCGCGAGCGCGGAGCTGCGGCCGGTGCAGGTCGTCGGCCGTCACTGCGAGGCGGGCGACGTGCTCGCCTCCGGCGTCGAACTCCCGGCGGACATCCGGCCGGGCGACCTGCTCGCGGTCCCGGCCTCCGGCGCGTACCAGGTGTCGATGGCCTCGGGTTACAACCTCGTCGGCCGCCCGCCGGTGGTGGCCGTGACGGGTGGGACGGCGCGGCTGCTGGTCCGCCGTGAGTCGCTGGCGGACGTCCGGAGCCGCGACGTGGGGTTGTGAACGACCGTCCCCTGTGCGCGAGATGGCATGGCGCGTACATCTTCCTAACGCGAGGGTAACTAACTTATCGTCAGCTGACGATCCCTCTGCCAGGAAGGCGTACCGCCATGCGTCGACTCATTCCGTGGCTGAGAGCGGTGGCGGGCGCCGCCGCTCTCGTCACGGTGACCAGCCTCGCCCTGCCCGCCGCCGCCGCTCCACCACGTGCCGCCGCGGCGGTGCAGGACTACTGCGGGGGCCAGTGCAACGACATCCTGCCGCCGGGGGAGAACGGCAACGCCACCCTCGCCGACATCCTCGGCAACAAGATATTCGGCACCCGGCCCGCCCATACCGACGACCAACTCGGGCCGTACAGCTCGCTCGTGGACGGCTACACCGGTCTGACCGACTCCTCCCTCTCCAACTACTTCGACAACTCCTCGTTCGGCGTCCCCGCCGACCAGGTGGAGAGCAGCATCAGCCCGCGCAGCGACGTCACCATCGTGCGCGACAAGGCCACCGGCACCCCGCACATCACCGGAACCACCCGCTACGGCACCGAGTTCGGGGCCGGATACGCCGCCGCGCAGGACCGGCTGTGGGTGATGGACCTCTTCCGGCACGTCGGACGCGGGGAGCTGAGCGGCTTCGCGGGGGGCGCCGCCGCCAACCGGCAGCTGGAGCAGAGTTTCTGGCAGGCCGCCCCCTACACCGAGGGCGAACTGCAGCAGCAGATCGACGCCGTCGCCAACGAGGGCCCGCGCGGGCAGCAGGCGCTGGCCGACGCGCAGGCGTACATCGACGGCATCAACGCCTACATCACCTCGGCGTACAACTCCCGTACGTTCCCCGGTGAGTACGACCTGACGGGACAGATCAACGCGATCACCAACGCCGGTTCGATCCAGCCGTTCAAGCTGACCGACCTCGTCGCGCTCTCCTCAGTCATCGGCGCGCTGTTCGGCAGCGGCGGCGGCAACCAGGTGCAGTCGGCGCTGGTCAAGGAGGCCGCCGACGCCAAGTACGGGACCACGCTGGGCGACCAGGTGTGGAACTCGTTCCGGGAGAGCGAGGCCCAGAGCGCGGTGACGACCGTGCACAACGGCCAGAGCTTCTCCTACGGGCAGGACCCGGCGTCCCCGCAGGGCCTCGCGATGCCCGATCCCGGTTCGCTCGAGCAGCAGCAGCTGATCTTCGACCCGACCGGCTCGGCCGCGTCCGCCACGACCGCCGCAGCCAAGGCGGCGAAGACGGCGTCCCGGACCACCGACGCCGCCGTGGCCGAGAAGACCCCGGCCAAACTCCGGTCGCTGGTGGGCGTGTTCGACAAGGGCGTGCTGCCGGGCAACCTGCTGACGGCCAAGCACGGCATGTCCAACGCCCTGGTCGTCTCCGGCAAGTACACCGACGACGGCCACCCCGTCGCCGTCTTCGGCCCGCAGACCGGCTACTTCGCGCCGCAGCTGCTGATGCTGGAGGAGATCCAGGGGCCGGGCATCAGCGCCCGCGGCGCCGCGTTCGCGGGCCTCAGCTTCTACGTCGAGCTCGGGCGCGGCCCGGACTACTCGTGGAGCGCCACCAGCGCCGGCCAGGACATCGACGACGTCTACGCCGTCAAGCTGTGCAACACCGACGGCAGCACGGCCACCAAGGACTCCATGGCCTACCTGCTCAACGGCGTCTGCACGCCGTTGACGGCGCTGGAGCGCGACGACTCCTGGAGCCCGACCACGGCCGACAGCACGCCCGCAGGCTCATACAGACTGATCATGTACCGCAGCGCGTACGGGCTGGTCACCGCGCGGGCCACGGTCGGCGGCGTGCCCGTCGCCTACACCTCGCTGCGCTCGACCTACATGCACGAGGCCGACTCGATCATCGGCTTCCAGATGCTCAACGACCCGACCGCGGTGGACTCGCCGCAGACCTTCCAGCAGGCGGCGCAGCACATCGACCTGACCTTCAACTGGTTCTACGTCGACGACGCGCACACCGCCTACTACAACTCCGGCCGCAACCCGGTGCGCCCGGCCGACGTCGCGGCCGACCTGCCCGAGTGGGCGGACCCGGCCTACAGCTGGCAGAACTGGAACCCGACCACCTGGACCGCCGACTACATCCCGCCGGCACAGCACCCGCAGGGCGTCGACCAGGACTACTACGTCTCCTGGAACAACAAGCAGGCCCCCGGGTTCGCCTCGGCCAACTTCGGCGACGGCCCGGTCCACCGCGCCAACATGCTCGACAGCCGGGTCAAGGCGCTGGTCACGGCCGCGGCCTCGTCCGGGCCGAAGGTGACGCGCGCGTCCCTGGTCCAGGCGATGGAGTCGGCCGGGCTCACCGACCTGCGCGGCGAGGACGTGCTGCCGCAGCTGCTCGCGGTGATCGACAGCTCCCCGGTCACCGACCCGACCCAGGCGGTGCTGGTCAACCAGCTCCAGGGCTGGCTCTCGGACGGCGCCCGGCGCAGGGAGACCTCCGCCGGCAGCCACACCTACGCCGACGCGTCCGCGATCCAGACCTTCGACGCCTGGTGGCCGCTGCTGGTTCAGGGCGAGTTCCAGCCCGGCATGGGGTCCGACCTCTTCAATGCGATGATCGGCGCCCTGCAGATCAACGAGTCCCCCTCCGGCGGCCAGACCGGTCCGAGCACCGGCCCGGTCGACGCGAACGAGTCCATCCCGCACAAGGGGTCCTCGTTCCAGTTCGGCTGGTGGTCCTACGTGAACCTGGACCTGCGCGCGGTACTGGGCCAGCACCCGGCTGACGCGCTCGCCCAGCCCTACTGCGGCGGCGGCAGCCTCTCCGCCTGCCGGCAGATCCTGCTCACCACCCTCCAGCAGGCCGCGGCGGAGACCGCAGCCCAGGTCTACCCGGCCGACGACATCTGCTCGGCGGGCGACCAGTGGTGCGCGGACTCCATCGTCCAGCGCGCGCTGGGCGGCATCACCGACCCCGACAGCAACTGGCAGAACCGGCCCACCTACCAGCAGGTCGTTCAGTACCTCTCGCACCGCTGAGCCCCGCCGGGCTCTTGAAGGGCGCGAGGCTCCGCCGGTCTGCGGCTCCGCCGCGGAGC
>NZ_BBPO01000005.1:89106-104331 GCF_000787815.1 Streptacidiphilus neutrinimicus
CCGCCGGTCTGCGGCTCCGCCGCGGAGCCGCGGACCGGCGGAGCCTCGCGCCTCTGAGGGTGTCCCCGACTGCGGTACAGGTCACGTAGGGCCGAGGGGCTGAGCTGTGCGGGCGGAAGATAGCATGAGGGGCGTCGCCCGGCTCGAATACCGCGAAAGATGAATTTGTGACTGTCAACGACGACGTGTTCACGGACTGGATGAACCGCGAGGAGATCGCGGAGTCGATGATTCCGATCATCGGCCGACTGCACCGGGAGAAGGACGTCAACGTCCTGCTGCACAGCCGCTCCCTGGTGAACAAGTCGGTGGTCAGCATCCTCAAGACCCACCGCTTCGCGCGCCAGATCGCCGGCGAGGAGCTCTCGGTCACCGAGACGATGCCCTTCCTCCAGGCGCTCACCACGCTCGACCTCGGCCCGTCCCAGATCGACCTCGGCATCCTGGCTGAGCAGTACAAGGCCGACGACCGCGGCCTGACGGTCGAGGCGTTCACCGCCGAGGCCGTCGAGGGCGCCACCGGCGCCAACAAGCTGGAGCGTCGCGAGGCCCGCGACGTCGTGCTCTACGGCTTCGGCCGCATCGGCCGCCTGCTGGCCCGTCTCCTGGTGGAGAAGGCCGGCTCCGGCAACGGTCTGCGCCTGCGGGCGATCGTGGTCCGCAAGGGTGCGGCCGACGACCTCGTCAAGCGCGCCTCCCTGCTGCGTCGTGACTCGATCCACGGCCAGTTCAACGGCTCGATCACCGTCGACGAGGCGAACAACACGATCGTCGCCAACGGCAACGAGATCAAGGTCATCTACTCGGACGACCCGGCCTCGGTCGACTACACGCAGTACGGCATCAACGACGCCATCCTGATCGACAACACCGGTCGCTGGCGTGACCGCGAGGGCCTGTCGAAGCACCTGCGGCCGGGCATCGCCAAGGTCGTGCTGACGGCGCCGGGCAAGGGCGACGTCCCGAACATCGTGCACGGCGTCAACCACGACACGATCAAGCCGGACGAGCAGATCATCTCCTGCGCCTCCTGCACCACGAACGCGATCGTCCCGCCGCTGAAGGCGATGGAGGACAAGTTCGGCGTGCTCCGCGGCCACGTGGAGACCGTCCACTCGTTCACCAACGACCAGAACCTGCTGGACAACTTCCACAAGGCTGAGCGTCGCGGTCGTTCCGCCCCGCTCAACATGGTCATCACCGAGACCGGCGCCGCCTCCGCCGTGGCGAAGGCCCTGCCGGACCTCAAGGCGAAGATCACCGGCAGCTCGATCCGCGTCCCCGTCCCGGACGTCTCGATCGCCATCCTCAACCTGCAGCTGGCCCAGGAGACCACCCGCGAGGAGGTCCTGGACTACCTGCGCGAGGTGTCGCTGACGTCGACGCTGCGCCGCCAGATCGACTTCACGACGGCGCCCGACGCGGTCTCCATGGACTTCGTCGGCTCCCGTCACGCGTCGATCGTCGACGCCGGCGCCACCAAGGTCGAGGGCGACAACGCCATCCTCTACCTGTGGTACGACAACGAGTTCGGCTACTCCTGCCAGGTCGTCCGGGTCGTCCAGACGATCTCCGGCGTCGAGTACCCGACCTTCCCGGCCCCCGCGGTCTGATCGTCGCAGGCGAACCGGCCCCGCACTCCTCCTCAGGGTGCGGGGCCGGTCCCGTTCTCAGGCGAGCTGAGGACTCTCCTGCGCGTCGTCCAGGCTGTGCTCCTTCAGGAAGCCCCCGGACTGGTGCTGCCACAGCTTGGCGTAGGCGCCCTCCGCGGCGAGCAGTTCCTGGTGGCTGCCCTGCTCCAGGATCCGGCCGCGGTCCAGGACGACCAGGCGGTCCATCCCGGCCACGGTGCTCAGCCGGTGCGCGACCACCAGCGCCGTGCGGCCCTCCATCAGGCGCCACAGCGCCTCCTGGACCAGCACCTCGCTCTCCGAGTCCAGCGCGCTGGTCGCCTCGTCGAGCAGCAGGATCGGCGCGTCGCGCAGGATCGCCCGGGCGAGCGCGACCCGCTGGCGCTGGCCGCCGGAGAGCTTGACGCCGCGCTCGCCGACCATGGTGTCGAAGCCGTCCGGGAGGCCGTCCGCGAACTCGGTGACGTGCGCCGCCTCGGCCGCGAGCCGGATCTCGGTCTCCGTGGCCTCGGGCCGGGCGAAGGCGATGTTGTCCCGCAGGGTGCGGTGGAACATCGCCGGATCCTGCGGCACGTAGGAGATCAGGCTGCGCAGGTCGGCCTGGCGCAGTCGGCTGATGTCCTGGCCGCCGACCAGGATCCGGCCGCCCTCGATGTCCGTCATCCGTAGCAGCAGCCGGGTCAGCGTCGTCTTGCCGCCGCCGGACCGGCCGACCAGCCCGATCTTCTCGCCGCCGGCGACGGCGAGGTCGAGGCCGTCGAAGAGCGGCGCGTCCGCCCCTCCGTGGGTGAACACCACGCGGTCGAAGCGGACGCCCGCGCCGCGCGGCCGCAGCGGCTCCGGCTCGGGCACGTCGAGCACGGTGGGCGGGGACATGAGCAGCTCGGTGAACTGCGCGGCCTCCGTCATCGAGCTCTCCAGACGCCGGTAGATCTGGTTGAACTCGAACATGATCCGGGTGGCGTTGGAGTAGTAGGTGAAGGTCACCACGACCGCCTCCACCCCGTGGCCCCGCCCGGCCAGCAGCACCGCGAGCAGCAGACCCGCCGCGTTGGTGACCACCGACATCGGCGCGACCAGGGTGTCGATGCGCAGGTTGCCGTAGTCCCAGGAGCGCACCGAGCGCCGTCGCGACTCCGCGACCCGGGAGCGGTGCTCGGCCGCCTCGCGCTCCTCGGCGGCGAAAGCGCGGACGGTGTCCATGTTCATCAGGCTGTCGGCGACGTGCCCCGACACCCGGGCGATCGCCGCCTCGCGCTCGTTCACCAGCTCCTGCCGACGCCGGATCAGCGGCGCCACGATCAGCGCCGTCACCGCGATCATCGACACCAGCACCACGACCAGCCAGGGCTGGTAGGTCCACAGCACCACCGAGCCGAAGACCAGCGGCACCAGGCTGCCGACCACGTTGAAGGTCAGCGTGTCGACGAAGTCCTCGAAGCGGGAGGCGAAACTCAGCACCCGCTTGGTCAGCGAACCGGCGAAGTTGTCGTGGAAGAACGCGGCGTCCTTGGCGAACAGCTCGTCCATCCCGATGACGTAGAGCTGCTCGATGCCGAGGCCGTCCACCCGGTTCAGGCAGTGGATGCCGACCCGCCACAGCGCCTCGGACACCAGCAGCACCCCGCCGAAGCCGAGCACGTACGGCAGGAGCGCCGCCGTGTTCAGCCCCTTTCCGGAGTCGTCGGCGATCCGGGCCACGAGTTTGGCGACGATCAGCGGGGCGATGTAGGCGATTCCGATATTGCCCAGGGCGGGCGCGAGCATGGCGGGCAGAGTGGTGCGTTTGAGCCGGATCATCTCGCGGCCGTAATGACGAAGGGCGAGGAGTACCGCGCCGCGCTGCGGTCGTTCCTCGGGGGTCTGCGGTGTGGGCATCCCGTGTCCTCGGAGAGTGGTCGTCGGTCCTGGGCGCGCGCACGGCGGAGCCACGCTGCGTCGGACCAGGCGAGGGTGACGGAGCGTCCGTGCGAGTACGGAGGAGAAAGTCGGGAGAGCAGTCTTCCGTGCGCTCGCCCGACGAGTCCACGCCTTTTTCCCCGGATGGGTGAGTTTGCGCCGTGATCGACGCGGGATGCCGGATTCAGGATGCGAGACGGCTGGCTATGCCTGCGCACGCAGCTCGTCGAGAAGGCGCTCGGCGTCGCGGTCGCGGCGCTCGTGGGGCTGCGCCGTGCCGGGGAGGGTGGGGGTCTGGCGCCGCGTGCGGCGCGCGTTGCGCTCCAGGCCGAGGACGAGGAGGGCGATGACGAGAGCAAGCAGCAGAAGTCCCATGGCATGAATCCTGCGCTCGTCCAGATCCTGCCACCAGTGGCAGGCGTGACCCGGTGCATCGATATCCTGCCAAGAGCGGCGTAGCATGGCCGCATGCTGAGCACCGTGGCCGTCGCTCTGATCGACGATTTCGCCCCCTTCGAGTTCGGCGTGCTCGCCGAGGTCTTCGGCATCGACCGGACCGAGGACGGGGTGCCGCCCTTCGACTTCCGGGTCTGCTCGCCCCGCCCCGGCACTCCCGTCCGCACCACGGTCGGCACGACCATGACCACCGAGCACGGCTTCGACGCCCTGCTCGAGGCGGACCTCGTCGGCGTCCCCGCCTACCAGGTCCGGGGTGTGTACCCCGCCGAGCTGGTGGAGGCCCTGCGCGCCGCGCAGGCGCGGGGCGCCCAGCTGCTGACCGTGTGCAGCGGCGCGTTCGCGCTCGGCGCGGCCGGCCTGCTGGACGGCCGGCCCTGCACCACGCACTGGCGTCACGCCGAGGAGTTCGCCGCCCGCTTCCCGCTGGCCCGCCTCGACCCGGACGTGCTCTACGTCGACGACGGCGACATCATCACCAGCGCCGGAACCGCCGCCGGCATCGACGCCGCCCTGCACCTGGTGCGCCGGGAGATCGGCTCCGAGGCGGCCACGGCGATCGCCCGCCGCATGGTCGTGCCGCCCCAACGCGACGGCGGCCAGCGGCAGTTCATCGTCCAGCCGGTGCCCGAGTTCTGCGCGGACAGCCTGGACCCGCTGCTCGCCTGGCTCTCCGAGCGGCTGGACCGCGAACACAGCGTCGCCGACCTCGCCCGCCAGGCGCACATGTCCGAGCGCACCTTCGCGCGCCGCTTCGTCGCGGAGACCGGCACCACCCCGCATCGCTGGCTCTCCGCGCAGCGCATCCTGCACGCCCGCAGGCTGCTGGAGCAGACCCCGATGGGTATCGAGGAGGTCGCCCGCGCCAGCGGCTTCGCCACTGCCGCGATGCTCCGCCACCACTTCCGCCGCGCGGTGGGCGTCGCCCCGGCGGACTACCGCAGGAGCTTCGCCCAGGCGCGCTGACGGTGGTCGCCCTGTTGCGGGCCGACCGCTCGGCTGTTGTGCTCAGGGGTGCGGTTCGACCACGCCGCGCACGGCCGCGAGCAGGGCCGCACGGTGTTCGCGCAGGCGGGTCGGCGACAGCGGCGGGGTCGTGCCGACCGCGCGGAGCGCGGGCGGGGCCGAGATCCAACTGTCGGTCATCCGAAGGACGATGGCGAACAGGTCGATCGCGGGCAGGTCCGCGCGGACCCGCCCGGCCCGCTGTGCGGCGGCGACCGCGTCGACCCGGGAGCGGAAGTTCGCGATCTCCGTCTCCGTGGCCGCCAGTTGCTCGAACGCGCGCCAGGCGGCGATCCGGCCGGCCTCCGGATGGGCCAGCACGTAGTCGAAGCGCGCGGCGGCGAAGGCGACGAGGTCGCCGTCGTCCATCGGAGCGGCGCGGAACACCCCCACCGCCTGGTCGGCCACGACCGCGTCGAACAGGGCCTGCTTGTCGCCGAAGTACACGTACAGCAGGCGCTTGTTGGCGCCCGCCCGCTCCGCGATGCGGTCGATCCGGGCGCCGGCGAACCCGTGCTCGGCGAACTCCTCCGTGGCCGCGCGCAGCAACAGCGCCTTGGTCGCCTCGGCGTCCCGCGGACGCGGGCTGCGCACCGGCGCGTTCGCGGGCGTGGCGGGAGGCGCGGGGGAGTCGGACATGGCCTGCACCCTATCCAAGGCGTCCGGAGCCTCGCGGCTCACCAGGACAGCGGGCCGTTGACGTCACGGAAGGTGCCGGTCGGGCCGTCCGGGCCGATCAGGGCCATCCGGACGATGATCTCCGCGCCCTCCTCGACGGTCTGGGTGCCGGTGTTGTGGTTGAGGTCGGTGCGGGTGTAGCCGGGCTCGACGGCGTTGATCCGGATGCCGGGGAAGGCCTTGGCGAACTGCACGGTCACCATGTTGACCGCCGCCTTCGACGCCGGGTAGGCGACGCCCGGGTAGAACGCGACGGGGTGCGCCGGGTCCGCGAGGGCGGAGGTGCGGGACAGGCCGCTGCTGATGTTGACCACGACCGGCGTGGCGGAGCGCAGCAGCAGCGGCAGGAAGGCGTGGGTGACCTGGACCAGGCCGAAGACGTTGGTCTCGAACAGCTCCCGCATCGACGCCGCCGTGACGTCCGCCGCGCCGACGATGCCGCCGTCCGGCAGACGGCCCTCGACGCCGGCGTTGTTGACCAGCACGTCGAGCCCGCCCTCGGCCTCGATCGTCTTGGCGGCCGCGGCCACGGACTCCGGGTCGGTGACATCCAGCTGCACGAAGCGGGCGCCCAACTCCTCGGCGGCGCGGCGTCCGCGCTCGGCGTCGCGCGCGCCGAGGTAGACGCTGTGGCCCTCGGCGAGCAGGCGGCGGGCCGTCTCCCGGCCGAGGCCCTTGTTGGCTCCGGTGACGAGCGTGGTGGTCATGGTTCTCACGTCCTGGGTGTGCGGCTTGTATCGGTGTGCGGCTTGTATCTAACTGGATAGTTACAACCCTACGCCGAACCGCGAGCAAGTCAACAGTCGGTTACTTGGTGGGCGGCAGTCCGGGGAGCCGGGCCTCGATGCGTTCCAGCAGCACACGCAGCGCGGCCACGTCGTCCTTATCGGCCACTTGGTCGCCGAGGCGCAGCCGCACCAGCACCGAGCCGCTCGGCTCCAGTTGCACGAGCTCGGTCTCCTCGATGCCGTCCCCGCCCTGGGTGTGCACGGCCAGGGCGACGTCCCCGCGCGAGATCCCCTGCCGGCGCATCGCCGGCAGGTTCAGCACGCCGTCCTCAGCGAGCACCGTGGGGGAGCCCTCCAGCAGCCGCGCGAACCACGGCCAGCGCGCGCCCTGCCGCACCAGTACCGCGTCGGTGAGCAGCAGCACGGCCGCGCCGAACAGGCCGCCGCTGACGGAGTTGTCGTTGCCGATGACGGCGTTCTGCACCACGTTCGAAAGAAGGAGCATGACGACGAGGTCGAAGGTGTTGAGCTGGGCGAGCCCGCGCTTGCCGACGATGCGGAGCATGATCAGCAGGGCCAGGTAGACGATGATCGTGCGCGCGGCCTTCTCGCCGTAGGAGATGCCCGCGATGAACATGTCGTTCCACATCCCGGCCACTGTAGGGACTCCCTGTCGGGACGCGCGCTAGGCCACGCCGCGCACCCTGCGGACCAGGACGCCGCCGAGGACGGTGACCGCGGCGGTGGCGAGGTAGAGGCCGGTGTAGCCGCCGAGGTGGGCGATGACGGGCGCGGCCATCGCCGGGGCGAGGACCTGGGGGCCGGAGTTGGCGATGTTGATGACGCCCAGGTCCTTGGCGCGGTCGCGCGCATCCGGGAGCACCTGGGTGACCAGGGCCTGGTCGACGGCGAGGTAGACGCCGTAGCCGGCGCCGAGGACGGCGGCGGCCGCGAGCGCGGCGGGCCAGGTGTGCAGCAGGGCCAGCAGCAGCGCGGCGGCGGCCATGATCAGCGAGCACAGCACGACGAAGCCCTTACGGCGCCCGGCGCGGTCGGAGAGCGCGCCGACGGGGATCGCGGTGAGCGCCGCGAAGAGCGTGTAGACCACGGTGAGGATCAGCACGCCGGTGCCCGGGTCCCCGTAGTGGACGGCGTCGGAGAGGAAGTAGAAGAGGTAGAGCGTGCCGAGCGCGTTGCCGAGGTTGATCAGGAAGCGGGTGAGCCAGGCCCAGCCGAAGTCGGGGTGCTGCCGGGGGCTGACCCAGAACGAGCGGGCGAAGGCGCGCGCGTCGAAGGCGGGCCGCAGGGCGCGCGGCAGCGCGGGCTCGGCGCGGCGCAGCACGAAGGGGAGCGCGAGCACGACGGTGACCACGGCCAGGGTGCCGTACCCGGACCAGACGCCGGTCACCAGCAGGGTGGTGATCAGCGCGCCGAGGACCAGGCCGAAGGACTGCATGATGCCGGTCCAGCCGGAGACCTGGGCGCGCTGGGCGAGCGGCACCCGGTCGGCGATCGGGGTGGTGACCCCGGCGAGCATCGCGTTGAGCCCGGCCTGCCCGACGCACCAGCCGACGGCCACCCCGGCGACGGTGTGCTGGGACGCGGTCAGGGCCAGCCCCGCGGCGCCGGCCAGCGCGCCGCCGAGGATCCAGGGTCGGCGGCGGCCGAACCGGCTGGTGGTGCGGTCCGACAGCGCGCCCGCGAGCGGGTTGGCCAGCACGGCGACCAGCGCTCCGAGCCCGGTGACCAGCGACAGCGCGGCGCTTTTGTGATGGGGGTCGATGTGCTCCAGTTGCAGCGGCAGCAGAATCTGAATGGGCGTCATGAAGGCCATGAAGACCGCGAGTGTGGCCAGCGAGAGGTCCGCCGTCCACCCGGGCCGGACCGGCACGGTGGGCTCGGCGAGGACGGCCGAGCCGTCTCTGGCGTCCTCCTGGTCCTCCTGGACGGCCTGGCGCATGGCGGCTCCTTCGTGCCTCAGGGCCTTCTGTGGCTGCTACGGGCGGCTGCTGCCAACTTCTGCTGGTGCTACGGCTTCTGGGAGGCGATCAGGTCGCGGTACCACGCGAAGCTGGCCCTCGGGGTGCGGGCCTGGGTCGCGAAGTCGACCTCGACCAGGCCGAAGCGCTGGTGGTAGCCCTCTGCCCACTCGAAGTTGTCGAGCAGCGACCAGGTGAAGTAGCCGCGCACGTCGACACCCTGGGCCAGCGCCTCGGCCACCGCCCCGATGTGCGCCCCGAGGTAGCCGACGCGGGCCGCGTCGTCCAGGCCGGCGGGCTCGCTGCAGCCGTTCTCGGTGATCCAGACGGGCGGCAGCGCCGTGCCGTACCGGGCCTTCAGGCCCAGCAGCAGTTCGGTCAGCCCGTCGGGGACCACCGGCCAGTCGAAGGCGGTGCGGCGGTAGGCCTGTTCCGGCTCGGTGAGGTCGAAGGGCAGGCCCGAGGCCGGGTCGGCGGGGGCGGTGATCCAGGACGGGTTGTAGTAGTTGATCCCCAGCCCGTCCAGCGGGGCGGCGATCACCGACAGGTCGTCGTCGCGCACGATCCCGCCCCAACCGGGATCGGTCAGGCCGTAGGCCGAGAGGTCGGGGTAACGGCCGGTCAGCAGGGGGTCGTTGAAAAGCCGGTTGTGCAGCGTGTCGTAGGCGTCGGCCGCCAGGCGGTCCGCCTCGGAGGCGGCGTCGGAGCGGAGCCGCACCGGCGAGCAGTTGTTGGCGATCAGCACCTGGGCGTCGGGCCCGGCGGCGGCCCGGAGGGCTGCCACCGCGAGCCCGTGGCCGAGAAGTTGGTGGTGCGCGACGGGCACCGCGTCGAGCAGCATCGCCCGGCCGGGGGCGTGCACCCCGTAGCCGTAGCCGAATGACATGTGCACGAAGGGCTCGTTGAGCGTGATCCAGCGCCGGACCCGGTCGCCGAGGCGCTCGGCGACCACGGCGGCGTACTCGCCGAAGCGGTAGGCGGTGTCCCGCGCCAGCCAGCCGCCCTCGTCCTCCAGGGCCTGCGGCAGGTCCCAGTGGAACAGGGTCGGCGTCGGCTCGATCCCGGCGGCCAGCAGGGCGTCGACCAGCCGGTCGTAGAAGTCGAGGCCGCGCTGCTCGACGCGGCCGGCGCCGCTCGGCAGAACGCGCGGCCAGGAGATCGAGAAGCGGTACGCGTCCAGCCCGAGCCGCCGCATCAGCGCGACGTCCTCGGCGTAGCGGTGGTAGTGGGCGCAGGCCACCGCGCCCGTGTGCCCGTCGCGGACGGCGCCGGGCCGACCGACGAAGGTGTCCCAGATCGAAGGGCCCTTGCCGTCCTCCTCCGCGGCGCCCTCGATCTGGTAGGCGGCGGTCGAGGCGCCCCAGACGAAGTCGGCGGGGAACCGGGGGAGGGGGAGCGGAGTGGTCGGATCGCCGGGCCGGGTCGTCATGCGCACCGCTTTCCTACTAACGTGAGACTAACTCATGTTTATCGCGTAGTCTGGGGTCCTTCCGGCGGGTGTGTCAATGGTGCGGTTCAGTCGTGTTCGAGCGCCTGGCGGATCCGCGCCGCCGTCTCGGCCGCCTCCTCCGGGCTCGCGTAGCGGGTGCGCGGCCAGAAGAAGCCGCGCAGGCCGTCCTTCGGATTGCGCGGCACCACATGGACGTGCAGATGCGGCACCGACTGGCTGACCCGGCTGTTGGTCGCCACGAAGCTGCCCTTGGCGGCCATGCCCCGTTCGACCGCCGCCGTCATCCGCCGCACCCGCTCGAAGTAGGGCCCCACCTCCTCCGGCCGCAGGTCCGTCAGGGTCGGGACGTGGCGGCGCGGGATCACCAGGACATGGCCGTGGAAGAGCGGCCGGTGGTCGAGGAAGGCGACCACCTGGTCGTCCGCGTAGACCGTGGGCGCCTCGACCTCGCCGGCCGCGACTGCGCAGAACAAGCACTCCATTCGCCGATTGAAGGCCGCCGCCGCCGGTCTCCCAAGCAGGCGCGCGGCAGAGCCCCTCTCGGGCGCGCTACCGGGCAGTAGTCTCCCGGCCGTGGCCGACGACGCGCTGACATGAGCGGGACGAAGATCCACCGCTTTGATGCGTTTCGGGCGCGGAGAACCCCCTGTCAGGGGGAGGGTTTCATCCGGTCAGGGGGTCAAGGGTCCGCCGCTGCGGGGGTGCGGACACTTCGCGGGATTCGAGAGGGTGTTCCACTGACGCCTGGATCAAGCAACCCCCTCGATGCGAGAGGAACTTCTGCATGCCCTTCTCCCGTAGGAAGACCCTGATAGCCGGCTCGGCCGCCGCCGCGATAGCCGCGGCCACCGCGGTGACGCTGCCGGCGTTCGCCTCGGCCTCGGCCGCCCCCGCGTCCGCTCCCGCGGCCGGTGCCGCCGCTCACGCCTACCGCCACGGCGTCTTCCCCCGTGCGGGCGCTCAGACCCACCTCGCGGCGGCCGCGACCGCGGCCGACCAGGACGGCGAGGGCGGGCTGAACGGGCAAGCCGGTCAAGGCAAGCCGGCCAACGAGACCAAGCCGCTGACGTATCACGGCGGCACCGGCGGCGTCGGGGTCACCACCGGCTCGCCGAAGGTCTATGTCATCTACTGGGGCTCCCAGTGGGGCAGCGCCGCCAAGGACGCCCACGGCTACACCACCCTCTCCCGCGACACCGCCGGCATGGCGCCGCGCCAGCAGGCCTTCTTCAAGGGTCTCGGCACCAAGGGCGAGACCTGGTCCGGCGTGATGACCCAGTACTGCCAGGGCGTCAAGAGCGGTGCGACCGGCTGCCCGGCCGGCAGCGCGCACATCGGCTACCCGACCGGCGGCGCGCTCGCGGGCGTCTGGTACGACGACTCGGCCGCGGCTCCCGCGTCGGCGACCGGCAACCAGCTCGCGCAGGAGGCCGTCAGGGCCGCGCAGCACTTCGGCAACGGGACGGCCGCCGCCAACCGGAACGTCCAGTACGTCATCACCTCGCCCACGGGCACGACCCCGGACGGGTTCAACACGCCGAGCGGCGACTTCTGCGCCTGGCACGACTTCACCGGCGACCCGTCGCTCGACGGCGGCGGCGCGGTGAACTCGCCGGTCGGGCCGGTCGCCTTCACCAACATGCCCTACCTGCCCGACGCGGGGCACAGCTGCGGCGCGGGCGCGGTCAACAGCGGTGCGGCGGGCGCGCTGGACGGCGTCACGATCGTCGGCAGCCACGAGTACGCCGAGACGATCACCGACCAGTTCCCGTACTCCGCGAACCCCAGCTCCCCGGTGCTGACCAGCGGCGGCTGGATCACCGACAACGACAGCACGGGCGGTGAGAACGGCGACAAGTGCGCCTGGGTCCGCACCGGCCCCGGCGCCGGGTTCGACCTCAGCCTGGCGACGGGCTCGTTCGCGGTCCAGACGACCTGGTCCAACGACGCCAACCACGGCGCGGGCGGCTGCCAGGCCTCGCACCCGGTGGTGAGGAACACCGCGCCGCACAAGGTGACGATCGGTCACATCGCGAACCGGTCCGCCGTGGTGGGCCTCAGCCAGCGCCTCATGGTGTCGGCGCAGGACAGCGCGTCGACGTCCCACCTCGTCTTCAGCGCGAGCGGCCTCCCGGCCGGCCTCCGCATCGACGCCCGCACGGGCACGATCACGGGTCGTCCCACCCACCTCGGCACCTACCGCGTGACCGTGGTGGCCAAGGACGAGACCGGCGCGAGCGCCCGCACGACCTTCACTTGGTCCGTTCGCGCCCACTGACCGCGCAGGCGTCCCCACGGGGAGAACCTTCGGGCCCCGGCCATGCGGCCGGGGCCCGAAGGGCGTTCCCTGAGCTCCGAACATGCCGAAGGCCGGTTCCTGGTGGGGAACCGGCCTTCGGGTCTGGTAGCGGGGACAGGATTTGAACCTGCGACCTCTGGGTTATGAGCCCAGCGAGCTACCGAGCTGCTCCACCCCGCGTCGGTAGGACCAGGTTAACAGAGGGTGGACCGATTCCCCCAATCGCTTTCCGTGGGGGCCTCAGGGCGTCCACGGGGGGAGGGGGCCGCCGCCGTGGTGAGGGTGTGGACGCGGTCGGCGAAGTCGCGGAACCGGACGACCCGGTCGTCCTGGAGGCGGAAAACCCGGTAGAGCAGCGCGGAGTGGTCCGTCGTCGGTTGCGGGTGGGAAGTCGCAGCCCGAGGACGACGCTGCCGGGGAGGGAGAGCTGCTCCTCGACGAGGGTGCGGAAGCCGCGATCGCGGTGGTCGCGGTACCAGGCGAGGGTCTCGGCGGAGCCGCGCGCCGCGGGCGCCCCGGGTGGAGCGGCTCGGAGCGGACGCCGGGGTGGAAGAGCGCCGCGAGCGCGGTACGCATGTTGCTGCGCTTCTGTGCTGTCTGATGCGGAAGGCCGGTCACAGCGGGACGGGGCCGTGCAAGTCGGCCGCGTACTCCTCGCCGACGACCTGATGGAAGGCGTCCAGGCCGTCGGCGGTGGCGGCGCGGAGTGCGGGGTGGATCCGCGAGAGGATCCGGGCGAGTTCCTGCTCGCGCCACTGCAGCACCTGGTCGACCAGGGTCTGCCCGAGCGGCGCGAGTTCCAGCGTGACGACGCTGCGGTGGTGCGGGTCGGACCCGCGCAGCACATGGCCCGAGGCGACCAGGCGGTCGGCCAGCCGGGTGACTGACGACGCGCCGAGTCCGAGGGTTCGGGCCACCGTGGAGGAGGGGCAGCGTCCGAGGTCGTCGAGCGCGAGCAGCATCCGCATCTGGGGCAGGGATATGCCTCCGCCGGTGGCCTCCAGGCTGTGGAGCGCGACGCCGATCAGGTCGCGGGTCGCGCGCTGGAAGGCCTGGATCTCGTCCGCGGTAGGGGTCGCCTGGGGAATCCGACTCGCTGGAATCGCCATGGGGGAAGTATTGCATGCATCAAGACTTGCTGGAAGGTAGTGTTGGTGACAGCAAGCCATGGAGTGAGAGGCGGAGATCATGCTCGGTCGTACATCCCGTGGTTCCTCGGCCCCTCCCGCACCGGAGGACCGGATCAGCCCGGCCCTGCGCCGGGCGCAGGAGCTGCTGCTGGCCGCGGTGGCGGAGGGCGGCGCGGCGCGACTCGCCCACATCTGCCTGGACGCCTGGGACGGCGGGGACGTCGTCGCGGCCGGCATGACGGTCGGCAGCCTGCTGCGGGCGCTGCCGGGGATGGATCCGATCACCGCTCACGAGATCCTGACGACGCTCAGGGCCGACGAGTCCACCAGCGTCGGCCAGCTCGACCACGCCCAGCGGGCGGCCCTGCCGGCCGCCCTGGCCCGCGCCCGCCGACCGCGCACCTCTCCCGCGGAGTGAGCTCTCCCGCCGCGGGGCCTCCGGCCGCGTGACCTCCCGGCCCCGGCCCGGGCCCTAGAACCAGGACGGGAGGTCCTGGGGATCGGTGTCGGGGAGCCAGACCTTCGGGTCGCCCGGCAGGTAGACGTAGCGTGGTGCGCCGTCACCCCCCGCCGTGCGGAACGGGCTGCCGTGGTCGTCGACGAAGAGCGAGCCCTGGGCGCTCCCCACGCTCCACAGCAGCTCCAGGGTCCAGCTGACGTCGTGGTCCTTCGTGGCCGCGTCGATATCGAGGACCTGCGGCTGGGTGCGGGACACCTGGAGCGGGAAGACGGGCGCCGGGACCGTGGCGTCGCCCCGGGTGCCCGGTACCGGCTTCACGGTGGGGGCCGCGGCGTCCAGGTCGATCGCGAAGGAACTGGGGGTGATCCCGCCACCGCAGCCCGTGCCGAGGTTGAACGCGGACCCGTGCGGAGCGGCGCCCGCGTTGTGGGCGTGGACGTAGAGGGCGTGCAGCACGACCGGCTCGTCGCCGGTCGTCTCCAGGGTGAGCTCAAGACGTCGGTGCCCCGCGGGCACCGCGCCGACACGCGCCGCCCAGGCGGACGTGTCGCCCCCGTCCGGCGGCGCGGGCATCGAGCCGGGCTTCCGGTCGGACAGGTACCAACGACCGCACGGGTCTTCCCAGTTGTTGTCCAGCACGCTGACCTGCAGCGGGCTCGCGGCGGACGCGCTCGGGCGCGCGCCCGGGCCCTGCGGCGCGACCGAGTGCCGTCCGGTGGCCGGGTCGGCGGCGGTGCGGGAGCCCGAGAGGACGGTGGGCACGGCGACCGCGGCGGTCGCGGTGACGACCGCGGCCACCCCGGCGATCACGAACCAGGGCCGCCGCCACCACGGGGTGCGTGCGCGCGCCGGCCCCGCCGGGAGCTCGGCAGCCGCAGCCTCTGTGGCTGCGTCGTCCGCCCCGTCGTCGGCGGTCGTGTCGTGGACGGTCGTGGCGCAAGTGGTCCTGACGACGTCGGGGGCGGCCGGGGGGAGGACGTCACGGGCGGTCAGGTCCGGCGCCGTTTCGGGCCGCGGACGCGCCGGTACCGGGGACGGCACGCGCTGGTCCCGGGCCGCGTCGGCGATCAGCCAGCGGCGGTGCAGGTCGACCAGCTCGGCCGGAGTCGCGCCGCAGAGCCGGGCGAGACGCTCCGCGGGAGCGAAGGACGGCGGCACGGTCGTGCCGTGGCAGTAGCGGTGCAGCGTCGAGTTGCTGACGCGCAGCCGGGAGGCCAGCTGGCCGTAGCTCTTGCCCGAACGTTCCTTCAGCGTCCGCAGCAGCGCGGCGAACTCCTCCGCCTCACCCGCCATTCCATGTCCCCCGTTCCACGAGCGCGTTCCACAGTACCCGCGTCTCCCCAGGTGGGACGCCGTGGAACGTTCCACCGTTCCACCGGAGGGGGAGAAAGCGGCTCCCGTGACGCGATCGGCTGCAAGGTGGTGGCACCGCGGCCCGAGCCGACCGAGGCCGGCCGCGGGTACCGGTCTTCTGCTTTTCCTGGAGAGCCACCATGCACCTGCCCCGCCT
>NZ_BBPO01000005.1:104650-111801 GCF_000787815.1 Streptacidiphilus neutrinimicus
GCGTCGCGGCGTCGTCCGCGTCGCCGCCGCGACGGCCGCCGTCGCGGCGTCCCTCGGCACCGCGGTCGCTCTGGCCGCCCCGTCCGACGCCGTCACCGCCCGCGCGGCCAAGCCGGCTGCCGCGGCGCTCGCGAGCTGCACCGGCGCCACCGTGAAGATCACCGCCAAGGCCGAGCCCGGTCAGCGCATCCTGCTGACGGCCACCAACACCGGCAGGCACATCTGCCTCGCCTACGGCTACCCGTACCTGCGCTTCGGCGACGCCCAGGCCCCGGCGGGCTACATCGCCGACAGCATCCCGCAGGCGGTGGCCACCCTGTCCCCGGGCCAGTCCGCCTACGCGCTGGCGCACACCACGAGCCGCGGCGCCCGCCACAACCACACCGTGCACACCCTGGACGTGTACTTCGCCAACGCCGCCCAGCGCGGTTCGGTCGGCTCGGCGGCGCACGTCGCGCTGCCCAAGGCGGGCGTCCGGGTGGACGACTCCGTGCGCACGACCTACTGGGAGGCCACGCCCGGGCTGGCGCTGCGCTGGTAGCACCGGCCGTCGTCGGCTGCCGGGGCGACACCGGTCGCTGACGGCCGGCCGCCGGGCGGGCCCCGCTGTGTTCCTTGCCCTGGAGGGCGCGTGCGGGGCCCACCGCGTTCCCGAGGCTGTCGGCCCCCCGCAGACGCGCAGGCGTTGCCGATCACGGGGGAGGACGGGTGACAATGGCCGACATGCATCTCGTTCCCGCCGAGCGTGCCCACCGCAGGGTCATCGACGACCACACCGTCTGCGCCGCCATCGCGGGCATCGGCGACGCTGACCGCCTCGCCGAGTGGGCCGGCCGCTTCGCGCTGCTCGGTGAGCCCCACCGGCTGTCGTTGCTGCTCGCCGTCCACCACGCCGGGCCGATCGCGGTCACCGACCTGGCCACCGCGACGGGGCTCGACGACACCACCGTGTCCCGGATCCTGCGCCTGCTGCGCGCCTCCCGCACGGTCGTGGCCGACAAGGACGGCCGGATCGTCCGCTACCGCCTCGCCGACGACCACGTCGCGGCGCTGCTCGACCAGCTGGGGCGACCGGCCGCGACGCACTGAGGCAGGCCCGGTCCCGCCCGACGGGTACGGTGACGCCATGACCGCGGCACCGACTCGGGGACCACGCCACCGCACCGTCGTCGACGACCAGGGGAAGGCCCTGGCCCTCGGGGACGTCACGCGGGTGGTGTCGCTGGTGCCGTCCCTCACCGAGGCGATCGCGGTGACCGCGCCCGGCCTGCTGGTCGGGGCGACGGACTGGTGCACCCACCCCGCCGGGCTGGACGTGGCCCGGATCCGCGGGACCAAGAACCCCGACACGGCGCGGATCGCCTCGCTGCGCCCGGACCTGGTGGTCGCCAACGAGGAGGAGAACCGGTCCGTCGACCTCGCCGCGCTGCGAGAGGCGGGCCTCGCCGTCTGGGTCACCGAGGTACGGACCCTCGACCAGGCCTTCCGTTCTCTGGAGCGGCTGCTGACCATCGCCTGCGGTCTGCCCCGGCCGCACTGGCTGGATCAGGCCCGCGACGCCTGGGCCGCGACGCCCGCCCCGGGAGAGCCGGGGGAGCCGGGGGAGCCGGGGGAGCCGCGGGAGTCGGGGGAGTCGGGGCAGCAGCTTCGGGCGATCGTGCCGATCTGGCGCCGGCCCTGGATGGTCCTCGGGCGTGACACCTTCGCCGGTGACCTGCTGCGCCGCCTCGGCGTCGTCCAGCTCTACGCGGACCACGCCGAGCGCTACCCGGCCGTGCCGCTGGAGGAGTTGCGCGCCCGCGACGCCGACCTCGTCGTACTCCCGGACGAGCCCTACCGGTTCACCTCCGATGACGGCCCGGAGGCATTCCCCGGCATCCCGGCCGCCCTGGTGAGCGGGCGTCACCTCACCTGGTACGGGCCGTCGTTGTACGAGGCTCCGGTGCTGCTGGCCGAGCAGTTGCGAATCGCCCGTTAGCGATCTTCTGTTCAACTGGGCGAGAAGTTCGTCTGCCCCGCGTTCAACACTTCTTCACGGGCGGCTCCCTGACATGTACTCGCGAGTCACTTACCTTGGGTGAGCGCTACGCGCGTTGCACAATCCCTGTTCCGCTCCCGTGCCACACCCCTATTCCCGCATCAGGAGCTCGAATTGAGAGCCGTACGCCGTCGTCTGCTCCAGTCGTTCACGGCCTGCGCCGCCGTCGCCACGGCAGCGATCCTGCCGGGCGCCGTCACCGCGCACGCCGCCGGCAACTACTCACTGGTCGTCCTACCCGACCAGGGCGAGAGCGCCATCTACAACTTCGTCAACTCGGCTACCAAGTCGATCGACGTCACGATCTACGAGCTCCGCGACACCACGCTCGAGAACGACCTCGTCGCCAAGGAGAAGGCCGGCGTCGCCGTCCGCGTGATCCTCGACGGCAAGCAGACCTCGGTCAACAACGGCGCCTACACCACCCTCACCGCGGGTGGGGTCGGGGTGACCTGGTCCTCGACCGCGTTCGTCTACACGCACCAGAAGACGATCACCGTCGACGGCGCCAAGTCCTACATCTCCACCGGCAACTTCGACACGACCTACTACGCGACCTCCCGCGACTACGGCGTCTTCGACAACACGGCGTCGGACGTCAACGCGATCGAGGCGGTCTTCAACGCCGACTACGCCAAGACCACCATCACGCCGTCCGACGGCGCCGACCTGGTCTGGTCGCCCACCGACTCGCAGACCCAGATCCTCGGCCTGATCAACGGGGCCCAGCACAGCCTGGACGTCGAGGAGGAGGAGTTCGGCGACACGACGCTGGTCAATGCGATCGTCGCCGACGAGCAGCGCGGCGTGAAGGTGCGCGTCGTCGCCGAGAACGAGAACAACACGTACACCACCGAGCTGAACCAGGTGACCGCGGCCGGCGGCCAGGTGCAGACCTACACCAGCTCGACGGGTTACTACATCCACGCCAAGGCGATCATCGCCGACTACGGCACCTCCACCGCCAAGGCGTTCGCGGGCTCGGAGAACTTCTCCTCCAACTCGCTGAACAGCAACCGCGAGCTGGGCCTGATCGTCAGCGACTCCGGCGTGGTCGGCGGGCTTGAGCAGGCGTTCAACAGCGACATGGGCAGCTCGTCGTCCACCGGCAGCGTCACGGTGACCAACCCCGGCGACCAGACCGGCACCGTCGGCACCGCCGCCTCGCTGCAGGTCAGCGCGAGCGACACCGCGACCGGCACGCTGAGCTACGCGGCCACCGGCCTGCCGGCCGGTCTGTCGATCGACTCCTCGACCGGCCTGGTCTCCGGCACGCCGACCGCCGCCGGGACCTCCAGCGTGACCGTGACCGCCACGGACTCCACCGGCCCGTCCGGTTCGGCGTCCTTCACCTGGACTGTCAACCCCGGCAGCAGCGGCTGCACCGCGCAGCAGCTCCTCGGCAGCCCCGGCTTCGAGACCGGCTCCGCCTCGCCGTGGACCGCGACCTCCGGCGTGATCAGCGACAGCTCCTCCGAGCCGGCGCACTCCGGCAGCTGGGACGCGTGGCTGGACGGCTACGGGAGCACCACCACGGACACCCTGGCCCAGTCCGTCGCCGTCCCGGCGGGCTGCACGAACGCGAACTTCTCGTTCTGGCTGCACGTCGACACCGCCGAGACCAGCAAGACCACGGCCTACGACACGCTCAAGGTCCAGGTCCTGAACAGCTCCGGCACCGTGCTCGGCACGCTCGCGACCTACTCCAACCTGAACGCGGCGAGCGGCTACCAGCAGCACACCTTCAGCCTGGCAAGCTACATCGGCCAGACGGTCACGCTGAAGTTCACCGGCTCGGAGGACTCCGAGTACCAGACCTCCTTCGTGGTCGACGACACCGCGCTCAACGTCTCCTGATCATCCGCTGAGCACGGCCCTTTCCAGGGAGCCCCGGCTGATCCCCTCGGCCGGGGTTTTCCCTGCCCGCGGGAGGTGCGCCGGGGCGGAAACCGAGCTTCACTTGGGGTGAGCGGCTCAGGAGGTCCCAGGAGGTACCGATGACCAGCACAGCTGAGATCACCGTCGAGGTCGTCGAGCACGACCCGCACGACGGAGACGCGGTTCTCGCCGTCCTCGCGGAGGCGTTCCAGGCCACGGCCGAGATGTCCCCGACCCCGATGCCCATGACCGCGACGCCGACGAGCCCGTCCACGAGCCCGCCGTCCGGTTCGGGCACCATGTGCCGGGCGCGCTCCTTCCTGACCATGCCCGAGGCCGCCGCGGTGCTGCGCAGTGCGCCCGCGCACCTGAACCAGCCGGTCGACGTCGACATCCTCGGGCCGGCGGACGCCGTCGAGCAGGCCAGGACCCTGCTGGCCGGCGTCTTCACCGTGCAGGACCTCGGCTGGGTCTCCGGGGAGCACGAGTTCGAGACCCGCCTCCGCCTGACCTGACCCAGGACCCGACCACCAGGACCCGACCACCAAGGCCTGACCACCCAGGCCTGATCACGAAGGCCTGATCACCCAGGCCTGACCCAACCGGCCCGTTCGACCGGCCCGTCCAGCTCTTCTGACGGGCCGTCACCGGCGTGCGCTCGTCGAGGCCGCGTCGCCTGCGGATAGATTGCAGACGACGGATCCTCGAACGACCCAGGGAGCGCGTGTGAGTGAAGCCGGCGGGGAGACCGGCCTGTCCAAGCAGCCGGTCGTGGTCTCCGACGAGCGGGTGGGCGTCAACGGCGCGATCGCGGCCGCGTTGACCCAGGGAGTGGGCTCGATGCCCGCCCTCTATGTCACGCTCGCCTTCTGCGGCGGGTGGATGGCCCTGGCGGCCTGGGGCCCGCTGCACCGGGTGGACCCCTACCCGTTCGGCTTCCTGCTGTTCGTCAACAACGTCCTGCAGCTGGTGCTGTGCGCGGTGATCCTGGTCGGCCAGCGGGTGCTGGGCATGGCGGCCGACCGCCGGGCCGTGCAGACCTACGAGAACGCCGAGGCCATCTTCGCGCAGGTCTCCGACCTTCAGGCCCATCTCGACCGGCACGACCGGGCGCTGGGTCGCGGGGCCAGCCTGCTGGAGTCGAGCCCGCATCCGTGGATCCGGCGGCACCGCGTGCAGCCCCCGCCGCAGGCGATCGACCAGGTCGTCGGCGTCAACGGCAGGATCGCGGCCTGGCTGACCCAGCGGCTGGGCAGCATGGCGGCGTTCTACATCGCGGCCGGGACGCAGGTGGTGTGGATCGGCATGGCCGAGTTCGGCCTGCAGCACTTCGACCCCTACCCGTTCGCGTTCATGAGCTTCCTGTCGACCTTCGCCCAGCTCGTGTTCATGATCGTGATCATGGTCGGGCAGAAGGTGCTGAGCCTGGCCGGCGACCGCCGCTCGGAGCAGACCTTCCTCGACGCGGAGGCGATCCTGCACGAGTGCCGCCGGATGAAGGCACGCCTGGTCGCGCAGGACCGCGTCATCGACAGCCTCTCCGACTACACCTCGGCCCAGGTTGCCGAACACCTCGCCCAGGCCCTCCACCAGAGCCGGATGCAGGCGCGCGCCGACGCGACGCTGGAACTGGTGATCCGGCCGTCGCTGCGCCCCTGGCACGAACTGCCGGAGGAGTCACGCGAGGCCGGTCGCCGGCACGCGCGCCGGGTCGGCGAGAGCCTGGCCGCGATCGGCTGCCTGATGTTCCCCACGACGGACACGGCCCTGCGCCAGGAGCCGGACGAGGCGGACGGCGTCGGACTGCTCGCCTTCGAGGAGCACGAGGCGTGGGTGCTGGCCCGGTTGGAGCACGAGCACTCGGTCCGCGAGCAGCAGGGGCTGCGGCAACGCGGCGGCCTCCTGTCGTGGGACCAACTCTCCGAGCGTGCAAGGGAACAGGCCGTCGACGCCGTCCGCTACCTGCCGACGGTGCTGGCCGACGTCGGCTTCCAGGTACTGCGCACCGGTGTGGGATCGGACGGAGCGGGGGAGTTGGACTTCCTCCCCGAGGACTGGGCGCTGCTGTCGCAGGCGTTGATCGCTTCCGGCGTGCTGACCGCCCTCGCCGAGGGCGAGGTCGACGCGGAGGAGATCGTCGCCATGGTGCAGTTGCTGCGGGAGGCGAGTGTCAGTCACCCGCAACGCCTCATCCGGGAGTTGGCCGCCGCCTGTACCTTCGACACCGGCGTGCGGGCGGACACCCGGTACGCCGACTACGAGAAGCCGGCGCTGCACGCCATCCACATGGCCACGACGGTCGTCGCCCGCGTCGCACCGGCGGAGCTGCCCGGCTTCCGCGCGTTCCTGGACGAGATCGCGGCGGTGGTGGCCGAGGCCAACAACGAGGGCGGGTTCTTCGGCCTCGGCGCGCGTTCCCGCACGCCGCGCGAGGCGGCGGCGATGGAGGCGGTGGCCAGGGCCGCGCGCCTGGACGGCTGACGTCTTTCGGCCGTCTCTCATGGGAAGACGGTCCCAGCTGGTGGTCCCGCAGGGCCACTGCGGCACGCGTTGCGTCCAGCATGTCGTCTCCGTCCACGTGGACGGCGGCTATGCCGCCGCCCACTGACGGATCCGCTCCTTGCTCAGCCCCGCGCGGCGGCGACGGCCGCGCCGAGGGCCTCCTTGATCCGCGGCCCGAGCCGCGAGAACCCGAACTCCTTCATCGCCGCCCGCAGCAACTCGTCCTCGGTGCGGTCGACGCCGTCCCCGTCGATCCACCGCACCACCGCTTCGAGCTGCTCCGCGGAGTACGCCGTCACCGGCTTCCCGGGCGCGAAGTCCGGCTTCCCGGCGGCAGCGGCAGCGGCAGCGGCCTGCGGCTTTGCGTCGACGTTCGCGGCGGCGTCGGCCTCCGGCTGGTCCGCGACTGCGGGCTCCATGTCGGTGGGGGCCTCGACCTCGGCATCTGCGACCAGCTCAGCCTGCTCGGCCTCCGCCTCCACGTGCGCGACGGGCTCGGCCTCGACGAGAGCCTGCGGCTCCGTCTCGATCGCGAGCTCCGCTTCTGCGTCGGCATCCACGACGGCTACTGCGGCCGACTCGGCGTCGGCCACCGGCTCCACGTGCGCGGCGGGCTCGGCCTCGACCACGGCCTGCGGCTGGTCCGCGGTTGCGGGCTCCATGTCGGTGGGGGCCTCGACCTCGGCATCTGCGACCAGCTCAGCCTGCTCGGCCTCCGCCTCCACGTGCGTGA
>NZ_BBPO01000005.1:112422-116616 GCF_000787815.1 Streptacidiphilus neutrinimicus
GGCTCCGCCTCGGCGCTGTGCGCGGGGTCCGCGTCGGCGTCCGCGACCGTCTGCTCCGCCGTCGCGGCGGGCTCGACGTCGGTCACGCTGTACGTGACGGGCTCGGTTACGGCGACCAGCTCGGTCTCGGCCTCCGCCTCGGTGTCCGTGGCGGCCTCGGCGACCGGCTCCGCCTCGGTGCCCGTGGCGGTCTCGGATTCGGGCGCCAGCTCGACGGCGGCGGCTGACTCGGGCTCAACCTCGGTGTCCACCGTCGGCTCTGCGACCGCCTCAGCCTCGGCATCGGTGTCCGCCGTCAGGGCTGCCTCGGCGGCCGGGTCCAGGGCGGTGCGCTGGGCGATGACGGCTGCGGTGGCCGTCACATCGGCCTGTTCGGCGGTGAGTTGGGACAGGAGGTCGCCCAGGCCCTGGGCCGTCAGCGCGTCGTGGAGCTCGCGGAGGCGGGGGAGACGGTAGAGGGTGCCCTCGTCGCTGGCGAGGTGGTCCAGGAGGGAGGCCAGCTCCGCGAAGGGGAGGTCCGCCAGAGCCGTCTCGGACTCGTCGCGCAGCAGCGCGGTGAGCTGGTCGAGGCCGGTGAGCGCGGCCTCCGCGGCGGGGCCGGCGGGGTCGAGGAAGGAGGCGTCGCCCGGGAGCGCGGGGCGGGCGTCGGTGCCGGTGAGGGCCGCCCACTCGGTGCGGGTCGCCGCCGTCTCCGCGAGCGCGTCGTGGAGCTCGGAGCGGCTCGCGCCGCGCGACGCGGTGAGGGAGCGGGCGCGGCGGGCGAGGCGGGTCCGCTGCCACCAGGACTGGCTGACGCCGCGCTCCGCGCGCCACCCGGAGGTGGCCGTCGCGGCGAGCAGCGCGTCGAGCGCGTCGGCCTCGGCGGCGTACGCCTCGGGGCGCAGCACCTCCAGCGTGCTGCGGACCCGCAGCAGCAGGGCCACGGCGGTGGCCGTCTCGCGGACGGTCGTGGGCGCGGTGAGGTCGGGCAGCTCGGCGAGCCGTTCCGCCGCCTGCTGGAGGTCGGGGACGTTGTGGCCGCGCAGCTCCGCGAGGACGGTGGACGCGGCGCGCGCCTCGTCCAGGCGGGACACGGAGGCGAAGGCGGCGTACCAGGGGTGGGTTTCGGCCCGGAGGGTGAACCCGCCGGCCTCCGCGTAGCGGTTCAGGTCTTCCCGGGCTTCGGGCGACAAGAGCGGTGACGGGAGGGTGCTGGTGCTGTGGACGGAAGCGAGGGTCATAAGCGGAGGTCCCTGGCTGAGTCGGTGACGTGGGCGGTGGGCACCCACGATAGGGGTAACGGCCTGCGGAGCGTCGGCCGCGTCCCCGCCGACACGAACGGGGCCCCTCGTGCGGCCCTCACGGAGGCTGTTGATCACAGGCCGTGCCGGTCTGCTGACGCATCGTCCCGTGCCGGTCTGCTGACGACGACGTGGCCCTGCCCGACGTTCCCGGTCTGCGCGGTGCGCTCACCGAGTGGTTCGCGCGGGTGATCGCGGCGATGGACGCCTGTCCGGAGTCGGCGGACGACGTCCCGCCTGATCTGCCGCTGCCGGTTCACGCCTCGTGGCCGTAGGGCTGGTCGTGAGCCGGGTGGTCTGTGGCGTCGTCCATGGCGTCGGGGGAGCCGCCCATCATGGCGAGCATCGCGCGCCCGCCGGTGCGCAGGAACCGGATCACCAGGGCGGCGGCCACCAGCAGGAACGCGATGTTGAGGAAGGTGGTGTAGTTCCAGCTCACGCCGTCCGTCGGGAGCTTGGCCTGGGACTGGTCCGGCACCAGCCCCAGTCCGCCGAAGACGAGCTCCACCGCGTACCCGGCGACCACCATCGCGGCGTAGAAGGTCGCGGCGAGGTAGAGCGCCATCCGTCCGCCGTAGTACTTCCGGTAGATGTTGAGGATCGGCAGGATCAGCAGGTCGGCGAAGATGAACGCGACGACGCCGCCGAAGCTGATGCCGCCCTTCCACAGCACGACCGCCAGCGGCACGTTGCCGATGGAGCAGACGAAGGACGCCAGCGCCACCACCGGGCCGATCAACGGTCCCCAGATCTTGGACAGCAGCGGGTGTCCGTCGAAGAAGAAGTGCTGCCAGAAGGAGTCCGGCACCCAGGCCGCGATGGCCCCGGCGATCAGCAGGCCGACCACCAGGTCTCGCAGGATCGCCGCCCACTCCATGACGAACACGTGGGAGACGGCGGTGATGCCGCGGCGCGAAAGCAGCCGCCTGCGGAAGGAGCCCGTGCCGCCGACGGACATGTCCATCGCGGCGTGGCCCTCCATCGCGCCCGCGAGGCCGCGATCGGCCTGGGTGCGGGCCTCGCGCAGCAGACGACTGCGCAGGGTGAGCCGGAAGAGCAGGGCCAGCACCACGATCATGACGGGGCCGCCGGTGAACTCGGCGAGGGTGAACTGCCAGCCCATCAGCAGCGCCAGGATCACCCCGAGTTCGATCACCAGGTTGGTCGAGGCGATCTCGAAGGCCATCGCCGCGGTGAAGTCCGCGCCCTTGCGGAACAGCGAACGGGCCAGCGCGACCGCCGCGTAGGAGCAGGACGAGGACGCCATGCCCAGGAGCGAGGAGACGGCCAGCGTCCGGGGCCGGTCGTCGCCCATCAGCCGGGCCACCGTCTCCTTGCGCACCACGGCCTGGACGATCGCCGACAGCAGGAAGCCGAGGATCAGGGCCCAGGTGATCGCCCAGGTCATCGACCCCGCGATGGACAGGGCGTGGAGCACGGCGTGAACGACCGACATGGTGTGATCATCTCCGCGGAGCGACGAGTCTGCGAGCCGACCACCCCCCTGTACCCCTAGGGGGTATCAGCCAAGCATGGTGATCGGGCGAACGCGACAAGGGTGATCGGGCGAACGCGACAAGGGTGATCGGGCGAACGCGACAAGGCCGCCCCCGCGCGAGGCGGGAGCGGCCTTGGTCCAGCGGCGCGGACAGGGATGAAAGCCGCCGCTGGGGTCAGGTGTTCCTGATCAGTAGCCCTGGGTGCCGTAGGCGATGTTCTCGAAGGCGCCGTAGGTGGCGTTCGCGTAGCGCACGGCGGCGATGATGTTGTCGACCGGGTTCCAGATGTCCGTGTAACCCGGCAGCGCGTAGGCGTTGAAGGTCGGCTGGATGGTCTGCATCAGGCCCTCGGACGGGGTGCCCGCGGCGGCGTTGCCGTCCCAGTTGTTGACCGCGAGGGGGTTGCCGGAGGACTCCGTCATGGCACGGGCCTGGATGGCGGCGGCCGGCGGGACGTGGTCGCCGTGGGCGGCGAGGACGGCCTGGGCCTGGGCGATCCAGCCGCTCAGGTTGTTCGCGTAGACCGGCTGCGCGGCCTTGGCGGCGGCAGCGGCGGCGGCAGCCTTGGCGGCGGCCTGGGCCTGCGCCTGCTGCTGGGCCTTCGCCTTGGCGGCGGCAGCGGCCTGCGCCTGCTGCTGGGCCTTCGCCTTGGCGGCGGCAGCGGCCTGGGCCTGCGCCTGCTGCTGGGCCTTCGCCTTCGCGGCGGCGTCGGCGGCGGCCTTGGCCTTGGCCGCGGCGTCCGCCTTGGCCTTCGCGTCCGCGTCGGCCTTCGCCTTGGCGGCGGCAGCGGCCTGCGCGGACTGGCTGGCCAGCGGGGCACGCTGCTCGGAGCGGTTCGCGCTGTCCGTGGTGGGACGCGCGGCGGCGACGGTGCTGGCCGCGGCGGCGGTGTGGGCGGGGGAGTCGTTGCCCGTCAGAGCCACGGCGGTGCCGGTCGCGGCACCGGTGACCAGCAGGGCGGCGCCGATGCCGGCGGTGACGCGCCGGTTCAGGCGGGTCGTGGCGAGACGCTTGTTGAGCTGCACGAGGTTCAGGCGGATGCGGGGTCGCATGTCACTCCAAGGTCGACGGAACTGCCCGAGGCCGAGGGCGCACGAATCCCGGCGACCGCCAGAACGGCGTCGCTGCGTATGGGTTCCGCACACGGCGACATCGGGCTTCGCCCGATCGAGCAGGGGAGCGGTTCGGCGTTTGACAGGTCGGTGCTCTGGCACCGGTCACCGCGCTCCCGGCAGGCTCTCTGACCGCCTGCCTCGTGAACACTCACATGGGCTTCACAAACGGAGCAAGGGTTACCGCTAGTAAGTGGGGCGCGCCACAGCAGGCCGGTGACCTGCGTCTCAGTACGCGCGGCAGGGGTCGATGTCCTACGAACGACCGAGGGCCGCCCCCGCCGAACGGCGGGGGCGGCCTCC